>JBBRLB010000072.1:0-31391 GCA_038231575.1 Opitutales bacterium | reverse complement strand
GCGAGCGCGCCGTCCGAATTCGCCATGATGCGGATTGGAAATACGTTAAAAAAGTCCGCGGCCTCTTCCTTCGACTTCAAATGCAAATAGTGCCGGCGGATGATTGCCTCGGAGTTTCCCGCTTGGATCGCCGCTTCGCCGATCGACCGAAACTTCGCCACAAACATGCTAATGAACGTATGACGCATGATGTCTTGAGAGAGGTTCAGTCTACGCCAAATGGCCTGACGCCGCTTCTTGAAATCGCCGAGCGCGACGGCGCTTCCTTTCAGAGGATATGCACGCAACCATGCCGCAAGGTTTGCTTGGATCACGGTGGTGCGTGGCTCCCTCACCTTTGAAACCTCCGCCGTGATATTGATCTCCCCGTTCTCGAGGTCGACCATCGCGGGCGTGAGGCGCGATATTTCGCCTTCGGGCACACCCGGGCGAATGCCCGCAAAGAGGCAAAGGGCAAAGAACGGCACCAGTACGCCGCCCTCATAGGTCTCTGCGAAGTCCATGACCCTTTGCGCATGGGCCGCGGTGAGCGTGGTCGCAGCGCCGCGCGCCCGGCGAATCCGGAAGTGCGGCACCTTTAGAATTGGATTTTCTGCGATCCAACCGCGCATGAAACAAAACTTGAAAAAAGTGGAGAGAAGGCCGCGCCGGTTGTTGTAGGTTTTGAGGGACGGTTTGCCACGCTCCAAGTAGGGCACCAGTTTTGCAGCCGTAAACTCGGACACCAACGCCTTCGGGAAGCGGGCTTTGAAGATATTGAGTTCGTTCTCGATCGAGCGCAGTTGCCGCATCGAGAGCAGCGTGCGCTCGTGAGCCGTTTTTTTCGTCGCGTAGTATTCGGCCGTCGCGTCGGCCAGTGGCTTTTGTTGGTCGGGCTCGCGGTAGTTCGCGAAGGCGTAGTCGAGATAGAAGAAGAGCGACCGAGGCCGTGAGTCGAGGCGACGAAAAGCGTCCTCAGCTTCCCGCAATCGGGCATCGGAAAGAAAGGTCGTCGTGACTCTCATTCCGGCGGTGGTCTGCAACGCCCCGATCTCAAGCGTGGCTTTTTCCGCCGCCGCCTCTTCCTTCGTTTTGAAGTTTTTGCGGATGCGGACTCCGTGGAGCAAACCAGCGACGCGCCACGAAGTGACGCCGTTGCGATTTTCGAACCGGCGGACGGCAAATTCAGTCTGATTCATGCTTAGGTTGCCACGTCAACTGGCAACCTAGCTTCGGTGAAAATTTAAGTGGCGCTTGAAGCGCGACTTAAATGGCGGGATGGACGGGACTCGAACCCGCGACCTTCTGCGTGACAGGCAGACGCTCTAACCAACTGAGCTACCACCCCGTGAAACGGGAAAGAGTGCGGAACGTAGGTTTGCGGGGAGTCGAGTCAAGCGTGGTTTTCCCTTGTCGCAATGCGACGTGCAAACTAGCCATGCCCGCACCAGTTGCGGTGGTAGCTCAGCTGGATAGAGCAGCGGTTTTCTAAACCGCCGGTCGGGTGTTCGAGTCACCTCCACCGCGCCATTTTTTTCCCGGTCGTCACCGGCCCGCGTTTTTCAGCGCCGCGCGCCAGAGTTCATCCTCGCCGGCATGGCCATGGGAGCGTAACGCGGCGGCAATCTCCTCGATCGTCGGCTCCGTGATTTCATGCCGCGGATCGCCGGGCAGTTCGGGCGCAACGGCGCGCACGAGCGCCCAGCACGCCCAGGCCCGGGTCTGGCGCTGGTCACGCCGGGGCTCGTTCATCCTTCCGGCGTAATGCTGAAAGTGCACGCGCGCATTCCCGACCATCAATTCCGGTGGGGTGTGGCGGATGAACCACGCCATCGCCGCGTAAGGCAGCGGCCACGCGTTGAGCACCGGCTCGTCGCCGCGCAAATCAGCACCAAGCGCGCGGTCGAGGCAAAGGATGGCGCGCGCAGCGAGCCCGCGCTGCCACAGCGCGTGGCCGTATTCGAGGCACACCAGGTAAAATTCCCCGCCGCGACCCGCACCGCGATGCGCATGCAGCGAGCGCCAGTCGAGTCCAGCCCGGGGGGCGGGCAGATGCGGACAGGGAGTGAGAGGGCTCATGGGTGGTTGGCTGGCGCTCATTGGGTCATTACCGGGGAGGTTCGGTCAATCGCGCGATCAGAGAGAAGCGACAAGCCCTAACCCATCGCTCCGGGCGTGACTCTTCGCTTGGCGGCGCGCCGGCTTTCGGTGAAAACCAACCGGTTGAACGAATCCGCCCCAGCTTCCCCCGCCCCCGCCGCCGACACTGCGGTGCACGAGATTGCAGGCTGGCGGCGGCTGCTGCTGTGGCCGTTCGGGTTGCTGCTCCGACTCTGGGGCCGCTCGCTGCGCTTCGAACTCACGCCCCAGGATCTCGCGAACTACACCAAAAACGATCAGCCCGTCGCGATCGTGCTGTGGCACAACCGCCTGTTTCTCGCCGCGGAAATCGTGCGGCGCTTCCGCGTCGGCCGCCCCGCCTATGCGCTGGTCAGCGCGAGCCAGGACGGCGCCTGGCTCACGGCGTTTTTTTCCCTTGCGGGGCTGCGCACGGTGCGGGGCTCGAGCAGCCGGCTGGGACGCGAAGCCGCCAGCGCGCTCGTCGACACGCTGCGCGCCGGCCACGACGTGGGCATCACGCCCGACGGCCCGCGCGGTCCTTGCTATGAATTGAAACCCGGCGGCGTGATCGTCGCGCGACGCACCCGCGCGCCCGTGCTGCTCGTCGGCGGCGAGTTTACTTCGGCCTGGCGACTGAACAGCTGGGATCGGTTTTATGTGCCGAAGCCTTTTTCGCGGGTGCGGATGCGCTGTGAGGTGCTCCTGCCGGAGCAGCTCGCCGATCGCGACGCAGGCTTGGGGTTGATGCACGAGCGGCTGCTCGCTCTCAACCCCGACCACGAAAAAAACCCGCCGCCCAACGCGGCGTAAATTAAAACGCCGGCGTGAGCGTCACCGATGCGCCCGCCGCGGCCGTGTAGTCCTCGCCCGTGCTCCACGAGAGATCGTTGACGAGAAACTTGAAAATGATCGGCCGGGCCGACTCCTTGAGTGCGATCTGCCACTCGGCATCCGAGACGCAGTTCATCAAGACGCCGCGATCCCAGCTCAGGCCGGGACCTTCGCCGCGAATGTAGAGCGCGTTGCCGAAACCGATGTCGATCTGGGCAGTAACCGTCGTGGTGACAGGACGCGAGGCGACGGCCTTGACCGAAGTCTTTTTCAGGACCGGTTTGGCGTGCTTGGCGACGACGGCTGCGGGCTTGGCGGCAGGTGCAGGCTTTTTCGCTGGGGCGGGCGAAGCGGCTTTTTTGGACGTGGACTTTTTCATGGCGGACATAGTTGGTTCGAAACAGGAGTCAGTTAATACCCCGAAATCAACGCCGACCTTAGCAAATGGGGGGCCAATCCGCCAGAGCCGTCTCCGGGAATTGCCGTCATCGTAACGCGTGCCACGGAAAATCCCAGAGCGTCAGGCGTTTGCGGAGCAAATGACCAGCTTCGCCTCCGCTTTGCAAAGCGATGAATGACCCCCAACCGAAGCCTTATCGCCGGACGGGCAAAAAGCCCGATTCCGCCGGACGGCGTGCCATCCGAAGCCTCTGCCGTCGTCGGGACATACCGCCCTTCTTCGCCAAGGCTTCGCAGGGGATCCTTCGCTTCCGCTACGCGGTGGCGAAGGATGGTGGACCGGATCGGGATTAAACCGACGACCTCGTCGTTGCGAACGACGCGCTCTATCAACTGAGCTACCGGCCCAAGAGGAACGTGACGTATTGGGAAATCGCCGCGCGCAAGTAAACACCAATTTTTATCCCGCTCTGGCGCATCAAAAAAATCCCGGCGGCGCCCGGGCCCAACGACGGCGGCGCTCCCTCTCAAACCGCCGCCCGTCCCTTACTCCGCCTCGGCCACGCGCCGGGCAAAAATCATTTTCCCACCCGCGGTCGGCAGCACGCTGATGATTTCAGCCTGCACGCGCCGGCCGACGAAGTGGCGCGAATCGCCCACGACGACCATCGAGCCGTCCTCCACAAAACCGACCGCCTGGCCGTCTTCCTTGCCGAGCTTCACGAGATCAATCTCCAGGCGCTCGCCGATCATCAGCTCGGCGCGGAGCGACTTCGCCAGCGTGTTGAGATTCAGCCAGTGCACGCCCTGAAACTCGGCCATTTTTGCGAGATTGTAATCGGTCGTGAGGAGTTTCGCACCCATCGACTGCGCGAGAAACACCAGCTTCGCGTCCACGTCCTCGCGGCGGGCGACTTCGCTCTCGGTGATGCGGATGTCGAGGTTCTTGATTTTGCGGAGTTCGTTCAGCACCTCAAGGCCGCGGCGGCCGCGCGCCTGCTTGTGCGGATCGGTGGAGTCGGCGATCGCGCTCAGTTCGTTCAACACAAAACGCGGAATTACGAGCGCCGCGATCAGGAAGCCCGACTCGCACACCCGCGCGATGCGCCCGTCGATCAGCACGCTGGTGTCGACGACCACGAGCGGCACATCCACCTCGTGCGACACGAAGCGCATGTAGGGGATGACGAGGTTGAATTCGTCCTTGCCGCGCAGCGCGATGACCGTCGCGAGATACGGGCAGACGAGGAACAGTCCGAGCCGCACCAGGTAAATAATCGCCGGGTCACCCTGCTCCAGCAACGGCGACGATCCGACCATGTAGGCGATGACTACGCCCACGCCGATACCGAACGTGAGCGCGGAGAGTCCGCGCAGCGAAAAACCCTTCAACAGCAAATCGACCAGCACGACCAGCACGCCGATGAGCAGGCCGACCGACACCGCCCGCATCCGGTAGTGATCCCAGTCGCTGATCGCGTAGCACACGAGCCAGCCCGCCGCCGCGCAGAGTGCGACGAAGACGATGCGGATGGGCAGGAGGGTTTTGTTCATGCGACGGAATTGACCGCGCCACTCAGCGCGAGCGCAACAAGAAGATCACGAGCGGCGTGAACACCATGAGAATCATGATGCCATACAAAATCCACTGGGCGCGTTCGCCTTTAGCCTTTTCAGCCTCGGTCGGTTCCATTTCCGTTCAGCGCACCAAACCCGCCGCCCCATGACAACGCAATACTGGCTCGTGAAGTCTGAACCTGAAACCTACGCGTGGGCGGATCTGGTGCGCGAGGGACGCACCGACTGGACTGGCGTGCGCAACTACGCCGCGCGGCTTCACCTGAAAGCCATGCAGCCCGGCGATCGCGTTTTCTTTTATGAAAGCCAGGGACCGAAGGCCGTCGTCGGCATCGCGGAAATCACGCGTGCGGCGTTTCCCGACCAGACCGCCGAGGAGGAAGGCTGGGTTGCGGTCGAGCTCAAAGCGGTCGCGCCCCTCGCCCGCCCCGTCACGCTCGACGAGATCAAGGCCCAGCCCGCGCTCGCGAAGATGGCGCTCGTGCGCATCAGCCGGCTTTCGGTGCAGCCGGTGGCCCCGGCGGAGTTCGCGCGCATCCAAAAACTCGGCGCGAAATAAAATCGACGAACGCACCGCCGGCGCATTCCGCGGTCGGAACCTGCTGCCCGGCGATGCGCGCCAAATCCGCACGGACAAGCGTCTCCTGTTTCGGGGCGGGCGTCGAGAAAGGTGGTGCGGGTTCTCCGAGCCAGCCTGAGTTCCAAGGTGATTCGCCCCTCAATCTCAGGGCGGCTCGGAGAATCATCCCTAACTCGGAACCGGCTTTTTCGACGGCCGCGCAGCGAATTTCAGCGCGCCGCCGTCTCGACCACGACGCGAAAACCGATATGCCGCGCACGCTCGTGTTTCTCCATCGGCGTGGCGGTGAACGTCGCCAGCGCGCTCGCGGGATCGAGATAGCTGCCACCTGCCACCGGCGCAGTCTCGCCGGACTCGGCCGCCGGCTGCAGCCACTCCGCGACATTCCCCCCGAGATCGTGGAAGCCCGCGGCGTTCGGCGCAGACTTGCCGGTTTCATGGCTGTGACCGCCGCTGGTATCGGCGGACCACACCTCCCGGTCTCCGGTAAACACCGCGCGCACCTCGGCCTCGAACGGCAGCCGCACCCGCGTGCCGAGCAACCAGGACAGACGCTGGCAAAACTCCTGCGCCTCCACCCAGCTCACCGAATCGACCGGCAGCGTGCGGCCCGGGTTGCGACTCGGGTTGGCATTCATCACCCGCGCATAAAGATCCTGCGTGACTTCGGCCTTCAGCATCTGCGCGTTTTTTGCCCCGGGTAGCGCCGCCAGTTGCTCGTAGATGTCGCGTTGCAACGCCTCAAGTTCGGTGCGCCGCAGCGCGAGGTAGCCGAGCTTGAATTGCAGCGCGCGATCCAGCGAGCGGCTGTGGGGGAAATCCGTGGCGGCTTTCTCCATCAGGCCCGCGGCCTCAGCGATTTTGTCGCGGGCCGCGACGGTCTGGCGCCGCGCCAGCGCCGCGGCGATTTCATGATCGAGGACCGCGGCCCGCGTGATCAGCCCCGTCGACAGCACGGTGTCGCGTTTCACCGCGAGTCCGTCCAGCCGCGCTGCTGACGCGAAGCGACTGCGGGGAAATTTTCCGTTCACCTGCCGCTGCAGTTCTCCCGCCGCCGCGTAACTCGCCGCCGCTTCCTGCGCCCGGCCGGCCGCCGTCGCGGCATCGCCGTCGTGTTCGCGCGCCGTGATCGTCGCGACCAGTCCTGCTGCCTGCAACGACGCGACCTCGCCGTCGATCGTGTCGAGCCCGGCGAGGCTCGCATAGCGGGTGTTCGGGTGCTGCTGGTTGATTTCGGCCTGCGCGGCGCGCGCCTCGGCGTAGGCCTTGAGCGCGTCGTCCCAATGCTCCTGCGCCACCGCCGCGTGCGCGAGCGAGAGCGCGTTGTCCACCGCCGTGTGCAACGGCTCCGTCTCCGTCAGCTCGATCGCCTGGGTCAGCCGCACTTCGCGGGGAAAATTCTGCGCGTCTGTCGCGGTCGCGTTGGAGTTCGCCTCGCGCTGCAGCCGCAGCGCCTCGCGCAATTTGTCCGCCACGCCCTCCGTCTGGCCGGCCTGTTGCGCCGCGAGCGCCTCCCGTTCGAGCACGACGCTCTGCGCCGCCGCTGCACCGGAGCGGGAACTCGACCGCAGCCCCTCGAGGCGCGCGAGCCGCGCCGTCTGCACCGGGTCCATGCTCGGATCCAGCCGAAGCCGCTCCCGTTGTTTCTCGACCGCGCGGTTGAGCAGGGTCGTCGCATCGCGCACCGCCCCCGACTCGATCGCGCGTTGGTAAGTTTTCTCGAGCGTGTCCACGTCGGCCGACACGCGGGCCTGCGCCGCCGCCCGCGCCGCGGCGTCTTTCGTGACGATCTCGCTGGGCTTCACGGTGACGCGCGGCCGCCATTCGTGCCACGCGACCCACCCGGCCACGGCGAGCATCAGGATCACGGCTACCGCGGGCATCGCGTAGGGCTTCGCGTCCTCCAGTCGCTCTTTCCAAGTCGGGACATACGGCGTCACGCCCACGAAAAAAGTCACCCCGCCAACAAAACGCAACGCGATCTCCTCGAACCCAGGACACCGGACAACCGAGCCGGCGCTCCGCGTCGTCCGCCGGTGCAAGTCCAAGGCTCGACACCGCGCGGGGATTTTGCGTTTTTGGCCCGTCATGCCCGGTCTCGCTCAACTCACCCTCCTCGCCCCCGGCTTGCTCGGCGGCTCGGTGGCACGCGCCGCCCGCGCGCGCGGTGTAGCCGAGCGGATCGTCGTGTGGTCCCGCCGCCCGGAGACGCGGCTGAAGTTGCGCGAACAGCCGTGGTGCGACGCCGTAGCTGACTCGCCGGAAGAGGCCGTGAAAAACGCCACCCTCGTCGTCATCGCCGCACCCGTCGATCACATCGTGCCGCTCGCGAAACAAATCGCCCCGCACCTCGCCGCCGGCGTCATCGTGACCGATGTCGGCAGCGTTAAAGGCGAAATCTCCCGCCTCGGGCACGAGGCGCTGGGCAAATCCGCACACTTTGTCGGCTCGCATCCGATGGCGGGCTCCGAAAAAACCGGCTGGGAGCACAGCTCCGAAAAACTTTTCGAGCGGCGCCCGTGTTTTGTCACGCCGCTCGCCCACACCGACACCCGCGCCACCGAAGCCGTCGTCCGCTTCTGGCACGATCTCGGTGCGGAGGTCGTGACGGTCGCGCCCGACGCCCACGACGAAATCGTCGCACACATCAGCCACCTGCCGCAGGTCCTCGCGTCCACGCTCTGCTCCTTCCTCGCGAAAAAAAATCCCGCGTGGCGCAATCACTCCGGTGGCGGCCTGCGCGACACCACCCGCATCGCCGCGAGCGATCCCGTCATTTGGCGCGCGATCCTCGAGCAGAACCGCGACGAAGTGCTTCGCGCGCTCAGCCAGTTCGAGGACGAACTGCACGCCTTCCGCACCGCGCTCTCCAACCGCGACTACGTCGAACTCACCGCCCAGCTCGAACGCGGCAAAGCCTACCGCGATCAATTTCGCCCGAACCCGTGACGCCCGCGCTGCCCGAGAAGCTGGAGATCAAACCATTCACGCGCCCCGTGCGCGGCGACGTCACGCTGCCCGGATCGAAAAGCATCACCAACCGCGCGCTGCTCCTCGCCGCGCTGTGCGATCAACCCGTCAACCTCACCGGCGCGCTCTTCAGCGAAGACACACAGCTGATGGCCGAGGCGCTGCGGAAACTCGGCTTCACCGTCGCAGCCGACGAGCGCGCCCTCACGCTGCGCGTCACCGATCAGGCGAAGGGATTTCCGGCCTCGTCCAGCGATCAGCCCGTCGAAATCTTTGTCGGCCTCGCCGGCACCGCGGCGCGTTTTCTCACCGCCCTGTGCGCCGCCGCGCCACGCGGCCTCTACCGGATCGACGGCGTGCCGCAGATGCGCCTGCGGCCGATGCGGCCGCTCCTCGACGCGTTGCGTGCGCTCGGCGCGGACATTCGCTGCACAGGCGAGGAAGGATTTTTTCCCGTGGAAATTCGCGCGCACGGCCTGCGGGGTGGACCGGTCGCGCTCGACGCCAGTGAGAGCAGTCAGCTTTTGTCGGCGTTGCTCATGGTCGCGCCGCTCGCGCAGGCGCCGGTCGAAGTGCGGCTCGCCGGCGGGGTGCGCTGGCCATTCGTGGAGATGACCGCCCGGCTGATGGGGCAGTTCAGCCAGCCTCCGCTGGATTTGGGGGACGGCTCAGTCGTGAAGGTCCCCAACTCCACGCGCTACTCGCCGCGCCACGCCACCTATGCGATCGAGCCCGACGCCACCGCCGCCAGTTACTTCCTGGCCCTGCCGCTCGTGGTCGGCGGACAGGTCAATCTCTTGGGCCTGCTCCCACCGGGACTGGGACTGCAAGGCGACTCGCGATTCATGACGGTGATGGAACAAGCCGGCCTCAAAACCACCCAGCTCAACCACCATGCCGGCATCGAGGCCTGGATCTTTCACGCTTCGCCGCGCCGCGGGTTCAGCCACGACTTCAATCAATTTTCCGACACCTTTCTCACCCTCGCCGCGATCGCGCCGTTACTCAGCGGTCCCACCCACATCACGGGCCTGGCGCACACGCGAAAACAGGAAACCGATCGCGTCGCCGGCGCGGCGCAGGAATTGATCCGGCTCGGGCAGGACGTCGTCGAGGCGCACGACGCGCTCACGATTACGCCGCGGCTCGACGAATTGAAGCGGCGCACCGCGCACAGCCCGCTCGAGATCGAGACCTACGGCGACCATCGTTTCGCGATGAGCTTTGGCCTCCTTGGCTGCCACGATCTCCACGGCGACGGCCGGCCGTGGCTCACGATCAAGAACCCGGCATGCTGCGCGAAAACATTTCCAAACTTTTTTGAGTTGCTCGGGGCGTTGCGCGAAAACTCCCTCAAGCCGTGACCGCTCCCGCTCCCGCTTTTCTCATCATCGCCATCGACGGCGGCGCGGCGTCCGGCAAGTCGACCAGCTCCAAGGTCCTCGCCGATCGTTTCAATCTGCTGCACGTCGACACCGGTTCGTTCTATCGCGGAGTGACGGCGGAATTTTTGCGGCTCGCGGTGGGTGCGAAGGATCTGCCCGCGGTTGTCGCGGCCGCGCCCGCGTTGCGTTTCGGCACGCGGCTACACGGGCGCTCCGCGCTGATGGAAATCGGCGGGCGCGTCGTCCCCGACGCCGAAATCCGCAGCCGGATCGTCAACGACAATGTCTCCCACTTCGCGGCGATTCCCGAGGTGCGCGCCGCGTTGCTCGCCTACCAGCGCGGCCAGGCCGACGTGGCGCGCGCGCATCATTTTCGCGGCGTCGTGATGGAGGGCCGCGACATCGGCTCGGTGATTTTTCCCGACGCCGATTTCCGTTTCTTCCTCCACGCCGATCCGATGGAGCGCGCGCGGCGCCGCGCCAGCGAGGGCGGCCAGGATTCCATCGCCGAGCGCGACCGCATCGATTCCACGCGCAAGACCGCGCCGCTCGCCTGCCCCGTCGGCGCCGTGTCGATCGACACGACGCTCCTCACGCCTGCGCAAGTCGTCGAGACGCTCGCCGCGCCGATCGCCGCGCGTTTCGCCGCCCCATGAGCCGCGCTTTTCCGCAGATCGAGATGGAGCCGGTCTTCGGCGTGTCGCACTACCTTTCCGCCACGACTTACGATATCTTGTTTCGGGGCGAGGTGGTCGGACTGGAAAACGTGCCGCGTTCGGGCGGGTTTCTCCTCGCGGCGAATCATGCGAGCCACCTTGATCCCTTCATCGTCGGCTCGCAGTTACCGCGGCAGGTGACGTTTTTTGCGCGCAAGACTTTGTGGACGCCCGGCATCCCCTCGTGGTGGCTCAATGCCGTCGGCGTCATTCCCGTGGACCGCGACGGCGGCTCGGACATCACGGCGATGAAGCGCGTGCTCAGCGCGCTCAAGCAGCAGCAAATTATTATCATGTTTCCCGAAGGCACGCGTTCGCGCGATGGCTTGCTGCAAGCGCCGAAGCCGGGGGTCGGGCTCTTCGCCTGCAAGACGCAGGTGCCCGTCGTCCCCGCGCGGATTTTCGGATCGTTCGAGGCGTTCGGCAAAGGCGGGAAAATCCCGCGGTTCGGCACGCCCGTGACGGTCGTCTATGGCGCGCCGATGACCGCGGCCGATTACGACGATCCGTCCGCCGGCAAGGAGCGCTACCAAATCGCGAGCGCGCGGATCATGGCGCGCATCGCGGCACTCCAGGCGCCGGCGGTCGCGGTGCTCTGACGGACGGGCGGATTATTTTTCGACCAGCTTCTTCAGGTTCGCGAGGCCAGTCCCGAAATCCGTCCCGATAAACTTGTCGAGGAAGAGGCCGAACCAGCGGTTCATCGGGTTCATGCCGAGGTCGCCGGCGTCGGCCCACACGACCCGCACCGCGCTGCCTTCGGGTTTAAGTTCGAACGTGCCGACGGACTGCATGCCGTAGTCGGGAAACTCAAGGCGGTAAGTCACCTTTGTCGGCGTTTGCTCCGTGATGGTCATCTTGCCGTTGCCTTCGTTTTTGCTCTCCCATTGCGACCACGCGCCGACTCCCGTCGTCGCGTCGGAGTAAGTCAGCTTCATGTTCGGGTCGCGGAGATTCCACGCGCTCCACGCTTTCCACGCGCGCAAGGTGGCCACTTGCGTCAGCACGGCGTCGGGCTTCGCGTTGATCACGAGCGAACGTTCGACGCGATACTGGCGCGGGAGAAAAAACGCCACGAGGACGAGCAACAGGACCAGCGCCGCGAGGACGCCGAGGATTTTGAGCAGGAGTTTCATGGGGTGATTGAGCAGGAAGGTTTAGCGGGAGGCGCGGGGCCCGCACGTTTATTTTGACCGAAGCCCGCCCGCGACGGACTGAAGCTGGAGTGGGCGACGCTAAATCAATGCCACGCGCCGAGAATCGCGCCCATGATCGTGAGCGCGATGCCGTGGTAACCGGCGTTAATGAAGAAGAGGCGGAGCGATTTGCGCTCGAACAGATAGGTGACGCCGAACGACAGCGCGACCCAGCCGAAGCCGGCGGCGGCACCCGCGAAGGCGCCAAAGCCGAACGAGGCTTTCGCGCCGATGAAGGCCGCGAGGTTGAACGCCATGATGAGCTCGAGCAGAAACGAGATCCCCATGATGCGGCCGACGCCGCCCTGCGCCTTGCACTTTTCCTCCGTGAGGCCGACCTCCTGCATCCAGGCACGACCGAAGAGCGCCGGCGAATACCAGAGACCGCCGAGCAAAAACGTGCTGACGGTGGCGACGAGGATCGCGAGAAAGTTGAAGGAGATTTGTTCGGGCATGATGGAGGTGGGTTTGAGGTTGCGGATTAAGTTACGCCGCCTCTAGTGACCGCCGCCTCGCATGCGCTCAACCGGCCAACGACTGAAGTGGGATATTTCCACGCCGAACCCGGACGGCGCCGCCACCGAACCCGCGCTGCGCCCCTCGGTGCACGACCGCTGGATGCGGGGGATTGGTCTGCTGCTGCTCGGGATCGTGATCCCGCGGTTCGCGCTGCTCTTCGACAAACTCACCTGGCGCGACGCCCACTACTGGATCGCCACCGCGTGGTTCCTGCTGATGGCCGTCGTGATTTGGGAGACCAACCGCGCGATCGCGCTCCGGCTCCGGCCGCACCTCGACTGGCTCGTGCAGCCGTTTTGGAAACTCGCCATCTTCGCCGCGGCCACGCTCGCCTGCACTGTGCCGCTCACGATCGGCGCGGTCTGGCTCTGGCTTCGTTTCATTGACGCACCCTTCCCCATTCTCAACTGGCTTGCCACCATCCGCACGATCGCGACGAACAACACCGTCACTGTGTTGTTCCTGCTGCACGCCTACGAAACGCTGTTCCTCATCCGCGAGCGCCACGGCGATCAGCGCCGGCTCGAACAGCTCGAACGCGCGCGACTGCAAGCCGAGTTGGAAAATATGAAGGGCCAGCTCGCGCCGCATTTTCTTTTCAACTGTCTCAACACGCTCGCCGCGCTCATCGAGCGCGATCCGCCGGCGGCCGCCGAATTCAACGCCCATCTCGCCGACGTCACCCGCTACCTGCTCACGCAGAAAAATCACGACCTCGTGTCGCTCGCCGAGGAGTTGGCGTTTCTCCGCTCTTACGTGCGGCTGATGGAGCGGCGGTTTCCGCGCAGCCTCCGCGTCACGCTGCCCGTGACGGACCCGGGCGATCCGCGGCGGCTGCCCACCGCGTCGCTGCAACTGCTCGTTGAAAACGCGATCAAGCACAACCGCCTCTCCGAGGCCGAACCGCTGACGATTGAGGTGCGCCTCGAAGCCGCGGCAATCGTCGTCACGAATCCCCTGCGGCCGAAAACCCAATTGCCCGCGCGTGACGGCACCGGAACCGGCCTGGCAAATTTGCGCGAGCGCATCGCGCTGCTCACGCCTGGCGAATTGGAAATTTCCACCAACAGCGGCGAATTCCGCGTGTGCGTCCCGCTCGCCACTTGAGTTAAATGATCCGCGCTTTTATTATCGAGGACGAAGCTCCGGCGCGTGAACGGCTTGCGTCGCTCCTCGTCGCCACCACGCCGCCGTGCACCCTCGCGGGCGCCGCGGACAGCCTCGCGTCCGCGGAGAAATGGCTGCGTCAAAACCCGGCGCCCGACCTGATCTTCGCTGACATTCAGCTCGGCGACGGACTTTCGCTGGAGCTTTTCCGCACTTCACCTCCACCCTGCCCGGTCGTCTTTACCACGGCCCATGACGACTACCTGCTCGAAGCGTTTGCCGCGCACAGCATCGCCTATTTGCTCAAGCCGGTGAAGCCCGCCGCGCTCGACGCCGCGGTCAAAAAATATCGCGAACTCGGCCGCCAGTTCACCGGCAACTTCGCGACGTTCGCGGCCGCGCTCGCCCCGCCCGAACGTCGCCAGCGGATTCTCGCGCAGCGCGGCCCGTCGTTTCAGCCGGTCGCGATCGCGGACGTCGCCTACTTTTTTTCGGAGAACAAGCTCACCTTTCTCGTGACGCGCGCGGGCGAAAAATGCCTGGTGAATGAACCACTCACCACGCTCACCAGCGAACTCGACCCCGCCCAGTTCTTCCGGGTCAACCGCAACATCCTCGCCCATGCTTCGGCCGTGAAAAGCTTTTCCTCGGTCGGCAAAGGCCGGCTCGCGGTGCAACTCTCGCCGCGGCCCACCGAGGAAGTGCTGGTCAGCCAGGAAAACGCCGCGGATTTCCGCACGTGGGCGGGGAGATAGAAGGGACAGCCCGAAAGGGAGGATCGGCGTAGAAACGGCCGGTGGCCGGTTGAGCCCGACCATCAGCCGGGCCTACCCAACGCCGGCGAGCCGAATCATTCGATGCCGCTGGCCTTGCGCGCGCGCTGCAGGACGACACTCGCCACCGCTCGCGCCCGAATCGCCCCGTCGCGCAGCACCGCCTCGACGTAATCGAGGTTGGCGGCGAGTTCAGCCCGGCGGGTGCGCGCCGCCGCGAAGTAATTCCAGTAGTGTTCGAACAACGCCTTCTTCAGATCGCCGTAGCCGAGGCCGCCGGCGCGGAGCCGGTTTTCGAAATCGATCGCGATCTCCTGCGCCGCCACGAGCCGCAGCAAGTGGATCGCGAGGTTCTTGTCGGCGTCGGGCTTGGGCTCCGCGGGCGTGCGCGAGTCCATCATGATGCCCATGATTTTTTTTCGGAGCACCTTCTCATCGCCGAAGATCTCGATCGTGTTGCCGTAGCTCTTGGACATTTTCTGGCCGTCCAGGCCGGGCACGACGGCGACGTCTTCGCGAATGACCGGCTCCGGCACCACGAGGGTGTTTTCGCCGTAGGCCTCGTTGAACTTGATCGCGATGTCGCGGGTCATCTCGAGGTGCTGCTTCTGATCCTTGCCGACGGGCACGCGGTGGGTGTCGTAGAGCAAAATATCCGCAGCCATCAGCACCGGATAGGCGAAGAGGCCGAAGTTGGGCGAGATGCCCTTCGCGATTTTGTCTTTGTAGCTGTGCGCGCGCTCGAGCAGCCCCATCGGCGTGAGGGAGCCGAGCAACCAGAAAAGTTCGGTCACCTCGGGCACGTCGCTCTGCCGCCAGAACACGCTCACCTTCGGGTCGAGGCCGCACGCCAGCCAGTCGAGCGCGATGCCGAGCGTGTGCTGGCGGCGCTCCTCGGCATTCGTGACGACCGTCATCGAGTGGTAGTTCGCGATGAAATAAAAACTGTCGCCCGCCGCCTGCGCCTCGATGGCGGGACGCATCGCGCCAAAGTAGTTGCCGATGTGAAGCGTGCCGGAAGGTGTGATGCCGGTGAGGGTGCGCATGAAACCGAGAGCTTCGCGGGACGGGCAAAGGGGCGTCAATCCCGCCGCGGGATCAATTTTATTGCGGGGCGGGCGTGCGCGATGGTCGCGGCCGGCAGATAGCCGGAAAACGCGAGGCCCGGCGAGACGAGGGCGCGCGGGCCGAGCAGCGTGCCGGGATTGAGGATGGCGTTGCACCCGACCTCGGCCTTGTCGCCGAGGATCGCGCCGAATTTTTTCAGGCCGGTCTCGAACGTCTCGCGATCCGTGCGGACGACGACCGGCTGTTGATCGAGGCGGAGATTGGAGCAGATCGCGCCGGCGCCGAGGTGGGCGCCGTTGCCGAGAATCGAGTCGCCGACATAGCTGAAGTGCGGCACCTGCACGCGGTCGAGGAGGAGGCAGTTCTTGAATTCGCAGGCGTTGCCGAGCACGCAGCCTTCGCCGGTGATAACGTTGCCGCGGATAAATGCCCCCGGTCGGATGTCCGTGCCCGCCCCGATCCAGGCCGGGCCGATGATCGTCGCGTAGGCGGGCAGCTTGACGCCGCTCTGCAGCCAAACCGCACCCTCGAGGTGAATGCCCGGCGGAATTCTCGTCTTCGCGGTAGGCGCGGGCAGACCGGCAAGCGCGGTCCCGATGCGCTTCAGCCACTCCCACGGGGGCAGATCCGCCGGAAAATGCGCCGCAAACGGCGCGAGGGACGCCGGCAAGGCGAAGAATTCGGAGGCTTTCACGCAGCGAAGGTTGCGAAAAAAGCCGCGGTTGAACAGCGGCTTTTTGGCGCGGACGAAAATTTCCGCTGCAGCCTGAAGTCCAACGGGAAACTAAAGCGTGACGATCGTGTTGGTCTGCGCCGAGCGCGTCGCCGCGATCGCGATCCGCTGGGCGGCGATGCCGTCGTCGCAGGTGATCGGCGGCGGGCGGTGGTTGATCACGTTTTGGACGAAATCCTGGAGCTGGAGGATGTAGGCGTCCTCGAAGCGCTCGTAGAATCCCGGAATCGTGTCGTGCGTGATGGTGTCTTTTTTCATCACGAGAATCGGCGTCTCGCGGTCGTAACCGATCTGGATGGTCCCCTCGGTGCCGACGATTTCGGTGTAGATGCCGTAACCATAGACGCCGTTGCGGCTGAGACTGACCACGCCGATGCAGCCGTTCTTGAAATGCATGTTCGAGATCGCGTTGTCGTAGTCACCGATCGCTTTCATCTCGGGGTAAGCAAGCACGCCGCCGGTGCTGTAGATGCTCGCGACGTCGCCCATGAACCAGCGCGCGAGGTCGAAATCATGGATGCCCATGTCGATGAAAAGGCCGCCGCTGTTTTCGGGGCGCAGGTAATCGATCGAGGGACGCTCTTGGTCTTTCGAAGTGGACTTGAACACGCACGGTTGGCCGATCGCGCCCTCGGCGATTTTCTTTTTCGCGGCCGCGTAGCCGGGATCGAAACGCCGCATGAAGCCGAGCTGGAAAAACACGCCACTCTTCGCGACGGCGGCTTTCATCGCCTCGGCATCCTCGATCGCAAGCGACAGCGGCTTTTCGCAGAAGATGGCTTTGCCGGCCTGGGCCGCATCGATCACGACGTCGCGGTGGAGCTTGGTGGGCGTCATTACCACGATGCCGTCGACGTTTTTGTCGGCCAACAGCTCGCGATAATCAGCTACGCCGCGCGTGGCGCCAAACTCCGCCCGCACGGATTCGGCGACGTCGCCCCGCACGTCGGCGACCGCGTAAAGCGTCGCTCCGGGGACGCGGTTCGCGAGATAGCGGGCGTAAGCGACGCCCATGCGGCCCGTGCCGACGAGAGCGAGATTGAGTTTGGATTTCATGGAATGAAGGAAAGTGAGGGACCGGGGGAGCAGTGATTGGATGAACGCGACGGGCCAACTGTGAGTTCGGCAATTTTTTCCGCGGCCACGTCAGATCAAAATTGTGATAACGTTTACATTATTTGCCACTTCGTCCGCAAAGCGACGGGGCAGTGGCCGCGCTTTCAGGTGGACCGGCGGACGACCAGCTCGGGTAAAAGTCGGACGGTGACGGGCGGGCGCGCGGGCTCGACGATGCGCTTGAGCAGCAGCTCCATCGCCTGCTTGCCCACTTCGTAGGCTGGCTGGCGCACCACCGTCGGCGGCGGATCGAGCGCCTCGGCCCAAGGCAAGTCGTCGAATCCCACCAGCGCGACGTCTTGCGGCACGCGCACGCCGCGCTGGTGCAAGGCGGCGAGGGCGCCGACGGTCATGAGATTGTTGCAGACAAACAAAGCCGTCGGCGGCTTGCGCAGATCGAGCAGTTCGTGGGCAAGCACGCGTCCGCTCTCCTGCTTGAAGTCGCCGGAACGCATGAGGTCCTTGCGCACGGTCAGCCCCGCCTCCGCGAGCGCATCGAGGTAACCGCGGCGGCGTTCCCGACTCGTCGAAACCTGCGAGCGGCCCTCGATCAACCCGATTTGCGTGTGCCCCTTCGCGATCAGGTGGGCAACCCCCTCGATCGCGCCGCGGTAGTTGTCCACCTCGACCAGATCCGTTTTGGCCCGGGCCAGACTGCGGTCGACGCAGACGACCGGTATACCGGTCTTGATAATCTCGACGACCGCGGCGTCGGTCTCATCGAACGGCGGCAGCACGATGCCGTCGACCGATTCATCGCGCATGACGTTGAGATAAAATTTTTCCTTCTCGGGATTTTCGTCGGAGTTGCAGAGCAGCAGCGCGTATTGCGCGGCGTAGGCGGCGTCCTCCACCCCGCGGGCAATTTCCGCGAAAAACGGATTCTGGATGTCCGGAATAATGAGGCCCACCAAGTGGGCGCGGCCGTTGCTCATCCGCAGCCGGCGCGCCACGCGACTCGGCCGGTAATCCAAATCGCGCAACGCCTGCTCCACGATGGCGCGCGTTTCCGGCACGACCTTGTCCGACTTATTCAGGACGCGCGAAACGGTGGCGATGGAGACTTTAGCGCGACGGGCAACCTCTTGCAGACTGGCCATGTTTGATGGGAGGAATTCGGACCGCGGCGGGGGAAGTCCATGCTTTTTCGTCACGGTCCGCCGGGAATGTAAATAGGTGTAAACGATTACAGATCTCGTCAATCTTTCATCGCCGGCGTCGGCCGTGACATCACTTCCCGGCCCCGGTTGCCTGCTGGAGCAAGAACGCCTGCAAGCCCGCCAGGTCGTCGGTGTTAATGAGATCGACGCCGGCGTCGAATAACACGCGCCAGGCTTCCGGTGTGTCCGGTGTGCTCCAGAAACGGACCCGGCGGCCCTGGATGTGGGCCCGCTCGACGACGTCCTGCAATTTTTTCCGTTCCTCGTCCGGCATCGGGCCCGCCCACTTCCACGTGAACAGCTTCGGCCAGGTATCGCTGATCCACGGGACGAGCGCGCTCGTAGTTTTCCCCGCGAGATCCTCGATCCGCCCGTCCATCGCCGCATAGCGCAACGGCTGCGCGGCCATCACCGCCGGCGCCCGCGCCCCCGAGACGATCACGGTGATCGCGCCGGGCTGGGTGATGCCATCACGAAACGTCGTCAGCATCTCGGCATAATTTTGCAGCACGGCGTGCAACGCGGTGTAGGTCGCGGCCGCGGCGGATTTCACGTCGACCAGCAGCGTGATCGTCGGGCCGCCGCGGTAAACGCGCCCGCCGTTGGCGCGGACGCGCGCGCGCAACGGATCGAGGTAAAGCGCCTCGAGCGTGCGTTCGGGTTTCACGTCGGCGCGGTTGTGCGCAACGAGCAGGTGGCCATCAATCAGGTAGACGTCGGCCTCGATGCTGCCGAAGCCATGATCGAGCGCGTCGAGCAACGGCCGCGGATGCTCGTAGTCGTTATGGGCGTGCGCGCGCAGGAGGGGCGCGGGTTCCGCGGCGAAAGCCGCAGCGGCGGCGACGAGAAAAAGCGGGAGCAAACGGAGCGGCTTCATGGGGCAAAGCGAAGGCGACGGAGCGAAGGACGGCAATGTTCAACCCAACGGGGTGGGAATTCGGCGGGGACGGCGAAAATAGAAGACCGTCGGCGCAGAGTCACGCCAGCGGTCGAATTCAAATTAAACGGGCCGCCCGGTTAGTAGCGGCCGCGCACGCCGACGGTCCAGATCGGGCCGAGGATTTCGCGGGAGCGGAGGAGGCCGGGCTCGTTGGCGTAGTAGTCCTGGAAGGCGTTGTTGATGTTGCGGCCGGCGACCGTGAGTTCGTAGGTGCGGGTGATTTTGTAGCCGGCGCTGAAATCGGCGAGGAGGCGCTCGGCCTGCCAGTTGATCACATTGGTGCCGAAGCCATCGATGCGGGCGGCGGACCACGTGGCGCGGAGCTGGATGTTGAACTTGTGGTTGCTGAAACGGATGCCGCCGTTGGCGGCCTTTGGCACGACGCTGACCAGCGGGAGGGGCGCCACGGTGCGCGAGATGGAACCGAACACGCTGAGGCCGCGCCAGAAGCCGGGGAGGAAGACGAGCTGCTGGCTGTATTCGAAATCCACGCCCTTCATCTTCCGCGTGCCGGTGAGGTTTGTGGGCTGTTGGAAGCTGTAGCTCGCGTAGGCGGGGTCGTCGAAGCCGACCGCCGCAGCGGTGGTCGGCGTGTTGACGGAGCCCATGTTTTTGATGTCGAGCTGATAGACGGAGAGGGCGAGGGTGCCGGCGGGCTCGAGATAATACTGCACGCTGGCGAAATATTTATTGGAGAGCTCGGGCTTCAACTGGGGATTCGGGACGGTGACGATGCCCCGGATGTCGTCGATGGCGGGGAGGCCGGCGACGCTGTCGTAGCCGGGCCGGAGGATCGACTGGCTGGCGGAGAGCTGAAGGACAAGGTTGCGGGTGAACTCATATTTGGCACCACCGCTGGCAAACCAATCCCGGTAGCCGCCATACTGGCTCTCGCGCTGACCGTTGCGGTATTGATAGGCGATGTAAGGAATCGTGTTCGCCGTGTAGCCCGCGGCGCGCACGGCTGCATCGGGGCGAATCTCGAAGACGCGGCCGGTGTTGCGCGTGCGCTCGTGGCGGAGGCCGAGGTTCAGGCGCAGGTGGTTGATGCGCGTGGAGGCTTCGATGAAACCGGCATCGACCTGCTCTTTCAGGGCGCGCGGCGACGTGAAGGCACTGCGGAAACCGGTCACCGTGTCCTCGGTGAACCATGTGGGGTTGCGCAGGTAGATGCGCTGCATCTCGGTGTTGTCCACGTAAGGCAGGTTGAGCGCGGTCATGTTGCCGCCGATCTTCGGGTCGAAGCCGCGGTTCTGATACACGGGGAACACGGTGGTCGGGGCGGTCTGCGAGTTGGCCGCACCGACGTAGGTCCACTGGCGGGAGTTGTCGTAAACATCGTGGGTCGTGAGGCGAGTCTTCACGCCGGTGGAAAGAACCACGGGCAGGTCGGCGAGTTTGAGGGTCTTCTTGCCGTCGAGATAGGCGACGAAGACCTGATTCTGGCCGCCGGTCATGCGGCTGCGGATGTTGTTCGCGTTGGCGTCATCGCGCCCGAAGCTCGCCGGGTCATTCCACGGGCGGGCGATGGTGCCGCCGACGGGGAGCTGCGTCATGCGCCAGCCGGGCTGGATCGTGCTGTCGCGCTCCGCCATCCAACTGATGCGCGTGATGCGGGCGATGACGTTGTTGAAGAAACCGCCGGTGAGATCCGTATAGTGGGTGCGGCTGCGCGAATAGCCGCCGCCCGCGGTGAGGGTCATGTCGCCGAGCTTGTAAACGAGCTTCGGCGTGTAGGTGACGGTGTCGTTGAGGCGGTTGCGATGGCCCTGCGATTCATCGAGACGGGTGTTGGCGTTGGCCCCGGAAGGCAGCGCGATGACCTTGGTGAGCGTCGAGGAGGGATCAATTTGGGCGGCGGCCGCGGTGAAGGCGATGACGCGGTTGACGTATTGATCGTTCAGGTGGGAGCCGGCGGTGCGGAGCGAGAACACGAGGCCATCGGCGATCTTGTAGTCGAAGTTGGCGCCGAAGGAATCGCGGCGCGTGATCTTCGGGCCGTGGCGGAATGTGAGACTGCTGATGAACGGACCGCGCGTAGCGTTGCTGAAGTCATAGTTCGTCGTGCCGTTTTCCTGCTCGGTGTAAACGCTGTTGGTGCCGACGTTGAGCTGCACGCCGAGGCGCCCGCTGAATGACTCGCCGTAACTGAGCTTGGCGCCGGGGAAAATTTTCAGGTGGTTGCCGTCGTCGGGGCCGGGCGTTTTATGAAACGTGAGGGCGTAGGTGTTGGCCGAGAGCGTGGCCTCGGCGACGATCTCGCGGCCTTTGCGCTCAAAGGCGTTTTTGCTTTTCAGGTTGATGCTGCCGGCGGCGGCATCGGCGTCCATGCTGGCGGTGAGGGTCTTGCTGACCTCGATGGACTCGATGCTGTTAATCGAGGCTTGCTCGAATTCAAAGCCGCGGGAGGAACCGCCAAAGCTGCCGGAGGAGGCGTTGGCCATGCGCATGCCGTCCATGCTGATGCCGACGTATTTCGGATCGAGGCCGCCGATGCGAGCGGCGCGGGCGTCGGACTGCGTGTAGTCGATGACGACGCCGGGCATGTATTTCACGAACTCGCCGATGTTTCCGCTGGTGACTTCGCCGAAATTATCGGTCGCAACAACATTCTTCATATTCAGCGCCGCGCGCTGATCCATGATCGCCTTCGCGTTGCCCTCGCGTTCGGACGACACGACAAACGTGCCCAGCGTGACGACGTCGGCGTCCTTCTTGCCGAGCTGGTAGGTTGAGCCTTTGAGTTCGAAGTTCTGCGTGGCCGCGCCATTGGCAGCGAGGGCGACCTTGGTGGTGACCACGTCGTAGCCGGTATAGGTCACCGTGAGCGTGACGTCGCCGCCGGGAAGATTGGTGAGCGCATAAGAACCATCGTCCGCCGAGTAAACGACGAGGTCGCTGCCCGCGACGCGGACTTCCGCATTGCGGACGTATTGCTGCGTGGCCGGATTGAAAATCCGGCCGCTGATCGTGCCGGACGCTGCCGATTGCGCCAAGGCGCTGGCGGCAACGAGCCATGCGGCGCCAAGGCAAACAAGGAGACGAAGGCGACAGGCACGGACGCCTGCGCCCAAGCGAGGGGTATTCATGGGGGTTGGTGTTGGGGTAATCGTGGTAACGTTTACATTTCGATGTGAAATTTTGCGCCCGGGAACGTCAACTAATTTCTTCGGCGGTCACAAAGCGGCGAGCAGACCGCCATCCACGTAGAGGATCTGCCCGTTCACAAAATCGGCGGCCGGCGAGGCGAGAAACACGGCGGCGCCGATCAATTCGGCCGGCGTGCCCCAGCGGCCCGCCGGGGTGCGGGCGCAGATATAGCGGTCAAATTCGGCGTTGGTCGTGAGCGTGCCCGTCAGGTCCGTCCGCACGTAACCGGGGCCGAGCCCGTTCGCTTGCACGTTGTGGCCGCCCCACTCCACCGCCATCGCCCGCGTGAGCATTTTCAATCCACCCTTCGCCGCCGCGTAGTTCGCGATCGTCGGGCGCGAGATTTCGCTATTCATCGAGCAGAGGTTGATGATCTTCCCGGACCGCCGCGCCATCATGCCGGGCGCCACGGCGCGCGACACGAGAAACGCGCTCGTGAGATTCACGTCGAGGACCGCCTGCCAGTCGGTCAGCGACATCTCCGCGAGCGGCGCGCGGCGATGGATGCCGGCATTGTTCACCAGAATGTCGATGGGACCGGCGGCGCGCTCGAGCGCCGCGACGCCGGCGAGGACTTCGGCTTCGCGCGCGACGTCGAAAACTCCCGTCGTCACGCGCAGCCCGCCCGCCCGCAACGCCGTCGCCGCCACCGCGAGCCGCGCCGCCTCGACATCGTTCAACAGCAACTCCGCTCCCGCTGCACCGAGGCCGCGCGCCAACGTGAGTCCGATGCCCTGACCCGCTCCGGTGATCAAAGCCCGTTTGCCCTGCAGCGAAAAAAGATCGCGCGAATTCATCCGCTGCGAAAATGACGCACCCGCTGAAACCGGCGCGAGATTTCTTTCTTTACAGGGCCGGAGAATTGTCGATGAAAATCATGATAACGTTTACATTGCTTCGTCATTGCTCCCCTCCTCATGACATCACCGGCCTCAGCTCTGCACCGCGGTCCCGCAGCCGGCTTTCCGCGCGGTCGCACCGCGATCACCGTCGAAGGCGCTGGCGCGAAGCCCCAGTCCGGCCATCCGCTGATGGATTTCGGCATCGTGCGGCTCGCCGCGAAAGCGAAGGTCGCCGAGACCCATCGCAAGGAAAGCGCGTGGATCCTGCTGAACGGCGAGGCGGAGATCGTGTTTCCGGGCGCGCGCGCGCGCGTCCGGCGTAAAAGCATTTTCGACGAAGCGCCCACGGCGCTGCACGTGGGCCCGGGCACGCCGCTCACGATTCGCGCGCTCGCGTCAGGCGCGGAATTCGCCGTCGTGCGCACGTCCAACACGCGCACGTTCGCGCCCAAACTTTTTCTTCCCTCGGAAATCACGCCGGAATATCGCGGGGCAGGTCTGGTTCAGAACGCCTGCCTGCGAAACGTCCGCCTGATCTTCGATCGTGCGGCGCGACCGGAGTCGAATCTCGTCGTCGGTGAAGTCGTGAATTTTCCCGGGCGTTGGTCGAGCTACCCACCGCACCATCACGATCAACCGGAAATATATCACTACCGCTTCACGCATCCGGACGGTTACGGCCACGCTGAGCTCGGCGACGATGTGCTGAAGGTTCGCGCGCACGACACCATCGTGATTCCGCCCGGCCTCGACCACGCGCAGGTCTCCGCGCCGGGCTACGGGATGTATTATCTGTGGATGATTCGGCATTTGCCGCGTAACCCCTATACCGGTTTCACTTTCGCGAAAGAACACCAGTGGACGCTGAATCCCGCCCAACAGGGCTGGCGTCCCACCGGTTTACCCCGAGGCCTCGCATGAAAAACACCGTCACCCTCAACATGGCCGCCGCGCTGGTGAAATTTCTCCAGTCCCAATACATCGCGCGCGACGGCACCGAGCATCGCCTCATCAACGGCGTCTTCGGCATCTTCGGCCACGGCAATGTCACCGGTTTCGGCCAGGCCCTTGAGGAACACGGCGGCCGTGCCCTCCCCTATTTCCAACCGAAGACCGAGCAGGCGATGGTGCACACCGCGATCGCGTTCGCAAAAGAGCGCAAGCGTCTCGGCACGTTTGCCTGCACGAGCTCCATCGGACCCGGCGCCACCAACATGCTCACCGGCGCGGCCACCGCGTCCATCAACCGGCTCCCCGTGCTGCTGCTGCCCGGCGATATCTTCGCGAACCGCCGCCCCGCGCCGGTGCTGCAACAACTCGAATTTCCCGGGAGCCAGGACGTCAGCGTCAACGACTGCTTCCGGCCCGTCTCGAAATACTGGGACCGCATCAACCGCCCCGAGCAAATCCTCACCGCGCTCCCCGAGGCAATGCGCGTGCTTGCCGATCCCGCCGAAACCGGCGCCGTCACGATCGCGATGCCCGAGGATGTGCAGGCCGAGAGCTGCGTCTACCCGCTCAGCTTTTTTGAGAAACGCGTTTACGCGGTCGAGCGCTCCGCGTGCTCCACCGAAAGTCTCCGCGCAGCGGTGGCGCTGCTTCGCGGGGCGCGCCGTCCGCTCATCGTCGCCGGGGGCGGCGTCCACTACTCCGACGCCACCGCCGCGCTCGCCAAACTCGCCGCCGCGACCGGCCTGCCCGTTGCCGTCACGCAAGCGGGCAAGGGCGCGATCCTGGATGCCCATGCGTCGTGCCTCGGCGCCATCGGCGTCACCGGCACGTCCGCCGCCAACGCACTCGCCCTTGAGGCCGATGTCGTCCTCTGCCTCGGCACGCGGCTCAGCGATTTCACGACGGCCTCGAAGACGCAGTTTCAAAATCCGCGGGTTCGCTTCCTCGGCGTCAACATCCATGCCGCCGACGCACGCAAGCACGGCGCGCTCCCGCTCGTCGGCGACGCGCGCGCGATCGTGGCCCAGCTCACGCGCGCCCTTGCCGGCTGGCGCGTGGTGTCCGCCTATCGCGCCGCGATCCGCCGGGCGCGCGATTCGTGGAGCGAGACGCGCGCCGCCGTGGTCGCGCCGAAGCGCGGCCCCGGCCTGACGCAGGCACAGGTGATCGACGCCTTGAACACCGCGTGCGGCGCGAACGGGACCGTGGTCCATGCCGCCGGCGGCATTCCCGGCGACATCCATAAGCTCTGGCGCTCCCACGCGCCGCAGGATTATCACTCCGAATACGGCTACTCGTGTATGGGCTACGAAATCGCCGGGGCGCTCGGCGTAAAACTCGCCGCGCCCGAGCGCGAGGTTTACGCGTTTCTCGGCGATGGCAGCTACTTGATGCTGCATACCGAAATCGTCACCGCCGTGCAGGAAGGCGTGAAGCTCACGATCGTGCTCAACGACAATCACGGTTACGGTTGCATCCATCATCTCCAACGCGGCAGCGGCGGAAAAAGTTTCGGCAACGAATTCCGCGCCCGCACCGGCGGACGCACTGGCCGGCTCGAGGGCAAGTTCGCGCCCGTCGATTTTGTGCAGAACGCCGCGAGCCTCGGCGCCACCGCGCTGCGCGCCGACACCGCCGCGGAACTCCGCGCCGCGCTCGTCTCCGCGAAAAAGGCCAAAGGCGTCGTCTTCATCTACGTGCCTGTCCGCGCCGATGTCGGCGTGCCCGGCTTCTCGTGGTGGGACGTCCCGGTGTCCGCCACATCGAAAGTCCCCGGCGTCCGCGCCGCCCGCCGTGCCTACGACCGCACGATCAAAAAGCAGCGCTTCCACTACTGAGTTTCTCCATGGCCTCTCCCTCCTCTCACGGTCACGTCGTGCTCCGCGACTGTCTCGTCGGCGCGAACCCCATCATCTGGAGCAACGACGACTTCGACGATCTCGCCGGCGACGTCCCGCTCGACACGATTCTCAGCGAGATGCGCGCGGCCGGTTTCGCCGGCAGCGAACTCGGCCACGCCTATCCGCGCCAATCCCCCGCGCTCGCCGAGGCCCTCAGCCGCCATCGCCTGCGCCTCGTCAGCGGCTGGCATTCCACCTATCTTGCGTCCCAGCCGCTCGCCGACGACGAGTGGAATTTCCGCACGCACCTCAGTCTGCTGAAAACGCTCGGTGCACGCGTTGCGATCGTAGCGGAGTGCACGCGCTGCATTCACGGTGATCGCAATGCCCCGCTCGGTTTCGGTGCAGAACCTTCCCCGCGCCTCACCGAGGCTGAGTGGCCGAAATTCATCGCCGGCCTGAAACACCTCGCCGGCGTCGCTGCCAGCGAGGAGATGCGGATCGTCTACCACCATCACATGGGCACCGTGATTCAGAGCGCAGCCGATCTCGATCGCTTGCTCGCGGGCGTGCCCGAAATTTCGCTGCTGCTCGACGCCGGTCATCTCGCGTTCGCCGGCCTCGATCCGGTCGCCGTCGCCCGACGCTACGCGCCGCGCATCGGCCACGTGCATCTCAAGAGTGTGCGCTCGGAAATTGCGGACCGCGTGCGCCGCGAAGGCTGGTCGTTCTACCGCGCGGTTGCCAACGGCGTGTTCACCGTCGCGGGTGACGGCTGCGTCGATTACCCGGCCATCTTTGCCGTGCTCGCGTCCGTTGATTATCGCGGCTGGCTCGTCGTCGAAGCCGAGGAAGATCCCGGAAAGGTCCCCGCGCTGCCGAAGGCCAAAAAGGCGCGCGAGTATGTCCGCACCCACACGGGCGTGTGACCCGTTTATCATTCTGAACGCAGCGAAGACTGACAGAAATGAAATCATGACCCCTTCCCGCATGTCCCAAATGACGGCGCTCGGCGCCGACTGGTGGAACGACTCCGGCATCCCCGCCGAACTCGCCGAAGCCGTCGCGCTCGGCGCTATCGGCGGCACGTCGAACCCCGTGATCGTCTCGCAGGCCGTTACGGCGCAGCCCGCCCTCTGCCACCCGATCATCGATCGGCTCGTCGCGGAAAATCCGTCCGCGACCGAGGACGACATCGCGTGGAAACTCATCCACACGCTCGCGATCGACGCCGCATCGCGGCTGAAGCCGGTCTTCGACGCCACGCGCGGCGTGAAGGGTTTTCTCTCCGCCCAGGTCAACCCGAAGTATTACCCTAACAAGGATCTCATGGTGGAACAGGCGACCCAACTCGCCGCGCTCGCCCCGAACATCGCGATCAAGGCGCCCGCCACCGAGGTCGGCATCGCCGCGATGGAAGAGATGACCGCGCGCGGCATCCGCGTGAATGCCACCGTGAGTTTCACCGTCCCGCAGGCGCTCGCCGTCTCGGCCGCCCTTGATCGCGGACTCAAGCGCGCGCGTGCCGCCGGCCGCGACGCCGACGCCATCCGTCCTTACATCACTTTGATGATCGGCCGCGTGGACGATCAGTTGAAACGCGTGGCCGAAGCGAAAAAAATCGGGACGACGGCTGGGGTCATCGAATGGTCCGGTATCGCCGTCTTCAAAAACGCCCACCGCATCTTCCAAAAACGCGGACTGACCGGCACGCTCCTCGCCGCCGCCTATCGCCACGAAAATCACTGGTCGCAGATCATCGGACGCGAGGTGTTGCAGACCGTGCCCTATGTTTGGTGGACCAAGTTCAACGTCTCCGCCACCGCCCCCAAGCTCACGCTCGACCAGCCCGTCGAAGGCGAGATTCTGGCTGAACTGCGCGCGAAGTTCCCCGACTTCGTTCGCGCCCATGACGAGGACGGCATGCCGCCATCCGAATTCCTCCACTACGGCGCCACCCAGCACACCCTCAGCCAGTTCCTCGGCGGCTACAGCGATCTCATCGCTTCGGTGCGTTCCCGGATGCTGAGGGTTTAGAGCCGGGTCAGGGCAGTGCCGCAAAACCAGCCGAAAAAAGAAAAAGCCACCGGATAATCCGGTGGCTTTTCCAAATGGAGCGGGCGAAGAGACTCGAACTCATTATAGTGCTTTTGCAAGCGAGTTTTGGACATGAGACTTACGGAAAACTCATAGCGCCAGGTATTGCAGGGCGTGCACACGCTCCACAGGACACCCCACCGGACGAGAAAATACCGGCGTGGGCGTCGAGCGTGGACGAGATTATCAATGCGTGGCCGAGAATGAACGAGCACGTGCAGCGCGGAGTGGTCGCGATGGTTCGATCGCAAGGCTCAAACTCGTTGCGTATTTAAGGTTTGGTTCCGCGCTCCTTCGCGCAGCGATACGTCGCCCGTGACTACTACGGGCCGCGCGCTGCCTTCTCGTTTAAGTGTGTAAGAAAGGGTGCCGCGGATACAGGGCCTTAACATACCCACGTGTTTCAGCTCCGCGGGCGACCTGTATGATTTCAGCCCGGGGCGATGGGCCGGCGCGTTGGTCGCAGTGGAGCGCGGTAACTTACTTTTGTGTCAGCTCCGCCAACCGCTGCGAGCAGGCGGTCACGCGGGATCGTTTTCGATTTCTGGATCGATGATCCCGATCTTACCTTCTTTGTTTTGAATGAGAATATAGTAGCGGAAAATTTCCGTGTCGTTGTGGGGGTTGAAATTTCGGATGGTGAGCACGTTTTTCCGCAACCGGAACGCTCCGAAATTCACCCAGCCATTGGGGTCGTCCCCCTGCGTGCGCTTGAGCACAAAGCCGAGTGGGCGATAATGGTCTCGAGCCTCCGGGGACTCAATCCCGTACCCCTCCCGCAGGATGTGGAATTCGAAGTCCAGTTTCTGCGAGGTCTTGATTCGCTTTGGCATTTTCTGCCCCGGATCCGCAGGAACGATCTGCACTCTGCCTTCGTTGGTGGGTAAGATGATGGCTTCCATTGTCGCATCCGTGCACTGGAACGGTTCGCCTGCCTGGATTTCGTGGAAATCCGCATCGGGCGACCTTGACTTGGAATACGATCGGATAGTGCAGCCAGTATCGCACAACAATGAGCCGGCGGCTCCGTGCCGGTTGTCATTTCTTCTGCGGTTCTTGCTGTGCGCGGGCGCCAATATCCGACAGCATTTTCCGAAGGAGATTCGTGGGGAGTAAGGGCTTGCTTCGATGGAGGCCGCTTTCTATGCAGTATCCGACAAGTCACCAACGGGCAGCGCAACGAGGTTGGACGTCAACTCGTCCATTTACCCAACTTCAAAATCCCAATCCCGGCGTCGCCCGGGAAGTAAACACCTCGATGCCGGAAATAAAGTTCAACGGCAAGATGCCGGATGTCGTAGTGATCGGCGGTGGACCAGGTGGTTCGACGATGGCCGCTCTGCTTGCCGACAAAGGCCACGATGTAGTGATTTTTGAAAAAGCGCGGCACCCGCGTTTTCATATCGGCGAATCCCTGCTGCCAATGAACATGCCCCTCTTCGACCGGCTTGGGGTGCGCCAAGCCGTGGAGGGGATCGGCATTACGAAATACGGCTCCGAGTTCGTTTCGCCGAATCACGACCACACGAGCGAATTTATTTTCGCGGACGCATTGGACAAGAGTTTCCCGTACGCGGTGCAAGTCCGCCGCTCTGAACTCGACGAGTTGCTGTTCCGCCATGCGGCGGCGCGCGGCGCGCGCACCTTCGAGGGATGTCGGGTAAGTGGAGTGGATTTTGAAACGGACCAGGGGCCCGAGCGTCGTCCCATCGTCAAGGTCAAAGACGAGGACGGCATGGAACAGGAATGGCGTCCACGTTTCGTGGTCGACGCCAGTGGTCGCGACACGCTGTTGTCGACTCAGTTTTCAGCCAAGAAGCGTCATCCCCGGCACACCAGCGCGGCGCTATTTGGTCATTTCCGAGGAGCGCGCCGGGCCCCGGGCCGACGCGAGGGCAACATTTCGCTGTTTTGGTTTGAGCACGGTTGGTTCTGGTACATTCCCCTGCGTGATGGCACTACCAGCGTCGGTGCCGTAGCTTCGCCCAAGTATTTCAAGACACGCAAATCGGATACCTCGGCGTTCCTAATGGAAACAATCGCGCTGGCACCCAAGCTGGCCGAGCGTCTCGCTGAGGCGACTCTGATGGAACCCGCGACCGCAACGGGCAACTATGCCTATGATTCTGATTTTTGTCGCGGCGATCGTTTTGTGATGGTCGGCGATGCGTTCTCATTTGTCGATCCGATGTTTTCGACGGGCGTGTATTTGGCGATGAACGGTGCGTTTGAAGCCAGCAAGGCGGTGGATCATTGGCTCAAGGGTGACACGGCGATGGCGAACAAGTGTTTCAAATACTACGACCGGATTATGATAGGTGCACCGAAGTTGTTTTCCTGGTTCATTTTTCGCATCACCTCGCCTGCTTTCCGCCATCTTTTCATGTATCCGAGAAACCATTTGCGCATGCAAGAGGCGCTCCTTTCTATTCTTGCCGGCGATGTTTTCCGCAACACGAATGTGTGGCCGCGGCTGATGGTATTCAAATTCATCTACTATATGTCCTGCCTAAAGAATTTCCCGAATGCATTCCAGAGGTGGAAATGGCGACGCGGCGTGATCAAGGATTCTTTAATGGATCCTCTCAAGATCGAAGAGAAATTTTGAGCTCGGATGCGTTATGATTCGGCATCAGAGGTACATGCACTACTCCGTTAAGTGATAATTACGAGGTGTCGAGGATGAGACCCGAGCAAGTGAAGCAAATCTGGCAGGAGGGACAGGTGCAAAGGGCGAGCGCCTCTGACCTGACTCCGTATTTTCGAGCCGCGCTGCCGGCACGAATCTGCGATGCCTGCCGCAGCAATTGACGCCACGACTGGGTGTCTAGTCGGACCCCGGGTTTCTGGAGCACCGGCGATGACGCATCCGCGCAAATTCGCAGCGCGTGGTCGAGCGTGGCGTGGACGAAGTAATCTTGGTTACGGGAGACCCGGCGCAGGTTGTCGGTGCTGGTGATGCCGACAAAATTGACCATGAGCGTTTTCAATTCATTTTTCGAAGAATTAGGATGACGCGGGTCCTTGAGGCTGCTGCGAACGCTCGCACTGTCGTGGAGCAAGGCGCGCAAGCGCCACGCATCGGCGAGGAGCTGGGGGCGCGTGATTTGCTCGAGCCAAGTATCACCGGTTAAGGCGACGAACACGTGGTCGGATTCATTGAGCGAAACAACGAAATCCAACGCTCGGCGGTCGGGGTTGACGGGGACGCGGGATTCGGGCCGGGCAGAGTGTTAGTCCGGGAGGTTGGTTAATATGGCGGACGGAGGTGGGGTTGTCGATCCCTCGCGGAGGCCGGCCGTAGGCCGACCGGAGCGAGGGATCGAGGGAGGGAGCTGC
>JBBRLB010000071.1:0-31977 GCA_038231575.1 Opitutales bacterium | reverse complement strand
TGCGCGCTCAAATACACCGTGCGTCCGCTCCAGCCTTTCCTTTCTTCCACTCCTCCCTTTCATCCTTAATCCAGCCTCCGCCTCTGCGCGTGTCACCCATGTCTCCGAACAGGTGTCACCCATGTCCTCGGCCCAGACACAAGACCGACGCCCTACGAATCAGGCGTCACCGGCCGCACCAGCCGCCGTCGACGGCCATCACGTGGCCGCTGAGATAATCGCTCGCGGGTGAGCAAAGAAACACGACCGCGCCCTCGAGATCGCTCGGTTCGCCCCAGCGGTTGGCGGGGATGCGTGAAAGAATTTCCTTCGAGCGCACGGCGTCGGCTTGGAGCGCGGCGGTGTTGTCGGTGCGCATGTAGCCGGGGGCGATCGCGTTTACGTTCACGCCCTTGCCGGCCCATTCGTTGGAGAGCGCTTTCGTCAACTGGCCGACGGCACCCTTGCTCGCGGCGTAGCCGGGGACGGTGATGCCGCCGAAGAAGGTGAGCAGCGACGCGATGTTGACGATCTTGCCGGAGCCGCGGGCGAGCATGTGTTTGCCGGCGGCGCGACAGGCGGTGAACACGCCGTTCAAGTTGACGGCGATCACGGTGTCCCAATCGGCGTCGGAGTGATCGGCGGCGGGCGTGCGTTTGATGATGCCGGCGTTGTTGACGAGGATGTCGAGGTGACCCTGCCACGCGATGGCGCCTTCGATCAATTTTTGCACGGCGGCGCGGTCACCGAGGTCGGCGGCGATGGCGGTCGCCTTCACACCGAGGTTGAGCGCGGTGATTTCGGCGACGACGGGCGCGAGTTTCTTCTCGTCGCGGCCGTTGATGATCACGTCGGCGCCGGAGCGGGCGAGGGCGATGGCCATCGCCTTGCCGAGACCTTGCGAGGAACCGGTGACGAGGGCGACTTTGCCGCGGACACCGAATTTTTGCTCAAGGTAGGAGGACATGGCGGGAGATTTTGGGAGCGAGAAGGCGAGGTCAATCGCGGGCGTGGAGAATAGGGCGTGTTTGCGAAATAGCCCAACCTCCAAGTCGAGTCATTCTGAGCGGAGCGAAGAATCCACGCGCACGAGCGTGGCAAGTTTTTGCGGCCGTGGATTCTCCACTTCGTTCAGAATGACAAACCATTTTTTCAAACATGCCCTAGAGCGGTTGAAATAAAGGTGTAGCCAAAGGAGCGACGGATGCTACGAGCGTGAGCGAGTCGATGGAGTGTTCATCCACTCGCTCGCGCTCGTGGCGACACTTTTACTCAACCAGCCCTGGCGGAATGAGAGGAGCGGAAAAGGGGGCGAGACGAATGAGACGGAGGCGGCGAAAAAAATCCGCCGGCTCGGGGCCGGCGGATTCGCAGCGAGCGAGGTGGCGCGGGGATCAGTGGCGCGCGGCGGAGCGGTTGAGCGTGTAAGTCAACAGGATCGCCTGCTTCTCGCCGATGAGGCGGTTCACGCGGAGGTATTCTTTGTCGAAGACGTTGTTGATATTGAGCGCGATGCTGTGGTCGTAGTTGCCGGTGCTCGGGAGTCTGTAGCGCATGCCGAGGCTCCAGAGGTTGAACGACGGGATGCCGAGCGCCCATTGCCGGGTGGAACTGGTGACGGTGCGGACTCCCGTGGCGGAGGTGGCGTAAACATCGCCGGCGTTGGGGAGTTCCGTGGGAGTGCGGGCGAGGTAAGCGACGCCGACATTGACGGAGAAGTTCTTCAAGGCACCGTTCTTCGGCTGATACTTGATGTAAGCACTGCCGTTTTGCGGCGAGACGCCGTTCACGCGCCGGCCGATGGCGGCGGGGGAGGCGGCGCCGAAATCGGTGTAGATTGAGTAAACGTGGCCCCAACTGCCGCCGGTGGAAATCGTGTCGGTGACGAAGTAGGTGAGATCAATCTCGTAGCCGCGGACGAGCTGGTCGCCCTCGCGCTGCGTGACTTGGACGTAGGAGCCCGAGCCGAGCGGAGTCTCGACGAGGTTGGAGACGCTGACGTTGTGGCGGTTGGCGTAGTAGCCGCTGACAGTGAAGTTCAGGCGATCCTCGAAGAACGAGCCTTTGAAGCCGTAGTCGTAGCCGTCGGCGACTTCGGATTTGAAGGTGGGATCGAAGTGATTGGCGGCGGTGTCGTTTTGGCCGACGAAGTAGCTCTCGCTGTAGCTGCCGTAGACACGGAGGTTGGGGGTGACCTTATAGTTAAAGCCGAGGTTGGGCTTGGTGAACGTGATGGTCTTGTCGATGATCGAACCGGTCACGTAGCCGGCGGGCGACGTGAAGCCAAGGAAGTCGCGGTCGCGGAAACGCACGGAATCGAAGCGGACGCCGGCGAACGTGAGCAGCCGACCCTCGAAGAACGAAGTCTGCTGGCGGAGAAGGCCGCCGATGACGGTGATGCGGCGCTTTTGGTGGCGGGTCTTCACGCCGATGGTGGGATCGAGCGGCTTGGTCCAGTAGGCGATCGGGCCGGTGGGATTGAGGTTCGCGTCGAGGGGGACGATGCGGCCGGAGCCGGCGGTGTTCCAAGCGACGAGATCCGGGTTGGTGGCACCGGCGTAGTTGAGCGAGGGGTCCCAGCGGTAGTAATCGTTGATGTCGAGCGTGACCAGGGTCTTGTGCTCGAGTTTGCGGCCGTTGGTCTTGTAGAGCGCGAGGAGGTCGCCCTGGAAACCGCCGCCGTCCTCGATGATGCGCGTGGTGTTGGGTGTGGCGCCGCGCGTGGAGGTGACAGCGGGGACGACGCCGGTCGTGGCGTTGGCCGGAGGATTGATGTTAATGGAGCCCCAGCCGTTATTCTGATTATAGTCCCAGCGGCGCGCGAGGTAGTAGTTGGCGGCGATACGGGTGCTGAAAATTTCGGTAAGCTTTTTATCGAAGACGGCGTTATAGCCGGAGTTGCCGCGGTCGAGCTGGCTGCGGGGACCGAAGGCGTTGTAGCGGGCGAGATTCTTGGCGTAGCCGACGGCGACGTCGTCCGTCGTCGTGGTCGTGCCCTTCTGGTCGATGATGAGAGGGGCGGAGCTGTTGGGTGAGTGGCGGACCTGGAGGAAATACTCGGCGGAGAGGAAGAGGCTGGAGCCATCCTTGAAGTCGTTTTTGACGGCGAGGTAGAATTCCTGGTTCCGGTTGCGGGCATACTCCATGTCGAACTCCTTTTGAAAATGGGAGGCAGTGAAGACGTAGTTGGTCTGGCCGAAGGCGCCGCGGTAAACAGGGCCGGTGGCTTCGAGGTTGCCGCGTTGGGTGCCTTCATTGCCGTAGTTGACGGAAAGGCGCTGGTGCTCCTTCGCCTTGGGCTGCTTGGAGACCATGTTCAACATGCCGCCGGGGGAGGTGCGTCCATAGATGGCGGCGTTGGAGCCCTTGATGATTTCCACTCGGTCCACGTTGCTGGCGCCGTAGCGACCGAGACGGAAGAAGCCGTCGCGCAGCTGCGAGGTGGAACTGAAGCCGCGAAGATTGAAGCTGCCGCCGACGTCGAGGCCGGTGAAACCGCCGACCTGAATGACGTTATCGGAGAGTTCAAAAATGCCGAAGTCCTCGAAGAATTCGCTGGTGAGGACGTTGACGGTGTAGGGCAGGTCGGCGATCTGGGTTTTGACGCGACTGCCGGTGAGGGTTTCCGAGGCGGCGTAACCGCGGTTGGCCTCCGATTTAACGGAAAACTCGGAGAGCTGGACGACTTCGCCGGTGTTTTTTACCGGCGTGGCCACAGGCGCGGTCTGGGCAAAGAGCCCAGTCGTAAACGCCGCCGCGAGTAGCGCGGCGGCGGAAATGGGGAAACGAATCAAAGGGTTCTTCATGGTAGGCACGGTCAGGGTTGGGGGAGGCGGGCACGCACGTGGTTTTGGCAGCAGCCGCTTCCCGCCGGGGAGCAGGTCATTCCAAGGATTGCGATTGCGCCCGGCAACAGAAGCCCTGTCTTGCTTACATCCTTAACCCTTTTTCATGAGCAACGGAATCACGATGAAGTCCGTCGCCGCGCAGGCTGGCGTCACCCAAGCGACGGTGTCGATGAGTCTCGCGAACAATCCGCGCATCCCACCCGTGACGCGCGAGCGCATTCAGGCGATCGCCAAGAAACTCGGCTACCAGCCGAACCCTTACGTCTCGACGCTCATGCGCATCCGGCGCGCGGGCAAGCCGCTGAAGGACAAGCCGGCGCTCGCGCTCGTCTGCGCGATGCGCACCGCCGAGGGCTGGCGCAATCATACCGCCGCGACGATTCGCCAGATGCGTGAGGGTGCGCTCGAGCGCGCCGCCCTCCGCGGCTACCGCGCGCAGGAATTTTGGCTGCACCGCGACGGCATGTCGAACGAGCGCTTCTCCGAGATGCTCCACGCGCGCGGCATCCAGGGCCTGCTGTTGAGCCCGCTCGCCGATGGTGCGCCCACGCCGACATTGCGCTGGGAGTATTTCGCCGCGGTCAGCCTGAGCGTCCCGCTGCCCTCGCTCACCGTCACCACCGTCTGCAACGACCACTATTTCTCGAGCCTGCAGGCCGTGCGCGAGTGCCACCGCCGCGGCTATCGGCGGCCGGGGATTATTTTGCGCCGCATCCACCAAAACCGCTTCCAAGGCCGCTGGCAGGCCGGCGTGCTCGTCTCGGCCCAGATGCTGCCGGACCTCATGCTCACGACGCCGCTCTACGTGGAGGATTTCAAGGCGGCCGGTCCGATCATCCGCTGGCTGAAGAAGGAAAAGCCCGACGTGATCATCTCACCCGGTGGGCCGATGCTGCAGGAAATCCTGACGCGCGCGGGCCGGAAAATCCCGGACGACATCGGCATGGTCTGGCTCGCCTGCCCGAGCCTCGGCGATCCGATCAGCGGCATCTGGCAAAACGGCCGGATGATCGGCGCGCTCGCGGTTGATACCCTCATCAGCCAAGTCGAGCGCCACGAACGCGGCCTGCCGGAGCAGGCGACGACCCTGATGGTCGAGGGGCAGTGGAATGAGGGCCTCACGCTGCGTCCGGCGCCGGCGAACTGACGCGGATTCTCGTTTAACCATATAACCTCTGCCGCACTTCTCGTGGGCCGCGGCCCGCGCGCTAACCTGCGCGACTCCACCCCATGAAACGAATCATTCTCTTTCTCGCCGCGCTGCTGCCTGGCTTCGCGTTCGCCCAACTCCCACCGGCCTCGTCGCTCGTCTGGACCGAGGTCGCGACGGGCGTCTGGAAATCCACCGTGGGCACGCCGGAAAACTTCACGCTGCTGAGCGCCGCCGGCCCGGGTGTGACGAAAACCAGCCGCGCGGCGCTCGCCGCGATGCCGCCGGCGGCGTTTCCCATCGACCAGAAAGAAATCGAGGGCCGGCAATGGGCCGCGAAGACCACGGTGCGTTTCCCGCTCGAGGCGAGGGAGGACATCTACGGCCTCGGCGTCGACTTCACCAACATGCGCCGTAATGGCGGCGTGTTCGAACTCCACGTCGATCACTGGGACAGCAAGAAGGCGATCACCGGCCGCACGCACGCGCCCGTGCCGCTCTACATTTCGACGAAGGGATTTGCGGTGCTCTTCGATTCCGCGCGCTACCTGCGCGTGACCGTTGGCCACGGTGTCCGCCTTGCCGCGAAAGAAAAACCACCCGTCATCGATCGCACGACGGGCAAGGGCTGGCAGGCGAACCCGCGCTCCGACTCCATCGAAGTGCTCGCGGGCGCGACGGGCATGGACGTTTACGTTTTCGCCGGGCCGAGTCCGCTTGACGCGATGCGCCGCTACAATTTATTTTCGGGCGGCGGCGCGCTGCCGCCGAAATGGGGGCTCGGCTTCCTCTCGCGCGTGCAGACGAAATACACCGCCGGGCAGGCGCTCGCCGACATCGCCGAGTTTCGCAAAAATGAAATCCCGCTCGACATGCTCGGCCTCGAGCCCGGCTGGATGGATCAGGCGTATCCGTGCTCGTTCGAGTGGGACAAGGCGCGCTTTCCCGATCCGAAGCCGTTTCTGGGCGAAGTCGCGAAGCAGCACGTGCGGGTCAATCTCTGGTTCAATCCTTACATCGCGCCGAAGACTCCGCTCTACGAAAAAATTCTCCCTTACGCCGGCACGCATCTCGTGTGGGGCGGCATCGTGCCCGACTACTCGCTGCCGGCCGCGCAGAAAATTTTCACCGACCACTTGAAGCGCACCGTCGTCGATCTCAATCCCGATGCGGTCGGCGGCTTCAAGCTCGACGAGGTCGACGGCTACGATCGCTACCTCTGGCCCGATGTGGCGGTCTTTCCCTCGGGTCGCGACGCCGAGCAGTTGCGCCAGACCTACGGCCTGCTGTTGCAGCGCGCGGTGTTCGACACGTTTCACCAAAGCAACCGCCGCACGATGGGGCAGGTGCGCGGCACCAACGCCGGCGCGTCGCCGTTTCCCTTCGTCATCTACAATGACAACTACGAGTTCGAAGGCTACATCACCGCCGTCAGCAACAGCGGCTTCGCCGGCGTGCTCTGGTCGCCCGAGGTGCGCGGCAGCAACAGCGGCGAGGACATGCTGCGCCGCACGCAGGCCGTCTGTTTCTCACCGCTCGCGCTCTACAACGGCTGGGCCTCCGCGCAGAAACTCTGGACGCACGCCGAGGTGACGCCCCAGATCCGCGACGCCATCGTGCTGCGTGAGCGGTTGCTGCCCTATTTCTACAACGCGTTCGCGCAATATCACTATCAGGGCACGCCCGTCATCCGTCCGATGCAACTGGTAGCTGCGAGCGCCAGCGAGCAGACGGAAAACCACTCGCGGGCGCTCGCGGCTACACGCGACGCCACCGCCAATCCCTACGAAGTCCCCGCCGCCGCCCGCGAAGTGAAGGACCAATATATGTTCGGCGACGCGCTGCTCGTCGCGCCCATCGCGCCCAACGTGAAGTCGCGCAAAGTCCTCCTGCCCGCCGGCAAATGGTATGATTTCTACACCGGCAAATTCGCCGGCGAAAACCAAACCATCGAAGTCACACCCTCGCTCTCCGAGATGCCGGTCTTCGTGAAGGATGGCGCGCTCATCCCGATGCTGGCCGACAACCGCCAATGGGTCCCCGCCGCGAGCGAGACCGTCGCGCTCGAAGTCCGGCACTACGGCGAGGCTCCCGGCCAACTCGCCCTCTACGACGACGACGGCGAAACTTTTGACTACGAGAAAGGTGCGTTTTCCTGGACGCAGCTCGCTGCGACGAAAAACGCCAGCGGTGCGTGGAGTGGCATCATCACACCCGATGCCAACGGCCGCAAATGGCACTATTCGGACGTGAAGTGGGTGTTTATGCCGTCGCGCTGAAGCGTGCTCATTTCCGAGGGTAGGGCGGATTGCCCTCAATCTGCCGCGGAGGCAGCCCGCGCGCGGGCGCTTTGATTTCAAAGAGCACGAGCAAACTCGCGGCCTACTCTGCGCTCTCAATTTCGGTGATCATCACGAGTTTCAATGCGTGATCCACCCAGTAAGAAAATACCACACCATCAACCAGCAGGTGATCGATCGTTCGACCGTCTGAATCGACGAGCCGATAGTCGCTTTCGAGAAATGGATAACGCGCCAGCTCGTAAGCGCGCTGCATAATTTTCCGCTGGCGGCGCTTCGACTGCGCGAGAATGAACTCCGCAGCGAGATCGGAGAAACTCGGCCGGTATTTGCCGACCTCAGCCACGGGCCATGCGCGCTTCGATTTCCTCGGCGGACACGCGCTTGCCTGCCCGCATCGCGCGAATCCGCGCCGCAGTCGCGCGTTTCCACTCCGGGGTGTTGTGGCGCAGACGAATCAAGTAAGCGTGAAGCTCCTGACGGTCGCGCTTCGAAAGCCGACTCGCTGCCTGCTTCATTTCCAAGAGGCTCATATGAAAAAGCTGTCTCGCCTTATCGAGAGGTCAAGCGTCGGCAGCTCGCCTTACTGCTTCCGCCGCTTCCAACGGTCGAACAGCACCGCCGCGAGCAGGATGAGGCCGCGGGCGACGTATTGGTAGAACGTCGCGACGTTCATGAGGTTCATTGCGTTTTGGACGATGCCCATGATGAGCACGCCCGCGATCACGAAGGCCATGCTGCCTACGCCGCCGGTCAACGACACGCCGCCGAGCACGCACGCTGAAATCACCTCGAGCTCGAAGCCCTGCGAGGTGTTCGGCTGGCCGCTCGTCACGCGCGACGAGAGCACGATGCCGGCGAATGCCGCCATCACGCCCTGCGCCGTGAAGATCGCGATCTTCACGCGCGTGACCGCGATGCCCGCGAGATGAGCGGCCTCGGCGTTGCCGCCGACGGCGAGCGTGTCGCGGCCGAAGACGGTGCGATTCAAAATAAATCCGAACACCGCGAAACACGCCGCCGTGATCCACACGGGCGTGGGCACGCCGAGAAACACCGAATTACCGAGTCCGAAGAAATCCTCGAGTCCGATGCCGACCGCCGTGCCGCCGGAAATGATGAAGCCAAACCCGCGCACGATCTGCATCGTGGCGAGCGTCGTGATGAGCGCGTTGATCTTCAGCTTCGCGACGACGAAGCCGTTGAGGAAACCGACGAGGGCGCCGAGCCCGAGCGCGGCGGCCACGCCGAGGGTAATGCTTTCGCTCTTGTTCATCACCACCGCTGCCAACACGCCCGCGCACGCGACGACTGAGCCGATCGACAAATCGAAATCACCCGCCGCGAGGCAGAACAACATCGTGCACGAGACCATGCCCGTCATCGACACGGCGAGGGCGAGGCCCTTCATGTTTGCGACCGAGAAAAAGTTCTCGACGAAGAGTGAGCAGCCGACAAAGAGCAGCGCCAGCACCAGGAGCATCCCGGCCTTGTCGAAAAACTCGGCGAGCGGTTTGGACGCAGGAGGGGAGGAGTCGGTGGCCATGAAGAAAGTGAGTTAGGACGCCCGCGCCGTCTCCAGCGGCAGCGCGAGCTTAAGGAGTTTCTCCTCGGTGGCGTCGACGCGGTCGAGGACGGCGGCGATCCTGCCCTGGCGCATCACCGCGATCCGATCGGACACGCCGAGCACCTCGGGCAACTCGCTCGACACGACGATCACGCACACGCCCGACTTCGCGAGATCCTGCATGATGCCGTAGATTTCACTCTTCGCGCCGACGTCGATGCCGCGGGTGGGCTCGTCAAGTAGGATGACTTTCACCGTCTCGGACAGCCAGCGGCCGAGGATGACCTTCTGTTGGTTGCCGCCGGAGAGATTGCGGATGAGCTGGCGCACCGAGGGTGTCTTCACGCGGAGCTGCGCGCAGCGATCCCTCGCGTTGGATTGTTCCCAAGTCTCGTCAATCAGGACACCGGCGTGCGCCTGGCGGCGGCGCGCGGAGAGGTTGGTGTTTTCGAGCACCGACCGCACCGGCACGATCCCCTCCTTTTTGCGATCCTCGGGGCAGAGCACGACACCCGCCTCGATCGCTTCGCGCGGTGAAGCGATTTCGAGCGGCTTGCCACCGACAGTCACGCGGCCGGCAGTCTTCGCCGTCGCGCCGAAAATCAGCCGCATCAACTCGCTGCGACCTGCGCCGATCAGCCCGAAGAAACCGAAAATCTCCCCAGCCTTCGCGTTGAACGAGCACGGCTCGGTCAGCCCCGGCCCGCACACGCCCTCGACGACCAGTCCGCTGTCGCGGCACGCGCGCGGCGTGTAGTTGTAGATATCGGCGAGTTTGCGCCCGACCATCCGCTGCACGACGGCATCGCGGGTCAGGTGGGCGAGTTCGTTCGTCTCCACGTGCTTTCCGTCGCGCAGGATTGTGATGCGGTCGCCGAGTTCGAAGATCTCTTCCATCCGGTGCGACACGTAGAGGATTGCGCAGCCGCGCGACTTCAGGTCACGGATGATGGTGAAGAGCCGTCGCACTTCGCGGTCCGAGAGACTGCTCGTCGGCTCGTCGAAGGCGATGATGCGCGCGCCGCGCGTGAGCGCCTTCGCGATCTCGACCATCTGGCGCTGGCCGAGCGAGAGTTGCCCCAGCTTCGTCCACGGATCGATGTCCTCGCCAATTCGTTCAAGTTGTTGGCGCGCGGCGAGGGCGAGCGCCCGGCGGTTCACGATGCCGAATCGCTGGGGGAGGTGGCCGAGGAAAAGATTTTCCGCCACGCTCATTTCGGGGACGAGATGCAGCTCTTGGTAAATCACCGCGATCCCCGCGGCGAGGGCGTCGACGGTATCGGTGAAAATCGTGCGCGCCCCACCGATCGCGAGGGCGCCACCCGACGGCGTGTAGGCGCCGCTGAGGATTTTCAGGAGCGTGGATTTGCCCGCGCCGTTTTCGCCCATCAGCGCGTGGATCGAGCCGGCGAGGACGTCGAATGACACATCGTCGAGCGCCTTCACGCCGGGGAACTCCATCGACACGTGGTCGAAGCGCAGGGCGGGGGACGGATCGCTCATGGGTTATCGCGTGAGGCGGATGGGGGGCGTGGGCCGAAAGCTCCCGGAAATTTCCTGAAATAACCCAGGTGCGATCGCCCATCACAAATTGGAAATCCCGCTCATCGTATCCCCTGTTCCTTCAGCACCTGTTGAAAATTTTCGCGCGTGATCAGCACGCCGACGGTGCGCGAATCGAGCGGCGGTTCCTTGCCGTCCTTGATCCAGTGAAACATCATCTCGGCGGTCTGGTAGCCGTGCGCTTTGGCGGAGAGCAGCATCGAACCGTAGAACGACGTGGGCTTCGCCTTTTCGAGCTCGGTGATGCAGTCGGTGCCGTTGATGCCGACTCCCACGCAACTGTCGGCCGAGAACCCGCGGCCTTCGAGCGCGCGCACGGCGCCCAGCACCGCGCTGTCGTTGCCGCCGCACACGAGCCAGTGCTTCAGGCCGGACTTCTGCGTGAGCAAAACGTTCACCGCGTCGAACGCGCCCGGAATGTCGTTGGTGCGCTCGGCCGCTTTGAAAATTCTGTCCTTCGGAAAACCCGCGGCGGTGAGCGTGGCAATGGCGCCATCGGTGCGCTCCTTGATGGTGGCGACTTCCTCGAACGTGACGGCGCACACGGCGGTGTCGGCGGCGGTCCAGCCGCGCTTTTTCATTTCGGCGGCGAGCGTCTTGCCCACTTCCTCACCGATCTTGCCGGCGGAGATGCCGAGGTAGTGGACCTTGGCCATGGGCTTGCCGCCGGCGCCGAGGAATTGATCGTCGACGGCGATGACCTTGAGGTTGGCGCCGTTCGCCTTGGCGACGATGCCGGGCCCGAGCCGCGTGTCCGGCGTGCAAATCACAAAGCCCTGCGCGCCGCCGGCCGCGAGATTGTCGATCGCGTTCAGCACCTTTTCCCCGTCGGTTGCGCCGATCTTCACGAGCGTGAAGCCGAGCTCCTTGGCGGCCTGGTCGGCGAATTTCCACTCGAGCTGGAACCAGGGCTCCTCCGGCTGCTTCACGAGAAAACCGATTTTGACCGGCGCGGCGTGCGCGCTGAGCGCCGCAAACGCGAGCGCAACGACAAGACGAAGGGGCAGGGCGGGCGTGATTTTCATGAGGTGATTGATGCGACGAAGAGCAGTGACAAGAGCGCGGCCCACGCGCAACTGACAATCGTGAAAAACCGAGATGGTCGGGCCGGGTGGTGGCGCTGGTCGAAGGAACTCTCCCACGGCGCCGGCCTCGTCGGATTTGACTTCGTGTGTTTTTCGTGTGTTTTTTAAACCGGATGAAACTCAAGACGGTCAGTGTCGATTTGGCGGCGTTCAAGCTGCTCAACCGCGAGAAAGGCCCGCGCGAATCCTACGGCGACGTCGTGCGTCGGGTTTTTGCGGCGCACGCGGAGGCGAGCTACGATCCGTCGGAGCACGTCGACGCGTTGTTCACCCAGTTTGGGGGCAAGGGCGTGTTTTCGTCTGCGGCGGGGCGCGCACGAGTAACGGCGCGACAGAAGAATCCGCCCCGCTCGCGGCGTCCGGCTCGTGCTGTTTGACACGACATTTTTTATCGATCTCGAACACGAGATCGTCGCGCGCCGGCGGGGGTCGGCGGCGGCATTTCTCGCAGCGCACCGCGGGCATGCGAAGTGCGTGGCCACCGTGACGCTGGGCGAATTTGCCGTGGGTGGAGCGAGTGGGCCGGCATTGCGCCGTTTCTTTCGGGGCTATCGTCCGCTGTCGCTCGGTCGGGCCGATGCCATTTTCGCGGGGCACTTGCAGACGCGGTTGAACGTTGAGTTGGGCGAAAATGATCTTTGGATCGCGGGCCTCGCATTGCGGCACGGACTGCCGCTGGTCACGCGCGACCGCGTGTTTTCCCGAGTGCCGGGGTTACGCGTGCTGGCCTATTGAGGTCTCCCGAACCCGCCGCCTCGCCGCGGACGAAAGCCAACGGCGCGTTAAGAATAACGCGCCCTACCTTCACTCACCCGCCCGCCACGCCCTGCGTGTTTACGAACAATGAGTAGACCGACGTGCTCGCGGCCATGAAGAGGCGGTTGCGATGCAGACCGCCGAAGCAGAGGTTCGCGCAGCGCTCCGGCAGATCGATCCGGCCGATCGGTTTGCCGTCGGAGTTGAAGATCGCGACACCATCGAGGCCCTCGGCGCCCATGCCCCAGCCGCACCAGAGATTGCCGTCGAGATCGATGCGCATGCCATCCGGCGTGCCGTTCGGCTCGGCGGTGATGAGCGTGCGCGGTTTCGCGAGGCGCGTGCCATGGTCGACCACGTCGTAAACGCGAATCACGCGCGGCGTGAGACCGGCCTCGATGATGTAGAGCTTCGACTCGTCGGGCGAAAACGCGAGGCCGTTGGGCCGGTTCACCTCGCCGGTGACGACCGTAAGTTTACCCGACACCGGATCCCAGCGATAAACGTTCGTCGGGAGTTCGAGCGGCGCCGTGTGTCCCTCGTAGTTGCCGAGCACGCCGAACGGTGGATCCGTGAACCAGATCGAGCCGTCGGATTTGCACACGATGTCATTGGGCGAGTTGAGCGGCTTGCCGTCGAATTTGTCCGCGATGACCGTGATCAAACCGTCGTATTCGGTGCGGGTGACGCGGCGCGTGTCGTGCTCGCAGGTGAGCAGGCGGCCCTGCCGATCGCGCGTGTTGCCATTGGCATAGTTCGAGGGCTTCCGGAAAATGCTGACGGCACCGGTTTCCTCGTCCCAGCGCATGATGCGATTGTTGGGAATGTCGCTCCAGAGCAGGCCGCGCGCGTCGCCGATCCAGACCGGGCCTTCGCTCCAGCGCATGCCGGTGGCGAGCCGCTCGACCTTCGCGGTGGCGAGGCGGTAGCGCGCGAAGCTCGGGTCGAGAATCTTGATCAGTGGATCGGGATAACGCTGGCTCGGCTCCCAAGCGCCCAACGAGCGGGGCAGGGTGGCGAGAGCGCCGAACGCGGCGCCGGACGCGAGGAAGTTTCGGCGATTCATGGAGATTTCAGGGCGAAGCCAGAGGCGGGAGTTACTTGGCAGCGGGCTCAACAAAGACCACGCACACCGGCGAGAACGCCGGGGCGGCTGCACCTGTAGCCGTGAGCCGTCCGTCCGCTTGATCGATCGAGCAGACGACGAGGTTGTCGGAGTTCTGGTAGGCGATCACGGCCAGCTTGCCGGTCGGATCGAGGCCGAAGTGCCGCGGCTCTTTTCCGCCGCCGTGATCGGCGACATGAGTGAGCGTGCCCTTCGCGCGATCGATCGCGAAGGTCACGACGGAGTCGTGACCGCGGTTCGAGCCGTAGAGCCATTGTCCGGAGGGATGGACGGTGATTTCAGCACAGGACTTCCTGCCGGTATAACCGGCGGGCAACGTGGTGATTGTCGCGATCTCGCGCAGCCGGCCATGCTCGGCATCGTAGGCGAAGCTTGTGATGGTGGCATCGAGTTCGTTGATCACGTAAGCGAATTTTCCGTCGGGGCGAAACGTCAAGTGGCGCGGGCCCGCGCCGGGTTTGAGCGAAGTGAACGCCGGGTCGCCGGGCGTGAGCGTGCCGCGCTGCGCGTCGAAGCGATAAGTAAGCACCTGATCGAGACCGAGGTCGCAGATGAAGACAAAACGGTTGGCGGGATCGAGGGTGGCGCAGTGCGCATGCGGGGCTTCCTGCCGCGATCGGTTGATGCTGTTTCCGGTGTGCTGCACGAATGCGGTCGGCTCGCCGAGCCGTCCATCGGGGGCGATCGGCAGCACCGCGACGCTGCCACCGCTGTAGTTGGCGATGATCACGTTGCGCCCGGTAGCATCGACGACGAGGTGGCAGGGGCCGCTGCCCATGGCGGAACGCTGGTTGATGAGCCGCAGGTTTCCGCTCGTGGGATCGATCGCGAACGAGCTGACGGCGCCGGTGGGCTTGCCTTCAAAGGTGCCGTTTTCGTTCACCGCGAAAAGGAATCGGTGCTGCGGATCGACCGCGAGGAACGCCGGGTTGGACGAGGTGGCGGCGAGTCCGGCGGGGATCAGCGTGGGATTCTTCCCGGCGTGGGGGAGACGGAAAAGATAGATGCCCTCGCTCTTCTGCGGGGCGGTATAGGTGCCGACATAGACAAACGTGTCCTTGGTCATGGTGGCATCGGCGGCGTTGGAGGATTTGGGTTCTGCGGCGTGCAGCGCACCGTGCAGCGCAGTAGCAGCAAACAGCCAACCGACCGAGGTGGGGATTGATCGCATAGCCGCCGAGCGTGTCGCGATCTCCGTGAAGGAACAGGAAAAAGATTTCCGCGAACGGGTCGGACGAGCCGAAAGTGTGTCACCGTTCCTCAGGCGGTTTCGTGTTTCGAAACGCGCGCCAGAGCATGAGATCGTAGCTGCTCTTCAAGACGCCGCAGATGAAGAAGGGCAGGCCGGTGGCCGCGCTGGCGCCGAAAAGCTTTCCGGCGAGGAGCGGGCCGATGGCGGTGCCGAGTTGCTTCGCGGTGGCCGTCGCGCCGTTGGCCGCGGCGCGTTCACCGGCGGGAATGACGGCGCTGAGGTAGGAAGCGCGGGTGGGCACGTCCATTTGCGCCAGCAGGTGACGCGCGAGCAGCACCGCGACCGCGAGCGGCAGGGTCGGCATCAGCGGCACGAACATGAGCAGGAGGTTCGACGGGAGATGCGTCCAGACCATCGTGTTGATCAGCCCGATTTTTTTCGCGAGCGGGACGGCGGCGAGACCCGAGACGCCGGACAGCAGGTTCGTGCCGAAGAACACCGCGCCGAGCACGGCGGGGTCCGCGCCGAATTTTTGCTGGAGCCACCACGCCAGAAAACTCTGCAACACGAACCCGCCGCCGAACGAGTCGAGCGCGAAGAGCGCGCTCAACCGCAGGACGAGGCCGCGGGATTGGTGCAGGCCGAGGAAGGTCGGGCCGGTCGTGACCGGTGCGCCGCTCACGGGTGCCTCGACCGCCGGTGACAGCCGGAGCGCCAGCCCGCCGAGCGCGAGACCGCAGGCGGCATACGCCCAAAACACGAACTGATAGGCCGCCACGTCGTCGAGGCGCGAGGCGCCGAGAAACCAGCCGACGGCGAGTGCGCCCAGCGCGGAGGCCAGGTAACCGGCGAGGTTATACCACGCGAACAGCCGCGTGCGATTTTGCGCGGCGACTTCCTGCGCGAGACAGGCCTGCTCGACGGCTTGAAACGGCCCGACCTCGCCGCCGGTCGGGCTGATGACGCCAATGGTCGCGGCGACGACGAGCACGAGAAAGTTTTCGCTCACCGCCATGCCCGCGCCACCGAGCGCCATGAGCCCGGCGCCCACGACGAGGGTCTTTCGTCGTCCCCAGCGATCAGCATGCGCCGTCAGCCAGAGCGAAATCGCGACGTCGCCGAGGAGGGTCAGCGAGAGCAACAGCCCGATTTTTCCGCCGTTGAAACCCAGCCGCACGAGAAACAGCACGAGCACGACGCCGAGCAAGCCATACGCAAACATCCGCAGCAGCCGCGACGCGAACAGCAGGCGCGTGTCGGCGGCGGCGACGGCAGGCGGGGGCGGCATCGGGCGAGCGTGCGGGCGAGCGAATGTCGGCGGCAAGGGAGAAACAAGTCATCGGGGCGTGAGAGCGTGGCCCTTCGCCCGCTTCTCGAATCGGCGCAGGCGAGTCGCCCGCCCTCCTCCTTCTCACGCACACTTGTCCGCCGATGCCGCACTTGTCGCTTGCGACACCCCTGCGCCGCATTTTCCTCGGAGGACGAATGGCTGCTGCCGCCGACACCCCAGCCCTCAGCCCCGCCGTGCCCGATCTCGGGACCGGCTCGCTTTCGCAGTGGGCGCTGATCCGCCGACGGTTCGCGCGGCACCGGCTCGCGGTCGCGTCATTGTTCTTGCTCGCGGTGCTCTATGTGCTCGCGCTCGGGGCGGAGTTTTTTGCGCCGTATCCACGCCAGTGGCGCGACCTCTCGCACGCTTATTGTCCGCCGCAACTCCCGCGCTTTTCCTTCGCGCACGGCCTGCACGTGCTCGCGATGAAGGGCGAAGTCGATCCGCTGACCTTTCGGAAAACATTCCTCGAGGACCCGGCCCGCCCCGTGGCGCTCGCGTTTTTCGTCCGCGGCGAGCCCTACCGATTCTGGGGACTTTTCCCGACGGACCGGCATTTTCTCGGCGCACGCGAATTCCCCGCGCCCGGCGGTGCGGGCCCGGCGCCCACGTTTTATTTTCTCGGCGCGGACAAATACGGCCAGGACATTTTCAGCCGCCTCGTTTACGGCTCGCGCATCAGCCTGTCCGTCGGGCTCGTCTCGATCGCGGTCACCTTTGTGCTCGGGCTGACGATTGGCGGCGTGTCGGGTTATGTCGGCGGCGCCACCGACACCGTCATCCAGCGCGTGATCGAAATCGTGAACGCGTTTCCCCAGATTCCCCTCTGGCTGGCGTTCGGTGCCGTGCTGCCGGCCGAGTGGTCGCCGGTCGCGACGTATTTTGCGATCACCCTGGTCCTGTCCCTGCTGGGCTGGACCGGCCTCGCGCGCGTCGTGCGCGGAAAAATTCTCGCGCTGCGCGAGGAGGATTACGCGACCGCCGCGCGCTTGCTCGGCGCGAGCCACGCCCGGATTCTGTTTCGCCACCTGCTGCCCGGCTTCACCAGCCACATCATCGTCGTGCTCACGATGAGTGTGCCGGCAATGATTTTGGGCGAGACCTCGCTGTCGTTTCTCGGGCTGGGCCTGCGCCCGCCGATTGTCAGCTGGGGCGTGATGCTGCAGGACTGCCTCAGTATTCAGACGGTCGCCGACTATCCCTGGCTGCTGATGCCGGTTGTGTTCATTGTGCTGACCGTGCTCTGCTTCAACTTCCTCGGCGACGGCCTCCGCGACGCCGCTGACCCCTATTCGCCCGCATGACCCCCGCGTCCCTTCCGCTGATTGAAGTGTCCAACCTTCGCGTCTCGTTTTTCGAGGCGGAGGGGGTGATCGGCGCAGTGCAGAACATTTCGTTTTCGATCCCGCGGGGCCGCACGCTCGCGCTCGTGGGCGAATCCGGGGCGGGCAAGAGCGTCACGGCCAAGTCGCTCCTCCGCATCGTGCCTTCGCCGGGCCGGATTGTCGGCGGGCGGATTCTGCTGCGATCGCGGCGCGAGGGCGATATCGACGTGGCGTCGCTCGACGAGAATTCCGGCCTGCTCTACCGGGTGCGCGGCGGCCTCGTGAGCATGATTTTTCAGGAGCCGATGACGGCGCTGTCGCCGGTCCACAGCGTCGGCAGCCAGGTGGCCGAGGCGATTCTGACGCATCAGGACGTGAGTCCGGCCGCCGCGCGCCGGCTGACGATCGACATGCTCGCGAAAGTCGGCATCGCCAATGCCGCCGACCGCTACGAGCAGTTTCCGCACGAACTATCCGGTGGCCTCCGGCAACGCGTGATCATCGCGATGGCGCTGGTCTGCCAGCCCGAGTTGCTCATCGCCGACGAGCCGACGACGGCGCTCGACGTGACCACGCAGGCTCAAATCCTCGGCCTGATCAAAAATCTCCAGCGGGAACTCGGCTGTGCCGTCCTGCTCATCGCGCATGACTTTGGGGTCGTCGCGCAAATGGCCGACGATGTCGCGGTGATGCATCGCGGCGAAATCGTCGAGCGGGGCCCGGTCCGCCAGGTGTTAAAAAACCCACAGCACGCGCACACCCGCGCGCTGCTCGAGGCGTTGCCGTCGCGACGCGCGCGCGTCGTATGAAGCCACCGCCGCCCCTGCTTTCTGTTCGCGGGCTCACGAAGCATTTTACGGCGGCGCGCACCGGGTTCCGGCGCCGGAGCGTCGAAGTGGTGCGCGCGGTCGAGGATGTCAGTTTCGACCTGGTGGCGGGCGAGGCGTTCGGGCTGGTCGGCGAAAGCGGCTGCGGCAAGACCACGGTCGCCCGTTGCATCCTGCGGGCGCAGGCGCCGACCGCGGGTGAGATTCTCTTTCAACTGCCGGATGGCCGCGTGGTCGATCTCGCGCGGCTGACGGAGCGGGAACTCAAACCGCTGCGTCCGCACGTGCAGCTGGTGTTTCAGGATCCGTTTTCGTCGCTCAACCCGCGGATGACGGTGCGCGACCTCGTGGGCGAACCGCTGGTGATTCACGGCCGGGCGCGCGGGGCCCAACTCGACGAGGGCGTGTGCGACATGCTGCGGAGCGTCGGCCTCGATCCGGCGCAACGCTCGCGGTATCCGCACGCGTTCAGCGGTGGGCAGCGGCAGCGCATCGCCGTAGCGCGGGCGCTCATCTTGCGACCGTCGCTGCTCGTATGTGACGAGGCGACCAGCGGGCTTGATATGTCGGTGCAAGCGCAACTGCTCGAGTTGTTGAAGGAACTTCAACGGGAGCTGCGGCTCACGATTCTGTTCGTCGCGCACAATCTCGATGTCGTGCGCAATTTTTGCGATCGCGTGGCCGTGATGCGCCACGGTCGAATGGTGGAGCTGGCGACGACGCCGGAGATTTTCTCCGCTCCCCGGCACCCTTACACGCGACTGCTCCTTTCCTCGATGCTATCGCCGGATCCGGACGTCCCGATGAATTTGAACGTCGGCGACGAACTCGCCAAACTCGACTCGACTCCGGCCTGATCTATTCTTTGCTCGATCCCTAAAAATGAAAGCCCTCGTCCTCAATCGCTACTCCCAACTCGATTATCAGGAATTTCCCGCGCCGACTCCCGCGGCCGACGAAGTCCTCGTGCGCGTGCGCGCATGCGGCGTCTGCGGCAGCGACATCCACGGCTGGGATGGTTCCACTGGCCGCCGCCGGCCGCCGCTCATCATGGGACACGAAGCCTCGGGTGAAATCGCCGCCGTCGGTCCACGGGTGACGCGCTTTCGCACCGGCGATCGCGTGACGTTTGACTCGACGATTTACTGTGGCGAGTGCTCCTGGTGCCGCTCCGGCCACGTCAATCTTTGCGAAAACCGCCGCGTGGTGGGCGTGTCACCGGGCGAGTATCGCCAGCACGGCGCGTTCGCCGAGTTCGTCTCCGTGCCCGAGCGCGTGCTCTACGCGCTGCCGGGCGACCTGACCTTCGAGCGTGCGGCAATGGTCGAGCCGGTCTCGATCGCGATTCACGCGATTCAGCGCGTGAAGATTGCGGTAACTGATTCCGCGGTCGTCGTTGGCACGGGCATGATCGGTCTCCTCGTCGTGCAGGCGCTGCGCTGGGCCGGCTGCGGCAACATCATTGCCGTGGACATCGACGACAAGAAACTCGCGCTGGCCCGCGAACTCGGCGCGCACCACTCCTTCCGCTCCGACGCCGGCGATGCCGCGGCGGAAATCACGAAACTCACCGGCGGTCGCGGCGCGGACTTCGCGTTTGAGGTCGTCGGTTTCACGCCGACGCTCGACCTCGCGTTGCGCGCGCTCCGCAAGGGCGGCACCGCGGTGCTCGTCGGCAATCTTTCACCGAAGACCGATTTCCCGCTGCAACTCGTCGTCACGCGCGAGATCACGGTCACGGGGAGTTGCTCGTCAGCCGGCGAATATCCGCTCTGCCTCGATCTTATCGAGCGCGGCGTGATTCGCGTCGATCCGCTCATCAGCGCTGTCGCGCCGCTCGCGGAGGGCGATGCGTGGTTCCGCAAGCTCAGCGCGAAGGGCGCGGGCGGTTTGATGAAAGTGATTTTGCAACCATGAGCGCCAACTTGTTCGACCTTACGGGAAAAATTGCCCTCGTCACCGGCGCGAGCCGTGGACTCGGCAAAACGTTCGCCCTCGCGCTCGCGCGCGCCGGCGCCGATGTCGCGATTACGAGCCGCACGCTCGCCTCGCTCGACGAGACCAAAGGACTGGTCGAAGCGCTGGGGCGCCGCTGCCACCGTGTCGTGCTCGATGTGCGCGGGCAGGAAAGCATCGCCGCCGCTGTCGCCGACGCTCACTCGCACTTCGGCAAGATCGACATCCTCGTCAACAACGCCGGCTGCAACATCCGCAAGCCCGCGCTCGACGTGACGTGGGACGATTGGAACACGATTCTCGACACGAATCTCCGTGGCCCGTTCTTCGTCGCGCAGGCGGTCGCGAAGCACATGGTCGCCGCCAAATACGGCCGCATGATCAACATCGGTTCCGTCACGAGCGTCGCCGGTTACGCCGGCCTCGGCCCCTACGGCGCGAGCCGCGGCGGCATTCGCCAGCTCACGATGAGTCTCGCCGCCGATTGGGGACCGCACGGCATTACCGTAAACTGCCTCGCGCCCGGCTGGTTCAAGACCTCGCAAAACGCGGTGATGTATGAAAACACCGAGTGGGTCGCCTATCTCTCGGACAAAATTCCCCTGCGCCGCCCCGGCCGCTCGGATGACCTTGAGGGCACTGCGGTGTTTCTCTCGAGTGACGCGAGCGCCTACATCACAGGGCAGATTTTGCTCGTGGACGGCGGCATCTCGGTCAATGACACCCGCGCCTTGCCCGCCAAGAAATAATCCCTTCCTCTTCATCACCTCACTATGCTCGTTCACACCGTTTACTTCTGGCTGAAACCTGAACTCACCGCGGCGCAGCTCGCGGAATTTCGCCGCTGCGTTGAAGCCTTCGAAAGAATCAAGGCGGTGGAAAAAATCTACCTCGGCACACCGGCGGCGACCGCCAGGCGTCCGATTGTTGATCACTCCTTTTCCTTGGCGCTGACCGTGGTCTGCAAAGACGTCGCGGCGCACGATGCCTATCAGGTTGATCCCATCCACCTGGCGTTTGTGGCGGCGTGCAAGACGTTCTGGTCCCGCGTTCAGATTTACGACGCCGCGTAATTCGCCGGGCCCGCTCGCGCCCGTGCGCTCGCACCGCCACGTTCGATGCTCAGCCCTTGCGCGATTTGGGCGCCGCGGGACCCGGCCCTAAAACCGGCGCCGTAATTGCGAACGGAAACGGCGGCACCGTTTCCTCGGATTTCAACTGCACCGCGACCTTCATTTCGCGAAACGCCGACGCGGGCCCATAGAATGATCCCGTGACGGGCATCACGCCGCGGGGGTGATTGCTGAGACCAGTGGCCACGTGCGCTGGCGTGGTGGCGGTGCCCAGCGTCGGATCAAAGCCGCGCCAGCCGTGCCCGGGGAGATAAATTTCGACCCACGCATGGGTCGAGGCATAGCCCGCCTCTGCCGCCGAGCATTCCAGGTAACCGCTCGCGAAGCGGGCAGCGACGTTGAGGCTGCGGGCGGCGTCGAGCAGGAGCGTCGCAAAGTCCCGGCAGGAGCCCACACCGCGTTTGATCGTCTGGGCGGGCGTGAGCACGCCTTTTTCTTCGCGCCGGACGTAGCGGATTTGTCCATGGATGCAGCGGTTGAGCTCGCCCACCACTTCTTCGACGTCGTCCGGTCGTTTTGGGCAGTGGGCTTTCAACCATCGGCTGACCGCGCCGGCATCGGAGGGATAGGAGAGCTGCTGGTAAGCGGCGACCACGGCGATTTCCAACGGATCGTAGAGGGGCGGCCAGGGGGTGAGTTCCGTGTCGTGCTTGCGGTGCTGGTAGGACGGCGCGCGCATGACCAGCACATTGCTCGCGATCCGCAGCTCCTTGGCCGCCTTTTCAAAATCGAGCGTAGCGATCGAGTTGCCGAACACATCGCGGGTCCAAGTCACCTCCGCGGCCGGCGACGAGGTGAGGTTCATCGACTCCACCCGCAAATCGTGTCCCTCGCGCGGACGAATCACGAGCCGGTGCGGGCCAAAACGCACCCGGCGGGTGTAGGAATAAATGGTTTCGTGATTGATGCGCAGCTTCATCGGCGGCCCTGAACGTGAGCACGCGACGCGAGGCGTCAATCGAGGCGTCGCAGATTCGCGCGGACGGTCGCGGCGAATCGCTCAACGCCGGGAACAAAATGCGGCCGCGGCGAACAATTCCGATTCTCGATTTCACCGCGTTCCACGTTCCAGCCGCCATGCCCAAACATTTATCGGCTGGCGCGATCCGGGCTCGCCGATGGATTTCCACGCCTACCGCGAGGTGTTTCTCAGCGGGCGATGGTATACCTATGATGCGAGATTCAACGTTCCGCGCATCGGGCGCGTGAAAGTGGCGTGCGGCTGGGACGCGGTGGACGGAGCGTTCGCGACCTCGTATGGCGCGGCAAACCTCACGCACTTTGAAGTGTGGGCGGATCAAATTGAACCGGGCACCGTGGCGCTCGGCGACCCGATCGATTTGTCGAAACGGCTCGACGGCACGCGGGACGTGAAGGGACGGTTGGCGCACCGCGGAGCCGCGTAAGCAATCGCGCGGATGCCGCCAGCGCGTGCGCGATCCGTGGCGGCGACGCCACGCGCGAGCGCGAATCGCCCGGGAGGTTACGTAGCGAGCTAGGTAATCGTGCGGAAGGAACTACGCATTAACTTCGTCCCGAACTTCCCGTATCTTGAGGCATGGAGCCCAAGGTCATTCCGCTGCCCACCAAACGTCATCGCGTGCTGATCGTCGAGGATCAGCCGGCGATGCGCGAGACGCTCGCGTTGTTGGTGGAGTCGTTGCCCGCCTTCGTACTCGTGGGGCAGGCCGGCACGCTTGAGGAAGCGAAACGCCTCGGCGCCGAGCTGGAGCCGGACATCGCGGTGCTCGACTGGAGGTTTCCGGAAGGAAGCGGCGCCGAATTCCTCGCGCAATTACGGCGGGAGGCGCGGAGCACCGAGGTGCTGGTGTTTTCGGCGACCGCGAGTGCGCAGGTGGTGCGCGAGGCGCTGACGGGAGGCGCCAAGGGCTTCGTCGAAAAAGGGGCCGGCATGGCCGAGCTGACGAAGGCGCTGCATGCGGTCGCCTCCGGCGGGATCTATTTCGGGCCCGCGACAGCGCGGACGCTCGACGGGCTGGTCCGCCCGCGCGGCGATGTCACGACCACCCTTTCAGAACGCGAACTTGAGGTGCTGAATTTGATCGCGAACGGGCTGCCTTCGAAAGAAATCGCCGTGCAACTGAACGTCAGCGTCAAGACCGTGAACAGTTATCGGGTAAGCATCTCCGCGAAGACCGGCCTCACTTCGATCGCGCGGCTCACGATGCATGCGGCGCGGCTCGGCTTGATTCCGGGCCCGCATGATAGCATCGACGCCTCCGGGGCGGCGCGGCCGGTTTCACCCGAGGCGCGCAACTCGTCCGCGACGGCTTCGTCCGTCCGTGCCTAGCCCGCCCACCCGCCGCGCCAATCAGCGCGACTTTGGGTCGAGGACAAACGGCGCGAAGAAACCCGCCTGCGAAGCCGGGAAGCGACCCTTGATCCGGACGCCCGCCTCCTCGTGCTCCTGCTCGTGGATGTGGCCGAGCTTGTGCAGTCGCGCGATCACGTCGTAGCGATCGTGCGGCACGAGGAGATTGGTTTCGCCGAGCGTGTCGGCGATGAGTTCGAGGCAGCGCGTCTCGAGCCCGTCGAGTCCGGCCTTGGTGCGCGCGCTGACGAAGAGCGCGTCCGGCACGAGTTGCTTGGCGCGGCGGACCATCCCGGGCGTCGCGGCATCGGTCTTGTTGAAGGCGGTGATGATGGTCTTGTCGGCCGCACCGAGTTCGCCGAGCACGGCGAGCGTCGTCGCGTGATGCTGCTCGAAATTCGCGTTCGTGACATCGAGGACGTGGATCAGAAAATCGGCGACGACGACTTCCTCGAGCGTGGCCTTGAACGCCTCGACCAGGCCGTGGGGCAGCCGGCGGATGAAGCCGACGGTGTCGGTCACGAGCACCTTTTGATTCCCCCGCAGCACGAGCTGGCGCGTGGTCGGATCGAGCGTGGCGAAGAGTTTGTCGGCGGCGAGGACGTGCGCGCCCGTGAGCGTGTTGAGCAGCGTGGATTTGCCCGCGTTGGTGTAGCCGACGATGGCGCAGGTCGGAATCGGGATGCGCTGGCGCTTGGTGCGCTGCACGCTGCGCTGCTGCACGACGCCCGCGAGCTCGGCCTTCAGATGCGTGATGCGGTCGCGCACGGTGCGCCGATCGTTTTCGAGCTGGGTTTCGCCTTCCCCGCCCATCGCGCCCTTGCCGCGCTGACGCGAAAGGTGGGTCCACGCCCGCGTGAGCCGCGGCAGCGAATACTCCATGCGCGCGAGGGCCACCTGCAGCGTGGCCTCGCGGGTGTGGGCGCGGTCGGAAAAAATCTCGAGGATGACTTCCTGGCGATCGATGACGGCGAGGCCGGAGAGTTCCTCCCAGTTGCGCTGCTGGGCCGGCGACAGCGCCTCGTCGACCACAATCACATCGGCGCCGTCGGCCTTGGCCTGTTCGCAGAGTTCCTTCGCCTTGCCGCTGCCGAGCAAGAGCGAGGGGGTGGGCCGGCGAAGCTTGACGAGCTCGGTGTGCGTGACGGTCAGGCGCAAATTTTCGACGAGTTCCTTTAACTCGAGCAGTAGTTCGTCGCCCTCGCCCTCGCGCATGTCGGAGGTCTGGACGCCCACGAGGAAGGCGCGTTCGAGTTTATCGGGTCTGGTTTCGTCGAGGAAGTCGGCCATGAAAGCGGAGGAAACAACGCGCGTGCCGGCGCGAAGTCAAACGGCCCGAACGAGGGGAGTTCGCTCTGGCTTGCGGGTCAGCTGTGGGGCGGGCGTAAAGCCCGCCCCTCCTTCCGCAAAACTATCCCGCGCTCAGCCTTTGCTGGCGGACCGCGGCGGTCTCACTGCGGCAACCGCACCGTGAAGCGCGCGCCGCCGCCGGGCGCATCGTCAATCGCGATCGTGCCGCCGTGGGACTCGATGATCGCTTTCACGAGGCTGAGGCCGAGGCCGAGGCCACGTTGCGAGCGACTCGCGTCGCCGCGGTAGAGGCGGCGGAAGATCGCTTCGCGCTCGGCGGCGGGCACGCCGGGACCGTTGTCGGAAATGGTGATGATGGCGGCGCCGGATTCGGTGCGCGCTGCGATGGCCACGCGGCCGCCCGCCGGCGTGTATTTGAGCGCGTTATCGAGGAGGTTGTTGACGGCCTGACCGAGGCGGATGGCGTCGGCGTTAAGTTCGACTGGCGCGGGCTGATCGAGCGTCACGGTGATTCTTTTCTCCTCGGCGACTTCGGAATACAGATCGGCGGCGCGTTCGGTGAGCGCACGCACGTCGAGTTGGTCGCGGTTGAGTTTCAACGCGCCGGCTTCGGCGGCGGAGATGTCGAGTAACGCCTCGAGCAGGTGAAGCACGCGGTCGGACTCGTTGACGCAATCGGCGAGGGCGGCGCGCGCCTCCGCGGGATCGCCCGAGTCCTGCATCGCGAGCTCGGCGGTGCCGCGCAAACGGGTGAGCGGGGTGCGCAGATCGTGCGCGAGATTGTCGAGCGTTTCGCGCAGCACGCGGACGTGCGCGGCGTTTTTGTCGAGGAGGGTGTTGAGCTGGAGCACCAAGGTGGCGAGTTCGCCGGTGCCCAGCGGGCCGGGCACGCGGGCGGCGAGGTCGCCGGTCTCGAGGATGCGGCGGGCGGTGTCGGACACGAGGCGGAGCGGCCGCGTCGCGCGCCACGCGAGCACGGTGCCGATGACGAGCGAGAGCAGCAGCGCGGCGGCGCCGACGCTTGTGAACGTCCGTCGCAGCGGCGCGAGCAACACGGCCTTGCTGTCGAGCAATCGCCCCATCTGGAGCTGCCAGCCATTCGGCCAGCGATACGTCGCAATCGAGTAATCGCGCAGCGCATTTTGGGGGATGCGCTCGGTGCGGACCTCCTGGTTGACCGTAAACGGTCCGAACGGCATCGATTTGATTTCCGTCTCGACCCAGTCATCGGGCAGTTTTTGAAAAAAGACGGTGTCGTTCGGCGCGACGAGGCGGACGAACGAGGCGCTCATCTCGGGCGAGGGGTTGTTCTTCACCCGCGCGATGACGTCCGCCGGCAAGCCGCGGCCGAACGCGTCGGCCAGCGACCGCACCTGCCGCTCGAGGGCGGCGAGTTCGCGCGCGTTGAGCGCGCTGGCCAGCGACCAGTAGAGCACGCCGAACAATCCGCCGACGCAGAGGGCGAAGACGAGGGCGTATTGCGCCGCCAGCCGCAGCGCGAGGGATTGGCGCAGGCGTTTAAGCATGAGGCCGGAAAATATAGCCGACGCCGCGCACCGTCTCGATCCGTTGGTGATCGGGATCGATTTTGGCGCGGAGGCGCGACACGACGACGTCCACGACGTTGGTCTGCGGATCGAAACTATAGTCCCAGACGTGTTCGAGAATCATCGTCTTGCTCACCGGCCGGCCCGCATGGCGCAGCAGAAACGCGAGCAGGGAAAATTCGCGCGGCTGCAATTCGACGCGCTCGGCGGCGCGCAGGACTTCGCGGGTGACCAAATCGAGTGTGACATCGCCGGACGTGAGCTTCGTGGTTTCGGGCGAGGCGGTGGCCCGGCGGATGAGCGCCTGCACGCGCGCGACTAATTCGGAAAACGCGAACGGCTTCGTGAGATAATCGTCGCCGCCGCTCTGCAGGCCGCGCACGCGGTCGTCGACCGAACTCTTCGCGCTCAAAAACAGGACCGCAATGGGACGGCGCGCCGCGCGCAGGCGTTTGACGAGACTGATGCCGTCGAGTTTCGGCAGCATGATGTCGACGATGGCGACGTCGTAGTCGGTGGATTCGGCGAGCGCGAGGCCGGTCTCGCCGTCGGGGGCGTGATCGACCGCGTAGCCGGCCTGCTTGAGGCCGCGCACGACAAACGAGGCAATCTTCGCATCATCTTCGACAACGAGCACGCGCATGGGTGAAAAGGAGGAAAGGCTGAAAGGCCCGGGGACTGAAGGATGAAAGTGGGGGTGGGCGGGGGGCGTGGGAGGGCGTCCGAGAAGTCGTCGAAAAGGTGGGGGCGCGACCGCTGGGTGCGCCGTTTGGCTCGTCGTAATTCGCGGCGGGCCCAGCGGTCCCGCTCGACCTACGGGGCGATGGCTTTGGTTGGCATTCTGAGCGCTGCGAAGAATCACTGGCCTGGGTAACCAAGCAAACGGCCCCGGTGCTACCACACACCGGGGCCGCCACCTACTATCTACAACTGCTTACTGACTAAATTCGGGGCGCTTACGAGTGGCCCTTTTCGCTGCCGGTCTCGTCGACCACCACGAAGATCGTGGAGCCACGCGACCAGAGCTTAAGGAGCGTCTTCTTGCTTTCGGCCTTGGTGCTGAAATCGATCGCTTCTTGGGCGTTGTGCACGACCTGCTTGTTGATCTCCAGGATCACGTCGCCCGAACGGAGGCCCGCGCGCGCCGCGGCGGATTCCGGATCGACCTGGGTGATCACGGCGCCTTTAAGGCGGGCCGGAATGTCGGACTGCTTGCGCGTCTCGCGGTCGATGTCGCCGACGGCGACACCGTTGAGCACGCCTTCGTCATCGTCGTTCTTCGCGAACTCCTCGGTCTTGGCCTTGCCCGACTTGGGCAACTCGGCCGCGGTCGCGGTCACGTGCTCGATCTTTCCGTCGCGGAGGACGTCGAGCGCGAGCTTCGAGCCGGGCTTGAGCGAGGTGACCGTCATGCGCAGCGTGTTCGAGTCTTTGACCGTGGTGCCATTGACGGCGGTGACGACGTCGCCCTCTTTCAGGCCGGCCTTCGCGGCGGGACTGTCGGGCAGCACCTCGGCGATGAGCGCGCCCTCGGGGTTCTTCAACGAGAACGAGTCGGCGAGCGCCGGCGTGATGTTCTGGATGTTCACGCCGAGGTAGCCGCGGACGACTTTGCCGTTCTCGACGAGATTGCTCGCGATCGAGCCGACCATTTCCGTGGGCACCGCGAAGCCGACGCCTTGGAAGCCGCCATTGTGGCTGAGGATGGCGCTGTTGATGCCGATGAGGCGGCCCTCGACGTCGACGAGCGCGCCGCCGGAATTGCCCGGGTTGATCGCGGCGTCGGTTTGGATGAAGTTTTCAAAGCCCTTCACGTCGGCGAGGATTCCGACCTGACGGCCCTTCGCGCTGATGATGCCGCTCGTGACGGTCTCACCGATGCCGAACGGATTGCCGATCGCGAGGACGCGGTCGCCGACTTCCACCTTGGTGCTGTCGGCAAACGTGATCGCGGGCAAATCCTTGGCGTCGACTTTCACGACGGCGATGTCGCTCAACGGATCGCGGCCGACCACTTTCGCGGTGAGCTCGCGACCGTCGGACAGCGCGACGGTGACGGTGTCGGCGCCATCGATGACGTGGTTGTTCGTCACGATGTAGCCGTCCGCGCTAATGATGACGCCGGAGCCGAGGCCCGACTGGGGCTCGGTGCGCGTCTCCGGCAGGCGGCCGCCGAAGAACTGGCGGAGCATCGGCTCATCAAAGCCGGGGATTTGGTTGCCGGTCATCGCGACGCGCTTCGCCTTGGTCTGCGTGGTGATCTTCACGACGCTGGGCGCGACGCGTTTGACGACATCGGCGTAGCTGGCCTTTTCGAGCTGACCACGGGCGACGGTGTGATCGTCGCGGTTGAGGGTCAGCGGGGAGTTGTTGCTTTTGCTTTGGGCGCCTTGGACGGCGGCGAGGAGGCTGCCGAGAGCGAGCACGCCGGCGACGAAAGCCGCGCGGCGACGAGTGAGGGTGGGAGTGTTCATGGTGTGAATAGAGAGTTTTTGGAAAACTGTGCGCCCAAGATGCCACACCCAGTTATCCCGCCCCTTGCTGGAGCATTACAGAACGGAAAGGTTCGCGGTGCGCGAAGTTGCGCTCTCGCCGGACCCGCCCGGCGCCCCAGCCCGGCCGCTAGGTCTAGCGAAGGGGAAGGGGCCGACTCATCGCTCCCCCAGTGCGGTGGTAGGCGGAATCGTCACGGATTTCCGGTCAGCGGCCGAAGCCGAGTCATCGACTGAACCGTGTGCGCCCTCCGCTCTCCGTCGTCTGTCCGCAGCCCTCTGCCCACCCTCGTCGGTTGTTGGTCGTCAGCCCTCAGCGCACTCCGCGGGAGCTACGCGCCGTCCGCTTGCGGGGGGTGCTGCCGGAAAAGACGCAGCCCGTGTGTGATTTCCAATTCAAGTCTCCGCCAATGCGCCGGCGTCTGACCATGAGGGTGCGAGGCGCGGGCACGAGTAATTCCAAGGAGCCCAGTTCACTCGTCGAGCGGACTCCGCACACCCAGCCCCGGCTTCACCATCACGTGCGTATAAATCTGCGTCGTTTCCACGCTTTCATGCCCGAGCAATTCCTGCACCGTGCGGATGTCCGCCCCGCCTTCGAGGAGATGCGTGGCAAATGAATGCCGCAGCACATGCGGTGTGACACGTTTGTCGATCTTCGCCGCTTCGGCCGCGCGGCGGACCGCTCGTTGAAAAGCACTGTCCGTCACATGATGGCGCCGGCGCACGTGCGTCGCCGGGTCTTTCGCCGTCTCCCGGGAAGGAAATAACCACTGCCATTCCCACGCCTCTCCGGCCGAGCGATATTTGCGGGCCAAACCCTCGGGCAGCCAGACGCCGGGCAGACCAGCCGCGCGATCCTCCGCGTGCAGCCGGCGCAGCCGTGCCAGATGCTCGTGCAACACGGGCACCAGCACGGCCGGCAGCACCGTGATGCGATGTTTTGCGCCCTTGCCGTCGTAAATCTGCAACCGGCTTCGCTCCAAATCGAGGTGGTGCACCCGCAACCGCAGCAATTCGAGCAGCCGCAGACCGGCGCCATACGCGAGCCGGGCCATCAGGTTCGTCGTCCCCTGCAACTGCGTGAACAATCGTGTTACCTCGGCGCGCGTCAGCACCGTCGGCACCTTTCGGCCGGGCTCCGCGCGTTGAAACGGAATCACTCCCAGTTCCCGATGCAGAGCCTCCTGCATCAAAAACACGAGGGCGTTGAGCGCCTGTTTCTGAGTGCTCTGGCTCGCCCGGCGCTCGACGGCGAGCGCACTCAGGAAGGAGCCGACGTCCCCCGCCGTCGCCGCATACGGCGAGCGCGGCGCAAGGAAACGCGCGAAACGGCCGGCCCATTCGCGATAGGTTTCTTCGGTTCGCCACAGGAAACCCCGCTCCCGCACTGCCGCGACGAGATCGCGTTCCCACTCGGCCCCGCCTAAATCCTGGCTGGATGGACACGGAGGCGACGACGACGGACGCCGCACCGCCGACGCCACAATGGCCGGGAAACGCGGCACATAGTTGCCCCCACGAAAGAACCACCGCAACGCCTCGCGTTCGATGAGACCCGGCGAAGCGCCCAGGTGGATTTTCGCCAAGGCCACCGAGGCCGGCGCCCGCTGCGCCTTGCACCGATGCAGAAAGCCCAGGATCGCGCGCCGGCACGCCGCGCGCTCGCGTTCGGACCACGTTGCCTCCTGCAACGCCTCCTGCCACTTGGGAAACGAATAAGGCCGGCGTTCATCAGCAGAGGTGGAAACAAGCACAGCTCCGCGAGTGAGTCTTTCGCCGGACGAAAAACAAAGCGCGGCGTTTACCCGAATTTAGGCATGTGAATGGGGGCATTTTTAGGCTCAACATCTTGCAATAGTCCGGCTCAACTCTCGTCTCGCAATGATGCCCCTTTCCAAAGCTTCACTGAGTTCCGGCGAATAACACTGTTCGGCAAAGAAATGAGCACGCTCCCAAAAATTTTCCTATCAATAGTCGCAGTCGGCGCTGTGTTTGTTGCCGGCTTCTTAGGTTTCATGGCGCTTCCGATCAATTGGCAGTCTAGCAGCATTTGGGTGAGCTGGTCTGCCCTCCTTCAGAATACTGCGCTCTTGGTTGCGGTTCTCGTTGTGAGCTGGATTGCGCTTCGCACTATTTGGAAGTCTCCAAAGAAAAGCGAAGGAGTAGGAAGCGAAGCTGGATTCCACGAATGAAGAAAAAAGAGCCGAACCAGACGCCAGAGCCAACGGCCCCAAGCGGCCGTGGCTCATCTTGAACGTTAGCCATGAAGAGGCTGCTTCTAGTTTCCTGTTTTTTTGCGAGCCAAGCTTTCCCCAATTCACAGGCGATCGTGCCGTCGCTGCCGAATTTCGTGAATCTCCTGCGCGACGCCGATTCGATGACTGTTTACGAAGGGCTGCCGCATCAGACTTCGGAGGGTCAGTCCCGCTACGTGGAAATGCAGAAGAAGAAATATTTCCACGTTACGGACACTGGTAAGAATTTCGATGAGCTCTTTTATGAACGGCCGTTAAATGTCGGCGAAGAAGACAAAGTCGCGCTGGATACTTTGTTTCGCATCCATTCACCATGCGTTGCCTGGACGGGAATGAAGTTTTGTGGAGGGTTTCACGCCGACTACGCGATCGAGTGGAAAAGGAAAGATGTCAGAGTCGCTATCGTGCTTTTGTGCTTTGGCTGTCACGAGTTAGTGCTCATCTACGACGATGCGAATCGAATGACCGATCTCTCAAAAGATGGTTACGAAAGTTTGCGTCGGATTCTGAGCAAGTATCGACAGGAGCGTCCGCCATACACTCGCGATGTCCCGCTGGAGGCGCCGAAGCCAGAGCCCGTCCGGATTCCACCACCAGAAAAGCCACTACCTACTCCGATTCCACCGCTGGAGATGAAACTGAAACCATGAAAAAGGCTAACCAGGCGCCAGAGCCAACGCGGCTCCGCCGCGTGGCTCATCTTTAACGTTAGGCAAAAAATGAAGACTTGGACGCCCCTCTGGATCATTTTCGGCGCTTCGGCGTTCTTCTGGACCGAAAGCCACTTTGGCTCGCCAGTTTGGGAGTTCCTCATCCTATACAGCCCCTTAGGCTGTATCATGCTTGGCATCGATTGGCTCGTCGGCGATCAGCGCTGGGAAGCGCTGATCACGATCGTAT
>JBBRLB010000070.1:0-32491 GCA_038231575.1 Opitutales bacterium | reverse complement strand
GGACTGGTGGGGAGCTACGCTCCCCTACACCCCCTCCCTTGCTTTCCCGCTTGTCCTCCCGCCCTAACTCATAACTTACTTTCACCTCCCACCTGTCTAACCGGAAGGGTCCACCTCAAAAGGCCGGACCGGCGCTGTAGAATGGACATAAAAAAGCGCCGCACGAAGGCGGCGCTGAAGATGAGAGGCTCTCGCGTCTTTTAAACCGTGTAAAGTTCCTCGGCCTTGAAGAACCGGGCGAGCTCGGCCTTCGCGTTGTCGACGCTGTCCGACGCATGGACGACGTTCTTCATCATTTCCGTGCCGAAATCTCCGCGGATCGTGCCCTTCGCAGCCTTCCGCGAATCGGTCGGCCCGAGCAAATCGCGCACGCGTTGGACGATGTTGTCGCCCTGCATCGCGATCATGATAACCGGACGGGAGTTCATGAACGTCTCGATCTCCGGATAAAACGGCTTGGTCGCAACGTGTGCGTAGTGCTCGCGCAGCAGTGCGGGCGCGAGGCGCGTCATCTTGCAGCCAATCACGTCAAAGCCAGCGGCTTCGAAGCGGCTCAACACCGTCCCGACGAGGCGTTTCTCCATGCAGTCGGGCTTAAAAATAACGAAGGTTTTCTCCATATGAACCGCCCAAAGTAGAGATCGGAGCTCGTTTGAAAAGCCTAGATTTCGCCCCCGTCAGCGACCCATCGCGGCCCGCAGTGCCGCTTCCAGATCCGGGTGCCGAAACCCATAACCCGCCGCGCGCAAACGTTCCGGCCGCACCCGCGCACTGCCCAAAATCGTTTCCACCGCCATTTGTCCAAATAACAGGCGCAGCAACCAGCCCGGCACCGGCAATCGCGCCGGCCGGTGGAGAACGCGTCCGAGCGCCGCGGTAAAGTCGGCATTCGTCGCCGACGCAGGGGCGACGACGTTCACGGCCCCGCTGCAGTTCGCATTGTCTAAAACGTGCCGCACAACTCCCACCACATCGTCGAGGCTCACCCAGCTCATCCATTGCGTGCCCGAACCCATGCGCCCGCCGAGCCCGAGGCGAAACACCGGCAGCATTTTAGCGAGCGCCCCGCCCTCCCGGGCGAGCACAACGCCGAACCGAAGCAACGCGGTGCGCATTCCCGCACGGGCCGCGCCTTCGGCGTTCGTCTCCCAAATTAAACACGTCTCCGGCAAAAATCCGCGGCCCGGCGGACTGGCCTCCGTCAATTCCGCCTCGCCGCCATCGCCATAAATTCCGATCGCCGATGCGCTGATGAACACCGCCGGTTTTCGCTTCAGCCCCGCGCACGTCATGACGAGGGTGCGCGTCGCGTCCACGCGACTGCCGAGGAGTCGCGCGCGCCGCGACGCCGTCCAGCGCCCGCCCGCGATGTTTTCACCGGCGAGATTGACGACGGCGTCGACGCCCTCGATTTGCGCGGCGTCGAGTTCGTGGCGCTCGGGTTTCCAGAATATTTCGTCCGCGCCCGCCGCAGGCCGTCGCACCAGGCAGACGACTTCATCGCCTCGTTCGCGCAGCGCCGCGACGAGCGCGCGCCCGATCAAACCCGAAGCGCCGGCGAGGAGAATCTTCATGCGGACGCGCGCAATTGTTTAAGTGCTGCCAGCGCCTCCGCGCGCGCCGTCGCATGATCGACGATCGGGGGCGGATAATTTTCGCCGAGGCGCACTCCGGCCTCGGCCAGCACATGCATCGGCGCTTCCCACGGTGCCTGGATGTGATCCGCCGGCAGGCGCGCCAGCTCCGGCACCCAGCGTCGGACGTAATCGCCGTTCTCGTCGAACTTCAAGCCCTGCAACACCGGAGCGAAAATTCGAAAATACGGCGCGGCATCCGCGCCACAGCCCGCGCTCCACTGCCAGCCGAGCGTATTGCTCGCGAGATCAGCGTCGACCAGCGTGTCCCAAAACCACGCCGCGCCATGCGTCCACGGGAGCCGCAGGTGTTTCACGAGAAACGAGGCGACGACCATGCGCACGCGGTTGTGCATCCAGCCGGTCTGCCAGAGTTGTCGCATCCCCGCGTCGACGATTGGGTAGCCGGTTTGACCCCGCTGCCACGCGCGCAGCTTCCCCCCGCCCGGATCGTTGGCCCACGGGAAGCGCGCGAACTCCCCGCGCAACGGTGACTCCGGTGTGGCCGGGAAATGAATCAAGAGGTGATAGGCAAATTCCCGCCAACCGATCTCCGAGAGGAAGACGCGCGCACCGTTGCTCGGCGGAAACACCCCCGTGTCCTTCGCGCGCGCCTGCACCGCCGCCCACACTTGCCGCGGGGAGATCTCGCCAAAATGCAAGGCCGGCGAAAGCCGCGACGTCCCGGACCGCGCCGGCCGATCGCGTGCGTCGGCGTAGTCGTCCATCGCGCGCGCCGCGAACGCCCGCAGTTGTTTCAACGCGCCCGCCTCGCCGGGCTGCCAGGCCGCGGCGAATCCCGCGTCCCACGAAATTCGCGGCAGCAGCCCCAGCTCCGCGATCTCGAGTGAGATCGGCCACGCCGCCGGCGCCGGCAGGATTGTCGCGGTAAACTTGATCGGCGCGGTCACCGGCAACGACAGGCAATGCCGCCAGTAAGGCGTGAACACCTGAAACGGGCCGCCCTGCTTGTTCTTGATCGTGTGCGGCTCGTTGAGCAGCGCGCCGTTGAAGCTCTTCGCTTCGATTCCCGCGGCGGCGAGCCCCGACTTGATCGTCGCATCCCGCGCGATGCAGGCTGGCTCGTAACGCCGATTCCAAAACACCGCCGTCGCACCCGTCGCACGCACGATCTCCGCCAAAACTTCCTGCGCCCCACCGCGTGCCACGATGAGCTGCGAGCTGCGCTCGCGCAACGCGGCCTCGAGCGCCCCGAGCGAGTGATGGAGCCACCAGCGGCTCGCGCCCCCCAGCGGCCAGCGGCCTTCGCCGGCCTCATCGAGCAGGTAGAGCGGCACGACTCCGCCGCCGCGCTCCACCGCCGCCTGCAACGCCGGGTTGTCGTGCAGGCGCAAATCCTGACGGAACCAAACGATGGTGGGCGCGACGCTCACGCGATTACAGCGAGTCGGAATAAAGTTTTTCGTAACCCTTCGCCGCGGTCGCCCAACCAAAGTCCCGCGCCATGCCGCGCTGTTGCGTGGCGAGATGGCGTGGCTTGTCAGCAAAAAGTTTTTGCGAGCGCTCCAACGCCTCGCGCAGGCTGGCCGCCGTCGGTTCGCACATCAGGCCCGTGCCGGCGTCGGGTTGCTCATCCACATCAATCACCGTGTCGGCGAGGCCGCCCACCCGGCTGACGATCGGCAGCGTGCCGTAAACTTGGGAATACATCTGGTTGAGCCCACACGGTTCGAAGAGCGAAGGCATCACAAAAAAATCACTGCCCGCTTCGATGAGATGGCTCATTTCTTCGTCCAGCCGCGCGCTCAGGGAAATTTTCTGCGGCGTCTCGGCGGCGAGGGCGCGCATGGCCTCCTCGAGCGCTTTGTCGCCCGCGCCCAGCACGACCAGGCGGCAGTCGGTCTCCCGGAAAAAATCGCGGTTCTCGAGCACGAGCTTGATGCCCTTTTGTTCGGTGAACCGCGCGACGATTCCATAGATGGCGCCCGTGAAATTCTCCGCGAAGCCGGAGCGTTTCAGCAACTCCACACGACACGTCTGCTTGCCCGCCATGTTTATCGGCGAATAACGCGCCGGCAGCAGCGCATCGATCGCGGGATTCCAGACCGCGGCATCGACGCCGTTCAACAAGCCCACGATGTCCTCCGCGCGCGTCTGCGCCACGCCGTCGAGCCCGCAGCCGAATTCCGGCGTCTGGATTTCCCGCGCGTAACGCGGACTCACCGTTGTCACGCGATCGGCAAAGAGGATGCCGCCCTTCATCAAATTGATCTGCGAGTAATACTCCAAGCCATCGATGTTATTGAGTTCCTCCGGCAGGTTCGTGCGCGCGAAGGCCGGCGCCGGAAACAATCCCTGATACGCGATGTTATGAATCGTGAAGACGGTCTTCAGCGCGAGCGTGACGTTGTGCCGGCGCTCCGCCTCGCGCACGAGCAGCGGCAGCAGCGCCGCCTGCCAGTCGTGCGCGTGCACGACGTCCGCCTGCAAATCCGCGAGGCGCAGCGTCTCCACCACGCCCTTGCAGAAAAACATAAAGCGATCCGCGTTGTCCTCGTAGTCGCGCTCGCCGTTGCCATACGGCGCCGAGCGATCGAAAAATTCTTCGCGGCAGATCAGGAACACCCGGAGGTTTTTCCGGGGCGAAAACACCCGCACATCACCCGCGATGAAGTCATTTCCCATCTCGATCTTCAGGCGCAGCGTGCGTTCCGCGCCGGCCGCATCCTTGTGCGCCAGCGCCGCGCGATACCCGGGCAGGAACACCGACACCTCGTGACCGTTGTCCGCCAGCGCGCCCGCGAGCGCGGCCACCGCATCCGCGAGCCCCCCGGTCTTCACATAGGGAAACAGCTCGCTGGCTGCGTGCACGATTTTCATCGCCCAAACGTAGGCCGCCTATTTGCTTGAGGCCAATCTCAAAGCACGGCCTGCGCGCCGCGCCATCTTACTATTACATGAGTCTCCGTGATCGCCTGCTCGCGCTTCTGCGCGGCCCCGACTATTCTCCCGCCAACGAATACGAACTAGCCAATCGGCTTGGTCTCAAAAAAAAGGAGCGCGTCATGCTCGCGCACGAGGTGCGCCTCGTGCTCAAGGCCGGCGAGTTCACCCGCGCGCAGAGCGGTCGCATCGCTCCGCGCGGTAGCGCCGCCGCCACCAAGCGCGTCGAGCAACGCCCCATCTTCACCCCCGCGCGTTTGCGCGGAAACACCGCGCCCGCACCCTCCGCGCCGCCGGCCTCCGCGCCGCCATCGCTCGAACGCGGCCGCGGACCAGGACAGAAAAAAAATCCGCCACGGGGCGCGCCCGCACCTTCCGTTTCCGCACCCCCGTCCCCGTCCGGACCGGCCAAGCCCACGCTCGGTAAGGATGAATTAACCGGCCGGATCCAATTCCGCGCCGGCGGCTCCGCTTTCGTCATCCGCGACGATCCGGCGAGCCTCGCGATCGGCGAACCCGCGCTCCAGGTCTTCCCGGAAGACACCGGCGTCGCGCTGCCGGGCGACCGCGTGCTCGCGCGCGAATTTCCCGGCCGCAAGGGTCGCAGGCCCGGCGAGAAAATCGGCGGCGTCGTGCGCGTGCTCGAACGCGGCCGCGGCACCGTCGTCGGCGATCTCCGTCGCGATCGCCGTGCCTGGATCGTGCAGCCCGACGATCCGCGTTACAACTTCCAGATTCTGGTCGACGATCCGGTCAAGAGCGACGTCACGCCGCGGCCCGAGGAAGGTGACAAGGTCATCGTCACCCTCAACGAGTGGAAGCGCCGCACCGATTCCCTGACGGGCGTGCTCACCGCGCGTCTCGGCCGCACCCACGAACCGCGCGCGGAGCTGCTCGGCGTGTTCGAGAAATACAATCTCTCGCCGAGTTTTCCCGAGGAGGTCGAACGGGAGGCCGCCGCGATTCCGAACACCGTGCAGCCGCGCGATCTCGCCAACCGGCTCGATTACCGCGAAGTCCCGACCTTCACGATCGATCCCGATGACGCGAAGGATTTTGACGACGCCCTTTCCGTCGAAACGCTCGACGGCGGAGAAGTGCGGGTCGGCATTCACATCGCCGATGTTTCCTCCTATGTCCGCGCCAACACCGCGCTCGATCGCGAGGCGCAGCGCCGCGGCAACTCCACCTATCTGGTCGGCACGGTTATCCCGATGCTGCCGGAAAAACTTTCCAACGGCCTCTGCTCGCTCGTCGAGGCGCAAGATCGCGTGTGCAAGGCGGTCTTTCTCACCTTCGGCAAAAACGGCGCGATCAAAACCACGAGCTACGCGAACACGGTCATCCGCAGCCGCAAGCGACTCACTTACAAGCAAGCCTACGCGTTTCTCTTCGAAAACGATCTCGAGCGCATTCGCGCACTGCCGCTCCCGCCGAAACACCAGACCGGCTCGACTGGCCGCGCGCTCCGCGAGCTCAGCGACGGCGAACTCGTCGATTTGCAGCAGTGGATCCGCACGCTCTGGCGCCTCGCCAGCAAGCTCCGCAAAGATCGGATGGCGCACGGCTCGCTCGATCTCGACATGCCGGAGACGAAAATCTTCGTCGACGAAAAGGGTTACGCCGATCGGCTCGAAAAAATCGAACACGACGAGAGCCACCAACTCATCGAAGAGTTCATGCTCGCCGCCAATGAGGCGGTCGCCCGCGTCACGCGCGTCCATCACCTGCCCTCGCTTTACCGCGTCCACGACGATCCCGATCCCGAAAAACTCAACGAACTGCGCGGCCAGCTCAAAACCTACGACATCATGGTTGGCGATCTCAGCCACCGCGACGAAGTCGTGAAGCTGCTCGAGATTCTCCGCACCCATCCGCAGGGCTACACGCTCCGCACGCAGCTGCTGCGCAGCTTGAAGAAGGCCGCCTACCGCTCGACCCACGACGGCCACTACGGCCTCGCGAAGAAAGACTACACGCACTTCACCTCGCCTATTCGCCGCTACTCCGACTTGGTCGTGCACCGGGTCTTCGATTACTACCTTGTGAAGCATCAGGGCTACCCCGCATCCGCCGATCGGGCCGGCTACAATCTCAGTGGCGTCGAACGCCTCGGCGAGCATCTCACCCTCACGGAAATCAACAGCGCCGAAGCCGAACGTGAGAGTATCAAGATCAAGCTGCTCGAATTCTTCGAGCGTGAGGTCGAGAAAAAGCCCAAAACCAAATTCGCCGCCATCATCACCGACGTGCGCCCGAACGGATTCTTCCTCGAACTCGTCGAGTCGATGACCTTCGGCTTCGTCTCGATGAACACCCTCGACGACGATCGCTACTATCCGAACAGCGACGCCTCGGCACTTGTCGGGCGGAAGACGAAAAAGAAATTCGCCCTCAACGGCCGAATCGATGTCGTCGTCGAAAAAGTCGACCGCTTCAAACGCCTGATCGACTTCCGGCCGGTGTGAAATAGCTCCGCGGCCCCTAGTTGGAGCGGTGGTTGACGACCGCCGGCAAAAACCGCGCGCCGTTCGTTCGGCGGTCATCGACCGTCGCTACAAAAGGGCTCACGGCACTTCGTAAACCTCGATAATCGCAAAGCCGCTGGTGTTACTCACGCCGCTGACTTGCGCGGTGTAACTGCCGGGGGCGAGTGTGACGAGTAAAGCGGCGTCCTTGCTGTTCGCGACAAGCGTGAAGGCCCCGACACTCGTGAATGCGGCGGACAATTGGGTGGCGTTCGAGGCGCCGGTGCCGACGGGCGTGCTCCAGTCGTTGTTCGAATTGATCACGGTCTGGCCGCTGTAGAGGTCGAGCTTCGGATCGGTCATCACGCCAGCAATATTGAAGGGCGCAACCGCGAGCGACGGGCCGACGGCGCGGATGAGCACGGTTTTGGTGCCGGTGCCGCCGACGACGAATCCGGCGATGAGCGTTTCGCCCGCCGCAAGTTTCTTCAGGACGGAAACATTGACGAGTCGTGGGGTCGTCGCGGTGAACGTGCCGGCGGGCGTGGCATCGTAGAGTTCGGCGATCACGGTGCCAGTCGCACCGCCGACACCGGTCACTTGAATCGTGTAAGAACCGGCGGCTTGCGTGGCGTTAAAGATCGCGGCGTCTTTCGAGGTGGCGGCCGAATAGGCGAAGGCCCCGACAGAGGTAAACGCGTTGTTGAGTGCGAGGGTGCCGGCCCAGTTGTCGTTGGTCGCGACAACCGTCTGACCCGAGAAGAGATCGAGCTTCGGATCCGGGAGCGCCCCGCCGACGCCGAGCGCGGTGAGTGATGGACCCGCAGCGCGGACGAGCAGAGCTTTGCTGCCAGTCGTGCCGCCGCCGCCGATGACGGTGCCGACGGTGAAGAGTTCGTTGGCGGTGAGAGTGGTGAGGATCGAGAGATTGATGAGTCGCGCGGGATCAATAAATGCGGTGTTGACCGTGAGCGTAACGGCGCTGGAGGTGACTGCGCCGGCGGCGTTCGTGACGGTGCAGGTGTAACTGCCGGCGCTCGTGGTCGCGGTGCTGCTGATGGTGTAGGTGGCAGAGGTCGCGCCGGCGATGGCCGTGCCGTCTTTGCTCCATTGATAGGTGAATGGAGCCGTGCCGCTCGCGACGACCGTAAAAGTGGCAGCGCTCCCGGAGGTCACAATTTGCGCGGTGGGCTGGGTCGCAATGTCGGGCAGACTCGCAGTCGAAGTCTCGATCAGGATGGGAGCGTCGGCCAGCGTGAGGGCGAGAGTGGCGTTTGTGATGGCGCGGGAAGAAGTGGTCCACGTCGGCGTGTTGCCGTCCGTCGTCACGCTCGCAGGCACGACCGTGGTGAGCGTGGCGCTCGCCTGTCTGGTGAGGCCGGTGAGAGAATAGCTCTGGGCATTGGGGCTCCACGCCACGTATTTTTTCGTGCCGCCGGAAAAAGTAAACTCGACGACCCACGTGCCAGCGCCGCCGGAGGTGTTGTCGTCGGTGATGGTGCCGCTGGATAGGAGACGCGCGGCGGTGAAGCCTTCGATTTTTTGGACGAGCAACTTGAAGGAGTGCCATGATTTTTTCTTGATGTTGCCACTGCTCGTGAGGAGGCCGAATTCGGCGAAGCCATCGCCCGAGGAGGTGGCGCCGTTCGAATAGTGGCCGTGCCAGTTGAAGTTGAGCGCGCCTTTGCTGAAGAGGAGACAACTGCGGCGCCACACGTCGGCGGCCTGGCCGTCGATGGACGAATACGATGGAGTGATGGAGGTTTGCGTGCCGCTGGAAATACTGGACTCGGTAACCCAGATCGGGACGGCGGAAAGGCCGTTGGTGTCGAGGATGGCGCGGTAGTCGTCGAAGTGTTTCGGGAGCGTCCACCACGAGTTGTAGTCATGGTAGCTAAAAACATCGAAACCCGCGGCACCGCCGGCGGCGAGGAGGTTGCGAAGCCATTGCTGGCCGTTGGCGAGCGGGAGACCGTAGGTGCCGGAGATGCCGGGAAGGACGACGAGCGCCTCGGAATCGATCGCGCGAATCCAGCCCCGGTTGAGCACGAGGAACGCAGCAAACTCGGTCGTGGGCAGGCCAAGCGGACGGGTGACCTTGCTCTCCATTTCGTTGGAAATCTCCCAGTGGCGCACGACCGATTTGTAGCGCGCGACGACGGTTTGCACATAGTTTTGCGCGGCGACGGAATCGCGGGAGGTCTTCCAGCCATCGGTGATGCCAGCGGTGAGGTTGAAGGGGACTTGCAGGCCGTAGATGTCGTTGGCGCCGGCAGAGATTCCGTAGAGCGTGGGATGAACGGTGAAGCCAACGGTAGAGTTGGTCACTTCGTCGATGGTCGAAAAGGTGAACGTGTTGTCGACGAGTTCCACTTGAGCCCACGAGACGTCGGCATAGGTCGTCTGGCGGACAAGTTTCACGCCCAGGTCTTGAATGCGTGCGATCGTGACGGCCGTGGTGCCTTGGGTGGGCGTGCCGAGCGCAAAGGTCAGGCCGATACGGGCGGCGGGACTGGGCAACGTGGCCGAAGCGACCGCAGCGGTGAGCAAGAAAATGACGGCGAAGGGCAATTTCATACGGGGTCTAGCCCAACGTGGGCGAGGTGCGAAAAAATGCGAGCGTGTAATGCGCACGTGGCGGATCGCATGCGCCAAATCGACTTCCGCTCGGCGTGATTTTGCATTTTTTCGATTCGTTGGTTTTCTGTCCGAGATGAAACACTACGACTTCGCGCCCAAATTCCGCGCCCTCTACGACAAAGCGATGGGCCTCTACGCCAACGGCCAACGCGGAGCCGACACGTTTTTCTCTGCCGACGAAAAGGCCTGGCTCGCAGCCAACGGCTTAAATTCCCAGCACCTCTACGACTACACCGAAGATCAGGCCGGCTACGGTGAGCCCGGCCCAGACAACGCCGTCGCGATCGAGAGCACGCGGCGAAATTACTTCGTGAACGTTCAAAAGGGTCGCGCCTCTTCGGTCGTGCTCGATGCGGACAAAATGCCCACGAAGGCGGAATCCATCCGCGGCATCACGTGGCTGCCGCGACTCATCCCGAAGGCAAAGGCGAAGCTCCGCGGGGAGTTGCCGGCCTCGCTCATGTATTGCTGCGGTGGCGATCGAAGTTTTTTCAAGACGCACGACATCTCGCCGGCCGAGTTTCTGGGCGTGGTGTGGCGTCTCGAGCAGAGCGACGATAATGCGATCGTCGATTGGGTGGCCGGTCGGATCGCGGCGAAATAACGGCAATATTGTTCATCCGTTTACCGGATTAGGCCGCGCCTCAGTCGTTGACCGCAGGATCTTTTTTGTTACGGTTCGCAACGTCGTTTGGTTCCTCGCGTCTCGCTCTTCACCCTCCCCTTCCCTCATGAGCAAATATACTTTGAATGTTAACGGTCAGGCCCGCTCCGTGGACGTGGCCTCGGACACCCCGCTACTTTGGGTTCTCCGCGACAGTCTCGAACTCGCCGGCACGAAATTCGGCTGCGGCGTCGGCAAATGTGGTGCATGCACCGTCCACCTCACCGGCGTGCCGACCCGCAGTTGCATGACCTCCGTCTCCACGGTCGGTCGCAAGCAGGTCGTCACCATCGAAGGCCTATCCACCGACGGCTCGCATCCGTTGCAAAAAGCGTGGTGCGAACTCGACGTCGCCCAATGCGGCTACTGCCAGGCCGGCCAGATCATGACCGCCGCCGCACTCCTGAAGGAAACGCCCAAGCCCACCGATCAGGACATCGACGACGCCATGGACGGCAATCTCTGCCGCTGCGCCACGTATCTCCGCATCCGCGCCGGCATCAAGCTCGCCGCCGAAATCTCCGCGACCGCCGCGACTGCCCCGGGCGGCAAGCCGCTCGTGACGACGAAAGGAGGCCAGCAATGAGCCTCCCCACTCTTTCCGGTCCGATCGATCGCCGCAACTTCCTGAGGTTTTCCGCGCTCGGTGGCGGCGCGCTCGTGCTCGGGTTTTATCTCAAGTCCGGCGCCAGCGGGGCCGCGGCCGAAGTGGTCAACGCCTCCGCGGGCGCGACCGAGTTTTCTCCGAACGCCTTCATCCGGATCGCCGCCAACGGCACCGTCACCTTGATGTCGAAGCAGCCGGAAATCGGCCAGGGCATCAAGACCTCCCTCCCAATGATCATCGCCGAGGAACTCGATGTGAATTGGAAGGACGTCGTCGTGCAGCAGGCTGATCTCAACCAGCAACTCTACGGCAACCAGAGCGCCGGCGGCAGCACCTCCACGCCGAACAACTACGACAATTTCCACAAGCTCGGCGCGACGGCCCATGCCATGCTCGTCGAGGCGGCCGCCCAAACCTGGGGCGTGCCTGCGGGTGAATGTTCGACCGAGGGCGGCGCAGTCCTGCATCGCGGCTCCAGCAAGTCCCTCAAATACGGTGAACTCGTCGCGAAGGCGGCGACGCTGCCCGTGCCCGCTTCAGCCCCGCTCAAGAATCCGAAAGACTACAAGCTGCTCGGCACGCGCGTCGGCGGCGTCGACAATCCCAAGATCGTCACCGGTCAGCCGCTGTTCGGCATCGACACGAAATTGCCGGGCATGCTCTACGCCGTTTACGAGAAATGCCCCGTCTTCGGTGGCAAAGTCGTCAGCGCCAACCTCGATCAAGTGAAGGCGCTGCCTGGCGTGAAAGACGCGTTTGTCCTCGAGGGCACCACCAACACCGCGGGACTTTCCCCGGGTGTGGCGATTGTCGCCGACTCCACGTGGGCCGCGTTCTCCGCGCGCAAGCAACTCAAAGTCACGTGGGACGAGGGCAAGTTTGCCAACGATAGCTGGGACGCCTTCTCCGCCAAGGCGAAGGAGCTTTCCGCTCAGCCCGGCCACACGCAGGTGCACAAAGACGGCGATGTCGACACCGCCCTCGCGGGTGCCGCGCAAACGATCACCGCGGAGTATAGCTATCCGTTCATCTCCCACCTGAGCATCGAGCCGCAGAATTGCACGGCGCACTTCAAAGACGGCAAAATGGAAATCTGGGCTCCATCGCAATCCCCCGCCGGCGGCAACGGCATGATCACGCAGCTCCTCGGCATTCCCGCGGCGAACATAACGGTGCACATGATGCGCGCGGGCGGCGGTTTCGGCCGGCGCCTCACCTCGGACTTCATCATCGAGGCGGCCGCGATTGCCCAGAAAGTTCCCGCGCCCGTGAAACTCACGTGGTCGCGCGAGGATGATCTCCACCACGATCAATTTCGCGCCGGCGGTTTCCACTTCCTCAAGGGGGGCATCGATGCCAACGGTAAGATCGTCGGATGGAAAAACCACTTCGTGACCTTCGGCTCGATGCGCCCGGGCCGCGACGGTGCCGCTCCGAGCGTCCAAACCGGCAGCGGCGGCGCCCTGCAAAAGGATCAGTTTCCGGCGATGTTCCTGGATAACTATTTCGCCGAGCAATCGGTGATGGAGTGCAACATCCCGATGGGACCGTGGCGCGCCCCAGGCAACAACGTGTTCTCTTTTGTCATGCAGAGTTTCATCGACGAACTCGCCCACGCCGCGGGTCGCGATCCGCTGGAAGTGCGGCTTGAACTGCTCTCGCAGAAGAAGAGCGGCAACTATGACGCCGCGCGCATGCTCGGTGTGACCAAACTGGTCGCAGAGAAAGCCGGCTGGAACCCGAAGAGATTTGCCAAAGGCCAGGGCCAGGGCATCGCGTTTCACTTCAGCCACCAGGGCTTCATCGCGATGGTGGCCGAGGTCACGGTCTCAAAGGAAGGCCAGCTCAAGGTTGATCGCGTCGTCGCGGCGTGTGATGTCGGCGCGCAAATCGTCAACCTCAGCGGCGCCGAAAACCAAGTCGAGGGCTCCATCGTCGACGGGCTCGGCACCATGATGTTCCAGGAGCTGAACATCGAACGCGGCCGAATCGTCCAGAATAACATGACCGAGTATCCGATGATCCGCATCACGGATGCGCCGACGAAGATCGAAGTGCACTTCCTCCGGACCAACAATAAGACCACCGGACTCGGCGAGCCCGCGCTCCCGCCCGTCGCCCCCGCGATCGGCAACGCGATCTTTGCCGCCACCGGCAAACGGGTCCGGCAGTTCCCGATCTCGCGCACCGATCTGCGGTGGAGCTAGACCACCCGTCGATCCCACCGTTCTCCAACCGCCGTCCCGCCGCCAAGCGGCGGACGGCGGTTTTGTTTGCACACGCCTCTGTTATGGCGACGCTGCGCGGTCGCATTCATGAAGATTAAGCGCATCTTAATTCTCCCGCTGGCGGCCGCCGCGCTGGCCGCGGAGGCGGCGCGCTCGATTTGGGACGGAGTCTATTCCGCCGAGCAAGCCGCCCGCGGAAAAAAAATCTACAAGGCCGAATGCGCCGATTGCCACGGCGACGCGTTGGAAGGGATCGACAAAGCGCCCGCGCTGACCGGCCCCATTTTTTCCCAAAACTGGACCGGGAAATCCGTGTTCCGTCTCATCGACGTGACCCGCCGCACGATGCCGCCCGACAACCCGGGCATGTATCCCCGCCCGTTGTGCACCGACGTCGCCGCCTACCTGCTCAGCGAAAATGGCTACCCCGTCGGCAAAACCGATCTCGCGCCTGACGCGCCCGATCTCCGGCAGCTCGTGCTCGCAGCGAAAAAATAACGTGGAAACCCGCTCGCGCGATTCCGCAGTCATCGGCCGGCTCAACTCGACCGCCGCGATTTCAAAGTAACTCGCCCTGGCCGTCGCCGAGTGGTTTCACGCCGAGAAAGGTGCCGTAGCGCACGATCCAGTCATCGAGCTTGTCCGCGTAGTAATCCGGATCGTAAGGCGCGGCCACCGCGTCGTAGAGCGAAAGCGCCCGGGCGCGCTGCCAGTCGCTCGTTTTGCCCTTCGCCTTCGCGGTGATGTAATAACTCACGCGCTCGCCCATCCGCGGCCGCGGCGTGAGCTGCAACGCCACTTCCGCCGATGCGCGCCGCGGCTTGCCGCCCTCGGCAATGAGTCGCTCATAGGCGTCCGGCGCCTGGTTCAGCGTCTCGCTCTTCGCCAGCTCGGCGACGGGCACCGCTCGCAACGGGAGGCGCTTCCGATAGTCCTCAATCAGCGCGACCGTGGACTCCGCCGTGGCGCCGAGGAGAAACTGGATCATCTGGTCGCTGAGTTTCTTGAGATACGGCTCCATGCCCCGCGAGCGCAGCGCGCTGCCTTTCAAGGTGATTTTCTTCCCGTCGTAGAGCGCGTAGTTCTTCGCCTTGTAACAGAACATCGCCTCGTAACTGCCGTCGAATTCCAACTCGATGCCCTCGGGCAGAATCGGCGCCACGAGCGCGAGCAAGGCATCCGGCCGCGCGAAATAAGTCTCGGACGAAAGGTAGATTCCGTCGGTGTCCGCCTCGAGGATCGTGCAACCGTGCTTCGCGAACTCGTCGATCAACTGCTGCAGGAGTTCGCGTCCGCGCCGCGTGACTTCCGCAGCGAGTTCGCCATCGCCAAACCGCGCGCCCGAAAACCCGAGGTAGCCGTAGAACGAGTTGATCAGAATCTTGAAATTGGTCTGGCGCGCCTGCGCCTCGGCCCGCTCCTCTTCGCTCACGCCATTCCGCGCGAGCAGCTTGTATTTCAAACGATACTCGCGCAGCCGGCGCAGCAGCGGGATGAACACGCCCAGCGAATCGTTCTTCGGGTTGCGCGCGATGTGGAGCAGCAGACTCGGGTAAAGCGAGGCGACGTCAAAATGCAGCACGTGGCGAAACACGCCCTCCTGAAAACTCCGCGTGTAGCCGCCCTCGAATGGCTGCACTTCCGGCGGCGCGGGACACGCCTGCCGCGCGTGGTAATACTCTTCGAGAAACAGCAGATCGATTTTGGAGGTGGCGCCGCGCAGCGTCGCCTCCTGCAGCATCGTCGGAAACGTCCGCACTTGCTCAAAATAGGTCGGCAGGAGCTGGTCCGCCAGGCCGCGGGTCTCGCGCAGATCGTCCGCGAGATACGCACAGAACCGCGCGCGGTCCTGTCTAAACACCTCCTGAATTTTTGAGCCCTCGATGTAGGTCCGCTCGGAGCTGTCTTCCTCGGTGACGCCGAAATGCACGGCGACTTCCTTCAGCCCAAACGATGTCAGCTCCCGTGTGGTGATGTCGTAGAGTTGAATCAGCAGATACGTGTCCACCACCGAACGTCCCGGCAAATCGCACCGCGGAAAATCAATCCAGCGCTCGGCGACCTTCAGGCGCGAATTACGGAACGTCGCCCGCTGGCCGAAGCGACCCCACGCGCACGGCACTTTCAGCCGCCGGCAGCGCTGCCGCAGGTAATCGAGATCGAATTTGAAAATGTTATGCCCCTCGATCACGTCGGGATCGATTTCGACGAGCGCGGTGTTGAGCGCCTCGAGCATTTTCTTTTCCCCCGCGTCGCTCGCCTCCTCAAGCAACAGCAGCCGATTGGTCTCCCCGTCGCGGAGACCGATCGCGAGCACGCGATTGTCCGGCTTGCTGGCGTCGGGGAAACTGCCGTCCGCCGACGCGGTCTCAATGTCGAGCTGACAGCGGCGGAGCTGCGCGAAACTCATGTCCTGATAAAGCCGGCGGCGATCCTGCAACAGGAACTGGCTCTCAAGCGGGCGAATCGCATCCACGCCGCCCGACCCCCGCGCGCCTTTCAGAAAGGTGTCGAACACCCCCAAGCTCTCCGCGTGCACGAGCCGATCGTAGGGCGCCTCACCCTGCAAACGCTCCAGCGTGAGCCCGTGCAGATTGGTGTCAGCCGGGGTATCCGTCAGCCAGGCGAACGGGCGAAACGTCTCGATCCGCCCTTCGCGCGCGCCATCGGCCGTCGCAACGCTCGTGTGCACCCGGCCGGTTTCATCCACCCACACGCCGCAGAGCGAACCGGTGACTGCGGTGGTCATGCTGAGCGCAGCGAAGTTACCGAGCGGAGCGACCGGCCTGAGTCATCCATATTCAAAGGGACTCGACCTGTGGATTCTTCGCTACGCGCAGAACGACAAACAAGGATCAGAACGGCTTGGCGTAAACCATCACCAATGCGACGATCGCGAGCACCAACGACACCATCATGAGCGGATTGGCCTGATCGCGTTTGCGGTAAGCCAGACCCGTGAGCGCCGATAGACCCAGCCAGCACCCCAGTTTCACGATGATCCAGCCGAAGGCGTGAAACGAAAACAGCCCCTGCCACATCCGAATGCCCGTGAGCAACACGAGCAGGCTCGCGATCCCGGTGATCATCATCACACGTTTTTTGGTCTCAGCCGGGCCGGCGAACGCGAAAAACGTATAGGCGATGAGCACGACCACCGACGTGACGTGGATGATGTGGAGGGCGTTGAGTTCGGGGGAGTTCATTGAAGGGAAAAAAGTGACACCCCGCCTGTGCCGTGCGCTCGAAGGCTCAGACCTATTTAGGTTAAGGTGGGCACCTCCTCCGCAGCGTCTGCTTTCCGATGGACGGCCTAGCATCTTCCGCGACGGTTTCAGCTCCCGTAATAATTCTAAGGCGAAGAGCAGTTATCAAACGCCTCGAACACTGCAGGGTGTCAGCTCCCACGGTAGGTCGCCCCGGCTCGCCGTCAAACGCGAATCACGAATCCAAAATGCTCGCGTCGAGGTGCTGGATAATCAGTTCCTGCACCGTCGCCAAAAAAAGGTAGCACATGAACGCACGCCGCAGCGGCTCCTCGAGCGTGGCCATGTCGACCTCGCCGGTTTCCAGCGTCTCGTCGCCCACTTTTTTCAAGTAATGCTCCCGCAGCCGCAGCCGGATCGCGGCGCACGCGCGGACGATGCACTCGGCGTTTTCCTCGTCGAACGCCACCACACCTTCGGTGAAGAACTCATCGTTGAACAACGCCAGCAGCCGCTGCACGTCCTCGCTCTGCGAGGTGATCAACTCGCTCACCCACGCGTCGTGAAATTCCGCATCGAGATCCGCGAGCGCGAGTGGAGCGGCCAGATTTTTGCGCAAGCCATCGGCCAGCTCCCTAATCACATCGAGCAGCGGCGCGACCACCGGCAGCGCGAGTTTGACCTCAATGCGCTTCATCGGGCTCCAGCACGGCGGTCAGGTGCCACTGCTGCAACGTGAAAACGTAGGCCTCCGCCTTCTCGCGCAGCCCACTCCACACCACCGAGCGACCTTGCTCGTGCACTTCGAGCATATGCGTGCGCGCCGTCTGCTCGTCGAAGCCGAGGACTTTTTTGAACACGAGCACGACGTAGGACATGAGGTTGACCGGATCATTGAGCACGACAACCCGCCACACTCCCTCCATCCGCAATTCCGTCACGGCCTGTGTCTCGGGTGACGTGTGTGTGCGATCGTCGGGCATGCTCAGGCGTTGGCCTTGCTCTGCGCCTCAACGACGGCGGAAGCAATGCGCGATTCCGCTTCCGCGAGCGGAACCTTCGCCACGTCCTTCGCTGTGCGCCATTTCAGCTCAACGATGCCTTCCTTGAGGCCTTTGCCTCCGATCGTGAGTCGCAACGGAATCCCAATGAGATCGGCGTCCTTGAACTTCACGCCCGGGCGTTCGGCCCGGTCGTCGATTAACACGTCCGCGCCCGCGCGCTCGGCGGCGGCGCCAAGTTTCTTCGCGAGATCCATCGCCTCGGGGAGTTGCGGATCGAGCACGCAGACGAGCACGTGAAACGGCGCGCTGTTCCAGGGCCACACGATGCCGTCGGCGTCGTGGCTCTGCTCGATGACTGCCTGCAGCGTCCGGCCGATGCCGATGCCGTAGCAGCCCATCACCATCGGGTGCGACTGCTTTTGGTCGTCCGTGTAGACCGCGCCGTATTTGTCCGAGTATTTGGTGCCGAGTTTGAAAATGTGCCCGACCTCGATGCCGCGCTTCACCTGCAATGGCTGGCCCGACTTCGGATCGGGCTCCCCCGGACGCACCCGGCGGAAATCGCCAAACTTCGTGATCGCGAGATCGCGAACGACATTCACGTGCCGCACGTGCACCCCGTCCTTGTTCGCGCCGGTGGTGCCATTGCCCACGAGCCGGATCGCATGGTCCGCGAACACGCCGACGAGCGCCGCCGCGTCTTTGATCGTGCCTTGGACCGCTCCGAGGCTGCCCGGCTTCGCGCCCATGACAGGCTCGATTTCGTCCGGCGTCGCCGCACGGAAGAGCGTGAAACCCAGCGAACCGAGCTTCGCTTCCTCAAGTTCATCGCAGCCGCGCAGGATCACTGCGAACGGTTTGCCGTCGCCCATGAAGAGGAGCGTCTTGAATTGTTTGTCCGCCGAGACCGAGTAAGGCGCCGCTTCGAGCGCCGCGATCGTCACGACACCCGGCGTCGCGAATTCCTCGAGCACGCCTTCGGGCGCCGCGTCCTTCAAGTCCGCCGGCACGAGCGCGCTCGTCGCCTTCTCACGATTCGCCGCATAGCCGCTCGCTTCGTTATAGATGACGTCGTCGTCGCCGATTTCCGCCGGCACCATGAACTCGTGGGAGAAGCTGCCGCCCATCACACCCGTGTCCGCTTCGACCGCGATCGACTGCACGCCGACCCGTTTGAAGAACGCCTCATACGCCGCCTTCATCGCGTGGTAACTCTTGATCGCGGCGTCGTCGTTCACGTCGAACGAGTAGGCGTCCATCATCACAAACTCGCGCGCGCGCATCAGGCCGTAGCGCGGACGGATTTCGTTGCGGAACTTCGTCGCGATTTGGAAAAAATTCTTCGGCAGGTCGCGGTAGCTCGTAATCTCGGCCTTCACCAGCGGCGTAATCACTTCCTCGTGCGTCGGCCCGAGGACGAACTCCGGCTCGCGCGGAGAGCGCTTACCGTCGCCGGCGCTGTCCGCCCGAAACATGATTTCGCGCGCCGCGGCCCAGCGCGGACCGTGCTGCCAGTTTTCCACCGGGTGCATATGCGGCATGGCCAGCTCGATGCCCCCGCCGCGCTCGATTTCCTCACGGCACATCTGGGTCAGTTTCTGCATGACGCGCAGCCCGAGCGGCAGGTAGGTGTAGAGGCCGCCGGTCAGCTTGCGCACGAGCCCGGCGCGCACGAGAAGCTTGTGCGAGGCGATCTCGGCGTCGGCCGGGCTTTCTTTCAGTGTCGGGACAAAATACTGCGACCAGAATTTCATGGAGTTGGGCAACGAAACAGTCCCGGCGGGCCGGAGCAAATTTATTTGCGAGCCGGCGCTTGCCCGAAGTTAATCGCTGCTCATGCCCGCCGCACCGAAGCAACGCCCTTGGCCGATGAAGTGGATCGTCATCGTAATCGTCGCTGTCATCGTGCCCTACACCTACCTGACGCTGCGCTACCGCAAGCCCGGTCCGGCCTTCGCACCCTATCACGACATGCAGGATCGGGCCAACACGATGCGGCTCCTGTCGGCCGGTTTCCAGCGCATCACCCTCGGCGCGGCCCGCCCGGCCGATCCGGTGCACGGCGCGGCGGCCGACGTGCAGCCCGCGCCCGGAGGTGTGCCCGCGGCCTTGCGTTCGACGATCGTAGTTCAACCCTTGCTGCCCGCGGAGATTCTCACGGTGTCCGCCGCGCCGACCGCGAGTGCCGTCTCGCCCTACGCCATCCCCTTTACCTGCTCGCTGCCCGACAACAAGCAGCAACTCGGCGGCGCCGAGCTCTACGTCAAGGGCGACGAAATTTGGATCACGCCAAACTACGAGAAGCTCACCGGCGGCCTGATCGCGCGTTCGCGCGAAAACACCATCCTGCTCACCGTGCCGGCGGCCGCGTTAAAGCCCGGCCGCTATCACGTCACTCTCGTGGGGCAAAACGCGTCGCGCGCCTGGACGCTGCAAGTGCATTGACGCGCCGCTGCGCATCGTTGACAACTGCGCGCCCTAAACATCGATGAGCAACGGCAACGGCCAACCCACTCCGCCTCCTCCGGCATCCGCCAACGCGACCACGATCAAGCCCACGGATCTCCGCGGGATTCTGCAATACGTGCCGCGCTTCCAGGGGCAGATCTTCGTGATCGCGATCGATGGCGCGATCGTGGCGGACGAAAATTTCCTCAATCTCCTCGTCGACATCGCGGTCCTCCGCTCCCTCGGCATCAAGGTCGTCCTCGTCCACGGCATCGGCCTGCAAATCCAGGAACTCTCCACGACGCGCAAAATCCCGATCACCAACACCGACGGCACGGGCGTCACTGACGCCCCCACACTCGATCTCGCGATCCGCGCCTCGTCGCGCGTCTCGCACGCGTTGGTGGAAGGCCTCACGCAAAACAGCCTGAAATGCGCGACGACTAATTCCGTCCGCGCGCTGCCCACCGGCATCATCAAGGGCGTCGACCAGCAATTCACCGGCAAGGTCGAACGCATCGACAAGGATTTTCTCGGCGCCCTCATCGAGCAGCAAATCGTGCCCGTGCTCTCGCCGATCGGCTTTGGCCCGGATGGTCGTTCGCTGCGCGTGAATTCCGACCTCCTCGCCGCCGAGCTCGCCGAAGCGCTGCACGCCACGAAGATTATTTACCTCTCGCCGATGGAAGGCCTCGAGATCGACGGCAAGCTCCGCCGCGAAATCTCGATCGATGCCGTGAAGAAAATCCTCGCTGACGATCCGACGCGCATTGGCGAGGCTGGACGCAGCAAGGCCGAAAACGCCGTCAAGGCGATCGAGACCGGCACGCCGCGCGTGCACATCCTCGACGGCCGCGTGTTCGACGGGTTGCTGAACGAAATTTTTTCCAACGACGGCGTGGGCTCGCTCGTTTACGGGAACGACTATCAGCAAATCCGCCAGGCGCGGAAGGGCGACGTCCGGCTCATCTACAATCTCACGCGCAGCGCCGTGCGTCGCGAGGAGCTCATCCATCGCACCCAACAGGCGATCGAGCGAAACATCGACCAGTTCTTCGTCTTCGAAATCGACGAGAACATCATCGCAGTCGTCACGCTCTACTTTTATCCCGACAAAACCCAGCTCGCCGAGGTCGGTTCGCTCTACGTCATGCCGTTCTACCACAACCGCGGCATCGGCAAGAAAATGGTCGAGTATGCCTGCCTGCAGGCGAAGGAGCGGGGCGCAAAGCAAGTCATCGCGCTCTCAACGCAGACCTTCGGATTTTTCACGAACGTGATGGGCTTCGAGGAGGCGACGAAGGAGATTCTACCCGAAGCGCGGCTCAAGCTCTACGAGGAAAGTGGACGGAATGCGAAGGTGCTGGTGAAGCAACTCGCCTGAATTTTTCCGCGGGGCAGCGCAACCATCTGGGGCTATCAAGAGCGGACCTGCGTCTTGATTCGCTCAGCCCTTCACTTCCACCACCACCTGCACCTCGACCGTGGTGCCACGCGGCAGGCCGTTGGTCGCCACGGCGGCGCGGGCGTGTTTGCCGGCGTCGCCGAAAATTTTCACGAGCAGATCACTCGCGCCATTGATCACCGCGGGGCTTTCGCTGAAGCCGTCCACCGCATTGACGAAACCGTTCACCATCACGATCCGCGTCACCTGATCGAGCGAGCCAACGGCCGCCTTGATGTTGGCAAGGGTATTGAGGATGCAGATCTCCGCGGCTTTCTTGGCCGTCTCGACGGTCTGTTCCTTGCCGACCTGGCCGATGTGCGTCTGCTGGCCGTTAAAGACGGCGATGGTGCCTGCACAGAAGAGCAAGTTGCCGGTGCGCACGCTTGGCACGTAGCTGCCGGCAGCGGCGGGCGGATTGGGGAGCGTGAGACCGAGTTCGGCGAGTTTGGCTTCAGGATTCATCATGCCGAAAGCCTCACGCAACGGTCGCAGAGGTCGCAATGGAAAAGAATCTGCCGTCGCTACGGCCGCGGCGACTGTGGCGCGCGGAGATTTGTTCTCGGCAAAATTCCACTGGTTCGCTTCGGGAGCATCAGCGCTGGGCCGGAGGTAAAAACTCCCGCGTCGCCACCACGTTGACCCCGAGGGGCACATCGAGCAGCTTCAGCTCGAGTAGCGTGTCGATTTGTTCCGAGAGCCGCGTGAGCGAAAGCTGGCCGATGTCCTCGCCGCGCGCCGCGTCGCCGGTCACCAGCCCGCGCAAAATCATTTCGTTGCGGGAAAAGGCGAGCTGCTCGGGCGTCATCGACGGATTGCGCTTGAGGATGAGCGCGTGGGCGGGGGCCGGGTCGCCGCTGAGGTAGTCGCGCCAGCCGCGGATCGACGCGGCCACGAACGCGCTCACCACCCGCGGCTCCAGCCGCACGAGTTCGCGGCGGCAGATGATCGCGTGGTAAACGTCGAAGCCCGTCTCGGCGAGCGGCAGCGTGCGCACGGCGGCGCCGTGTTGCTGCGCGAAAAACGGCTCGTTCGTGACGAGGCACTGCTGGATCGCGTCCTGGTCCGCCAGGAAGGTGCCGAGCGCATAGTTGCCCGGTCGCAGGGAAAATTTCAGCCCAAATTTTTTCTGCAGAAACGGAATCCAATTCATGCTGGGACTCGCGGTGATGGTGCGGCCCTCCAAATCCTTGAACGACTTCACCGGGCTGGCGGCATGCACCATCAGCGCCTGCGGATCGTGTTGAAAGGTGGCCGCCACGATCACGAGCGGCAGTCCGCGGCTCACGGCGACCATCACGTCGTCGCTGCGGTTCATGCCGAAATCGGCTTCGCCTTTGGCCACGGGAAGCTTGATGCCGGTGGCGTTGCCGCCCGGCCGGATCTCCACCGCCAGTCCCGCCTCGCGGTAAAACCCCTTGGCCAGCGCCTGATAGTAGCCGCCATGCTCGGCTTGCGGGAACCAGTCGGTTTGGAACACCACGCGTCGCAGCCCCGGCGTCGACGCGACGTTCTTCGCCACCTCGCTGGACGCGCGTCGCCCGCAACCCGCCACGCAGAACGCGGCGAGCGAGCAGATGAAAGCGAGAAACCGGAGACGCATGCCGCATGCTAGAAACGCTTTCAACCGGCCGCGCGAGCTAAACCGCGGGAGGTTGCGTCATAGCCCACTCCGCGTGAGATTTGCGCCATGACTTTTTCGGAATGGCGACAGCTCTCCCCCGCCGCCGCGGCCCGCGAAGTTCACCTTCGCGCGCGCTCCCGTCTGTCGCTGGCGCAGCAACGCGCGGCGATTGCGACGCTCGAGCCCGAGGACGCCTTGGCCGAAAAATTCGCCGCCGCCAAGCGCGGCGCACCGCTCTCAGGCGTGCCCTGCTTCGTCAAGGATTTGTTCGACGTGACCGGGCTTCCGACCCTCGCCGGCTCGACGTTTCTCCCGGAGATTCGCCCGACGCCGACGCGCGACTCCAACTTGGTCGGAGCGGTGCGGGCCGCCGGCGCCGTGTTCGCGGGCAAGACGCACCTCCATGAATTCGCCTACGGCATCACCGGAGAAAACCCGCACTACGGCGACTGCGAGCACCCGCGGTTTCCCGGCCGCACCACCGGCGGTTCCAGCAGCGGTTCCGCGGTCATCGTGGGTGCCGGCATCGCGCCGCTTGCGCTCGCCTCGGACACCGGCGGATCGGTGCGCGTGCCCGCGGCGTTTTGCGGTCTCTTCGGCTTTCGGCTCACGCCACGCGATCGCTGGATCAGCGATGCCTTTCCACTCGCGCCGAGTTTCGACACGGCCGGCTGGTTCACCGCCAACGCGGCCGATCTCCGCGAGACACTCGATGCGCTGGTCGGCCGGCGCACGAGTCAGCGCGAGCCGCGCGGCTGCTATCTCGAGTTGCCCGGCCTAGACGCGGACATCGCCACCGCCTGCTCCGTCGCCGCGCAACGCATCGCTCTGCCCGCCGAACCCATCGTGCGGGCCGATCTTCTTCGCGGGTTCACCAGTGCGCTCGACACCTACAACGTCATCGTGGCGCTCGAAGCCTGGGAGGTGCACCAGAGTTGGGCCGAGCGTTTTCGCACCCGCTACGATCCCGCGGTCTGGCAACGCTTGAAGCGCGTGCACGCGCTCGTCCCGGCGCAGATCGATGCGGCGCAGATCGCGCTCATGACCCTGCAGATGCTGTGGACGCAATTTTTTCTGACCTACGATTTTCTCGTGCTGCCCGCTACGCCCTGCCCCGCGCTCACGAAAACCGAGTGCACGCTCGAAAACCGCAGCCGGCTGCTTGCGCTCACGACTCCGGTGAGTCTCGCAGGACTGCCGGTCTTGAGTGTTCCGGTTCCGCTGCCGTCGGGCCTGACGACTGGCCTCCAGATCGTCGTCAACCATCCGCAGAGTCCCGCCATCAATTGGGCGTTGGAAAAATTCAGCGCGTGAAGAGCCGAAGGGCGTTGCTCTGGAGCACCGCATCGTCCGCGCCGGCGAGCATCGCTTCCGCGATGAAGCGCGACATCGTCGCTTCGGCGTCGAGTTTCGGATAGAGCACGAGCGGGTAATCCGAACCGAAGAGCACGCGGGTGCGCGGCACCACCGCCAGGAAACGAGGCCAAATGTCCGCACCGTAATTCAGTGGCGACGCTGACGTGTCGTAGAAAATGTTTTCGCATTTCACGGCAGTCTCGTCGCGCAGCGGCAGCAGTCCGCCCCAATGCGAAAGAATGAAATTCACCTTGGGAAAGGCCCGGGCGAGCGCGGGGAAATCCGCCAGCGGCGTTTCGGAGCGCCCGGGATAATTTCCGCCTTCGGGGTCGGTCACGTGCAGGTTGACCGGCATTTTCCAGTCCCCGGCGAGGGTGAGCACCTCTTGAAAAACGGGATCGGCGATCGGATAGTTTTGGGAATGAGGCGAAAGCTCGCCGATTCCGAGGAGGCCGTCGTCCCTCGCCCGATGCATTTCACCGAGCGTTGACCAGTGCCCGCCAGTCGGATTGAGCGCGGCGAACGCCAGCAACCGGTCGGGATGCGCGCGGACGCATTCGCCGAAAAAGCGGTTCTGCCAGGCGCACGTTTCCAGTTTCTCCCAATACCAGCCCAGCAACACGGCACGCGCGACCCCGGCTTGGTCCATTTCGCGCAGCAGTTCCGTGACGCTGGGAAAAGCCTGCACCGCCCGGCCATTGGCGCGGCGGCGCGTGCAGAGCTTGGCCCAGTGCGGCTCGCCGTGCGCCGCCGCCCAGCCGGCCGGGTCTCGATTCAGCTCCGGTGGATAAAGGTGGACGTGGCTGTCGATGATCATTGCGATGACGGGAGGATGCTGATGCGAACCCCGCGCGGCACAAGCCGTGCTTAGCTCATGCCACGAATTTCCATGCTTGCCCGACTCCTCTCGCGAATTGCCCTGCCCCTTTGTCTCACGGTCCTCGCCCGCGCCGAAATCCTGAAACCACGCGTCGTCGTCGTCACGATGTTCGAACAAGGCGCGGACACCGGCGACAAGCCGGGCGAGTTTCAATACTGGGTCGAACGCGAGCATCTCGACCGCGTCATCCCGTTGCCCGCCGCGCACCACGACGTCCGCGTCAACGCCGATGGCACGATCATTGGCATCGTCACCGGCGGCGGCAACACCAACGCCGCCGCGACGATCATGGCGCTCGGCCTCGATCCGCGTTTTGATTTACGCCAGAGCTACTGGGTTGTCGCGGGCATCGCCGGCGTCGATCCGGCCGACGCTTCGATCGGCTCCGCCGTGTGGGCCGACTACATCGTCGACGGCGATCTCGCGCACGAGATCGATGCGCGCGAAAAACCCGCCGCGTGGAAAACCGGCTACGTGCCGCTCGGCAAGACCAAGCCCTACGAACAACCCCCGCTCGTCCAGGACTACGCCGCCGGCCAGTTCTATGCGCTCAACCCCGGGCTCGTGCGCTGGGCGTTTGAGCTGACCCGCGATACGCCGCTCACCGACAACGAGCAGATGAAAAAGCGCCGGGAAACCTACACCGACACTCCGAAAGCCATGGGCCCGCCCACCGTAATGATGGGCGCGAATCTCGCCTCCTCGACCTACTGGCATGGCAAACTGCTCAATCAGTGGGCGAACGACTGGGTCGCCTACTACACCGAGGGCAAAGCCAATTACGTCACGACCGCGATGGAGGACAGCGGCACGATGCGCTCGCTGACGAATCTCGAACGCGCGGGCAAGGTCGACGCGAAACGCGTCCTCGTGCTCCGCACCGCGAGCAACTACGACATGCAATGGCCCGGCGGCAGCGCCTCCGATAGCATGAGCGGTGAGTCGCTCGGCATCTATAGCGCCTACATTCCGTCGCTGGAGGCCGCGTATCGGGTCGGCAGCCGCGTCGTCCATGCGATCGTGGCCGATTGGGAGCGTTGCGCGACGACCCTCCCGCAAGCCGCGAAGAAATGAGCCCGGCTGCGTCCGAGACGAGTCCCAGCGTGGGAGGGTTCAACTTGAACTTCCGAGCGAATTTGCCTCCGCTGCTCGCGTCCCCGCCCCGCTAGTCCTCCCGCACCATGCTTCAACGGCTCTTCAAACTCGACCAGAACCACACGACCGTCGGCCGCGAAATGGCGGCGGGCCTCACGACGTTCGCCGCGATGGCCTACATCCTCGCGGTCAACCCCGCGATTCTGGCCAACACCGGAATGGACAAGGCTGCGCTCGTCACCGTCACCGCGATCACCGCCGCGACCTCGACGCTGCTCATGGCGCTGCTGACCAACTACCCCATCGCGCTCGCGCCGGGTATGGGCATCAACGCGTTTTTCACCTTCACGATTTGCCTCGGCCGCGGCGTGCCGTGGTCGGAGGCCCTCGGCATGGTATTCGTCAACGGCGTGATCTTCCTCGCACTTTCGATCACCGGCGTCCGCGAAAAAATTATCGCCGCGATTCCGCACTCCTTGAAAATCGCGGTGACCTGCGGCATCGGTCTCTTCATCGCGTTCATCGGCCTGAAAAACGGCGGCATCATCGTGAAGAACGATGCGACCTTCGTCTCCCACGGTGATTTTACCTCCGGCCCGGTCGCACTCTGCCTCGTCGGCATCGCGCTCACTGCCATCCTGGTCGCGCGCCGCGTGCCTGGCGCCATCGTGATCAGCATCGCGGTCATCACGCTCGCCGGACTCGCCGTGCGTGCAAGCGGCGGCGTGCGCGTCACACAATTGCCCGCAAGCATCTTTTCACTGCCCGCTTCGCCCGCCCCGGTCTTGCTCAAGCTTACGTTCCAATTTCTCACCAGCTCGAACGCGATCTTCATGGCACTGCCGCTGATCCTGACGCTCCTGCTCGTCGATATGTTCGACAACATTGGCACGTTGATCGGAGTAACCAAGCGTGCCGGCTTCCTCCGCGCCGACGGCACCCTGCCCAACGCCGGCCGCGCCCTCCTCGCCGATTCCCTCGCGACGATCCTCAGCGCCCTCTGCGGCACGTCGACCGTCGTCAGTTACATCGAGTCCGCCTCGGGCGTCGAAGCCGGCGGCCGCACGGGACTCACGACCGTCACGACCGCCATGCTCATGCTACTCGCGCTTTTTCTCACCCCCCTCATCTTGATCATTCCGGCGGCGGCGACGGCGCCGGCACTCGTGATTGTCGGGGTGTTCATGATGCAGTCGGTCGTCGAGATCGACATGAAGGACTTCAAGGTCGCGGCGCCGGCCGTGCTCACGATGCTCGCGATTCCGCTCACCTTCAGCATCGCCGAGGGCATCGGCCTCGGGATCATCTGCGCGGCGCTGCTCGCGCTTGCACTCGGGGAAGCAAAGAAAATGACGACGCTCGGTTACGTGGTCGCGGTCGTATTCTTCCTCGAGTTCTTCAAGATTTGGCCGTTTCGGGCGTAAGGCGTTCGCGCGCGGGCCAGGCCAGATTGAGAAAAAGCGCGGTCAGGCCACCCGCGGAAATGCCCGACTCCAACAGCGAGCGCAGCAGCACGGGAAACACTTTCAGTAATCCCGGCTGCGTCGGCAGGCCGAGGCCGATGCCCAACGACATCGCGACGATGACCGCCTCGCGTTGACCCAGCCCCGCCGCCGCGATGAGCCGCAGGCCCGAGCACGCCACGAGCCCGAAGAGCAGCAGCGCGAGCGCGCCGAGCACAGGTGGCGGCACGGCCGTGACCCAGCGTCCCACCGCGGGCACCAAGCCCAACACGGCGAGAATGGCCGCCATCACGTAGCCGACGCGCCGGCTCGCGACACCCGTGATTTGAATGACGCCGTTGTTCTGCGCGTAGGTTGTGCTCGGAAATCCACCGACGAGTGCGGCCACCAAGCTCGTGAGTCCGTCCGCCAGGACGCCCCCCGAGAGCCGCCGCCAGTGTTCGTCGCCTGACGGCGGGAGACCGGACAATTGCGAAGTAGCAGTCATGTCGCCCATCGCTTCGAGCGACGACACGAGATAGATAAACGCAAACGGCAGCACCAGTCCCCAGTCGAATGCGAAGCCGTGCGGCAGGAACCGCACATGCGTCAGCCACTCGCCTGCCCCGGCCGGCGGCGCATGCAATCCCCCCAGCATCCCGCAGAGCGCGCAGCCGGCGACAATGCTCAACGCCACGCCAGAAATCCGCGCCCACGCTCGCCCGCTCGCCTGCGCCCCGATGATCACCGCGATCACCACGGCGCCCACCGCGAGTCCGAGCCAAGCCGGTGCATCGGGCCGCAGCGGAGTCGCGAGACCATAAAAAGCCGTCGGAATCAGCGACGTGCCGATGAGCAGCACGACCACGCCCGAGACCAGCGGCGTGAACACCGCGCGCAAGCGTGAGAGGAATGGCGAGAGCAGCATCTGCACGGGCGCCGTCAGACACGACAGCCCGAACATCATCGGGAGTCCGCCCGCCTGCCACGCCTGCGTGAGCGGCTGCATGAACGCGAAGCTCGTGCCCGTCACGCTCAGCAGTCCCGCGCCGAGCGGACCCCGTCGGCGGCATTGCAGCAACGCGCCGAGTCCCGACGCCAGCAGCGCGATACTGATGAAGTAAGCCGTATCCTCCGCGGAAAATTTCAACGCCGCCGCGAGCAGCAGCGGCGGTGTGATGGTGCCGACGACCATTGCGGAAACATGCTGCGCACCCACGAGCAGCGCCGTGCCGAACGGCACGCGATCTTCCAGGCCGTAGACGATGCCGGTGGGGTGAGCCGCGGCGGGCGGCGCAGAGTTTTCCATGCGAGGAACGTAGGAAAGCACGTCGCACGCCACGAACAAAAAGGCCGCCCGAAGTTCGGGCGGCCGAATTAATGTCGGGCGGGCTCTCAGCCGCCAGGGTCGGGAGCGAATTAGAACGAACGCTTGATCGTGAGCTGGCCCGTCGTGCCCGGCAGCGCGAAGATCGAGGCGTTGCCATAAACGGCATTCGGTGGCGCCCAGTTTTTCTCGTCGGTGAGGTTGCTGATATTGAGGCGGAATTCCCATTTCTTCGTGCGGTAGGCGATGCTGCCGTCGAGCTGATACTGCGCGGGAATGATCAAGGTGCCGGCGCTGTTGTTGCTCATGGAGCCGGTGTAGAGAACGTTCGAAGCGATGCTCCAGCCGCTGTCGAAGGAATAGGAGATCAGGCCGTTGACCAGGTGCTGCGGGAGGCCCGAGACGCGTGACTCGACGGAGGTGGAGGCAAAGAAGCGGCCGACGCCACCGTCCGACTGGAAGCCGGGCGTAGATTTCGCATCGACGTAGGAATACGACAGCGTGCCGTAAAGGTGCTTGTCCGGCTGATAATTCATCTCCGCTTCAAAACCCTTCGTCTTGAAGTTTTGAATGATCGTGCTGCTCGTGCTCTTGAACGTGCGCTTCTGGTCGAAGACCGCGAAATTCAGGAACACCTTGTTCTGCAGCAGCGAGTATTTGGAGCCGAGTTCGATGAGTTCGCTCGGCTGGAGGAAGTTGTCCTTGAAGAGTGCGGTGCCGGCGGCGTTCCAGCCGGTGATACCGCCGCCGTTGCCGACCGCGCCCGAGGTGTTCTTGCTCTTGTTGTAGGTCGCGTAAACGCTCGACGTCGCCGTCGGCTTAAACACGAGACTGGCGTTGTAATTCGGAATCCAGACGCTGATCGAAGCGTGCGGGTGCGCCGCCAGCAGCGGCTCCCGGACGGAGGCGTTGAAGCGGTCGAGGCGGCCACCGATGACCGCATTGAACTGCTCGGAGACTTTCCACGTGGCTTGGGCGAACGGCCCGACGGTCGTGCCGTGGCTATCGTTGGTGTCGCCGTTGCTGATGCCATCCGTCGCGTAGCGATTGGGATGCCCCGGCACGGGCAGGCTCGTGAACGGATTCGGGAAATTCACCGAATTGTAGACGTTCACGTAACTCAGATCCTTCGTGAGATCCCAGACGTTGGCGGGCTCGAAGAAATAATCGTCGTAGGCCTTCGTGCGCTGATAGCGCAGATCGAGGCCGGCGTTGAGCGTGTAGGCCTTCTGGGAAAAGATAAACTCCGTGCGGTTCTCCGCGAACCAGGAAGGATCGATAATCTCGGAATAGTAGTAAGTGCTGAGCGTGTTCCGCGCGGTGTAGCTCGCGAACGAGTTGTTCACCACCTTGAACTCCGGACTGAACGTCTTCGTCTGGATCGCCTGCGCGTTGAACTCCCGGCCGGTCGAATGGTTGCCGGGTTTGAGCAGTCGCACATGGCGGTTGATTTTCACGGTGGGTCCGAACACGACGCGATTTTCCGCCGGGAAGCCGGAGGTGACCCACTTGGAATTCTGCGGATCGGACACCGGGGCCGCGGGGCCTGCGATCGTGTTGATGTTTCCAAAGTCAATCGCCTTGCCGGAGGCGTCGACATAACCGAGCGGATAGAGCGCGAAGTTCGGCGCCGCGTTGCTGTTCACGCCCGTCAGGTAATTTCCGTGGTCGATCAAATCCTGCGTGACGCGGTTGATGCCCCAGTTCTCGGTGTAGCGATAGAACGCGGCGGTGGCGTTGATGAAAATCTCGTAGTCCTTGGTCGGGCGAAACGTCAGCGCGCCGTAGATCGAGTGGTTCTTATTATAGTAGTTATACCAGTAGCCCTGGCTGTCCTGGCCCGAGTAACTGAAGCGATAGGCCGCCGTGCTCGAAAGTGGACCGCCCATGTCGATCGTCCATTCCTTTTGCGAGTAGGAGCCGATGGTGATGCTGACCGAACCTTTCGGCGCATCAAAATACGGCCGCTTCGTGATCAAGTCGACGAAGCCGCCGACATACATCGAGGTGCCCTGCACCGCGGTGGCGGGGCCTTTGACAATGTTGACGGACTCGACGGAATTAAAGTCGAGCGGCAGGCCGTTGCCGTTCGAGGTGATGCGACCGCGCATGCCGTTGATGAACAAATCCGCGGTCTGGCCGCGGATGCTGGGATTCGAAGGCGCGCCGAAATTCGTCGTCGTGTAAGAGCTCGAGGTGAGTTTCGAGAAGTCGAGCACGCTGGAGATGCTGATGTCGCTCAACTGCTGGCGGGAGATGATCGTCACGTTGCGCGGGACATCCACAATATTGTCGTCGGTGCCGAAGACGGAGTTGAACGGCCGCGACGTCGGCAGGATCTGCTGCTCGATCGGCACGTCCTTCACCTCGAATTTTTGCATCGTGGTAATTTCCTCGGCCGGTTTGGCCGCGGGAGATTGAGCGGAGAGTGTCGTGGCGAGCGCGAAGCCGAGGACGGCCCCGAGACCCGGCACCACACGGCGGTGGCAGTGGTGATGGTAGTTCACCCCTCCTACTTAGCAGACAACGCGCCAACCGTCTCGCCTGAATGCGACTAACGCGAGCGAGCGCCCGCCTTAAATTAATCCGGCTTATCTCACCGGCTCGAACAGCGGCCTGATCTTCATGGCGAGCACGTCGACCAGCCCCTTGTCGGTGAGCCGCAACTCCGGAATGACGGAGAGCGGCAGGAGATTGAATCCCATGTATGGCACCTTGCAGCCGAGCGCCCTCCACGCGCGCTTGAGCGCTGTCGTCGCTTTCGCGACGACGGTCGCACGCTGGTCCGAGAGCAGACCCGCGACGGGGAGCGCAACGCTCGCCAGAATCTTGCCGCGACGCACCACACACACGCCGCCGCGGAGTTTCTTCACGGCGAGCAGCGCGATCTGCATGTCAGCTTCGTTGGTGCCCGCGAGCACGATGTTGTGCGCATCGTGGCCAACGCTGCTCGCGACCGCGCCGTCGCGCAGCCCGAACTCCCGCAGCAACCCGTAACCCACGCCCCCATTCTTCCCGTGGCGCTCGACGACCGTCAGAAAACAGAGGTCATGCCGGGAAAACTGGTCCGACCAGGAAGCCGCAGGGTCGAGCACGAGCCGATCATGCGCCGTCACAATGCCCGGCGGCACGAGTCGGATCACATTCGCGGTCACGCGCTGCGTCGGGAGCGGCGGCGTCAAGGTCACCTTCCGCGGCAATTTCACCGTCGCGTAGGCCGCGCGCGGATAGCGATAGCGGCGGCTGAGCGCGCGATCGAGCAGTGGAGTGATTTTCTTCTTCTCGACGACGAGTTCGCCGCCGAACCAAGTGTTCTGCACTTCGAGCGCGTCGTTCAGGAGCACGACATCCGCCCGGCGCGCGGGCGCGAGGCCGCCGAAATCACCGTCCATCGCGTAACGCGTCGCCGGGTGCAGTGAACCCAGGCTCCAGGCCGTCGTCGTGCTTAGTCCGGCCGCGACCGCCTGGCGCACGACCCAATCCATGCCGAACAAAAACAAGTCGTCCGCGTCGCGATCAT
>JBBRLB010000069.1:0-33154 GCA_038231575.1 Opitutales bacterium | reverse complement strand
CGATCAGAGTCTTCTCACTGCGGCGGCCAAGACCCTTCGGCAGACCAAGTCGTATGCCGGTTCGTGGCAGGGATTCCTTTGGAAAGACGCCATCGTGCCCACTCTCGGCTGGCGCTACGACGAGGTCGCGAGCAGGAATGTGTCCGCCCTGCCCGTATCCGCCCTCCGCGGCGCGTTGAATCTGGACCCGAATGTTTATAAACTGCCGGACGTCTCTCCCGCGAACCAGATCTTCAAGAACCACTCGACTTCCGGCGGCTTGGTGGTGCATCTGAACAAGCTGTTCGGTGAGAAGGACCGGCTGCCGATCAACGTCAGCGTCTCCTATAACAAGTCGAACAACTTTCAGGTCACGGACACGCGCCGCGATATCTACGGCAATTCGATTTCCAACCCGAGCGGCAAGACCAAGGACTACGGCCTGACGTTGGCCACGAAGGATAACAAATATTCCTTCCGGGTGGTGAAATATGAAACCAGCCTGTCCGGAGCCAACACCCAGCTCGATAACAGCGGTATCTGGAACACGATTCGGGACTCGATGAATTGGCGCAATATCAAGACCTACTACATGTCGGCCTATGCTTGGAACACGGCTGGACAGACTGACACCCGCCATTTCGTCGGGAATCGGTATATGTGGGATCCGGCCTGGGTCGATGCGAACGGGAGGCCGGTCGCGTCCGGCCAGGTCGCTACGGGGCCCGCGGGGTCCCATTTGGAAACGCAGGCCGAAGCCGATGTCCACCGCGATGCCTCGATCGCCGCGATTAACGCGATGCAGGTATGGCTCGCTGGCAAAGGCTACTTCACAGCGTGGAACTATGGCCCCGGACCAACCACCCAGTCGGCGTTGCAGACGCGCGGCCAATATGAGGCCAGCCCCGCCTCCGGGCTCAATACGGCGAGCGTGTATGACTATCGCACCGCCCCGCTCATGCAGGGCTTCGCGGTGACCGCTGACACGCAGTCAAAGGGCTATGAGTTGGACCTCACAGCCAATCCGACTCCGAACTGGCGCATCGCGTTCAATGCCGCCAAAACCACTGCGGCTCGCACCAACGTCGGCGGCGCGGTGCTGGATGATTTGGTCGCTTACATGGACAAGACGATGGCCGGAGTCGCCGGTGATTTGACCCGGTTCAACTCCGACTGGTCTGCCGGCAATCAGCTGCGCTTGGACTGGACTGGCTGGCGCAGCCAATACACGCTACTGAAGCTTCAGGAAGGCACGGCGGCGTCCGAACTCCGTAAGTGGCGCTATAACCTTGTAACCAATTATGGTTTCAAGACCGGCACACTCAAGGGCACCGGCGTCGGTGCCGGCTACCGCTGGCAGGACAAGGTGGTCATCGGCTATCCAGTAGTTCCGGGCACTGGAGGCTTGGCTAGCTTCGATCTGAGCAAACCCTACTACGGGCCATCGGAAGCAGCCCTCGACCTCTGGGCCAGCTATGAGCACAAGCTCAACGACAAGATCGGTTGGAAGATCCAGCTCAACGTCCGCAATGTGGGCAAGAAGGATGGACTGATCCCGATCTCGGTCCAACCGGACGGCCACACGTGGGCCGGGGTCCGCGTCCAGCCGACCCAGGAATGGTTCGTCGCGAACACATTCTCGTTCTAAAAGATTAAACGCAACCCGGCCCTTTTCACCGAGGGCCGGGTTTTTATTTTCCGAACCTCAGCGAGTGGCCTGATCACTACACGCGCGGCGGCAATCCACTCTTCGTGCCCGAGGCACTGCGCAACACATCCGACCCGAGCCCGGACGTTTTGCACTTCAGCGCGTGAAACTCTATCGCTACCGCTGACCGCCGCGAGCGGTGCGGCCACGCCGCGGCGGGCGAAAGTGATGGACCGCGGCTTCCCGGATGAAATCCCGGGGAGGACGGCAGGATTTTTCGCGCATCGCCCGGGACGTCTCATCCGTCAATCGTTTACCTAAGCGTGACAACTTATCGTCTGGCCTAAGATACGCGCGACCCCTACATCTTTTCTTCGAATCATGTGACCAGCGCATGATGGCTGACGTCCTCCCCCTGCAGCATTTCGCCTTAACCACCTACGCTATGAAGATTACCCTCCCGTTCACGCCGATCGCTGGCACGTTTAAACATTGGTCGCGAGTCGCCCGCCGCACTGTGGCGCTGGGCCTGGCGGCCGCCGGCCTTGGATCGGCACACGCGCAGTTTGCGATCAGCACGTATGGTGGTGCGGCGCTCACCTCCGGCAACACCAACACCGGCACCGGCCCCGCGACCGTGGCGCGGTTCAACAACCCCGCCGGCATCGCGGTCGATAGCACCGGCACCAACATGTATATCGCCGACGCGGCGAATCACCTTATCCGCAAGGTCGTCATCGCTTCGGGTATCACTTCGACACTGGCCGGCTCCGGCTCGGCTTTGGCTACGAATGGCACCGGCACCGGAGCATCTTTCAGTTCTCCGCAAGGCGTCGCCATCGATAGCACCAACACGAATCTCTACGTTGCGGACACCGGCAATCATCTCATCCGCAAAATCGTGATCTCAACTGGAGTGGTGACTACGCTGGCGGGTAATGCCGGTGTTTTCACTCCTTACGCTGATGCGACTGGAGTTGCGGCGACATTTAACAGCCCCCTTGGCGTGATCGTTGGTCCCAGCGACACCAATCTTTATGTTGCCGATACCGGCAATCACTCGATTCGCCAGGTGGTGATTTCGACTGGAGCCGTGACAACGTTCGCCGGTAGCAACGCCGGCGCGACCTCCGGCACGACCGATAATGTCACGGGCACCTCCGCGCGGTTCAATCAGCCTTCCGCAATTGCTAGCGACGGAACCAATCTTTACGTCACGGATCGGGTTAACAATGCGATCCGTAAAATTGTGATCGGCACACAAGCTGTGACCACGTTGGCAGGAACGATTGGTTCGGCGACCGCCAGCACCGATGGCACGGGATCGGCAGCCCGCTTTAATCTTCCCGGAGGAATCGTGGCGAAAGGTGCCAATGTTTATGTGACGGACACCGGCAACAGCACACTTCGCCAAATAGTGACCGCTACCGGAGTCACCACGACTCTCGCGGGCACCGCACTCGCGGGTGGCACGGCCGACGGCGTCGGCGCCACCGCACGCTTTCAAGGCCCGACGGGCATCGGTGCCGATGCCTCCTCCAATCTCTACATCGCGGACACGAACAGCCAGACGATCCGCTTTGGCGGCCCGGCAATTGCGCCGGGGATCGGCGGCAGTGGCACGAACGCCTCAACGACGGTCGGCGGAAGCGCGTCATTCACGATCTCCGGGGTGACCGGTAATCCGACCCCGACTTATCAATGGCAGCGCCAACCGGTCGCGGGCGGTGGATTCAGCAATCTGTCCAATACCGCTCCCTATAGTGGTGTAACCACGGCAACGCTGACGATTAATCCCGCCACGCTCGTCATGAGCGGCGATCAATTCCAGTGTGTCGTGAGCAATACCTTTGGCTCGTCGGCAACTTCCACCTTTAAGACACTGACGGTGCAGCAGGCGCCTGCGATCACCAGTGCCAACAGCACGAGTTTCAATCTGAGCGCGGCGGGCACCTTCACCGTCACCGCCACGGGTTCGGGCACCATGACGTTCAGCGTCATTGCCGGTTCGTTCCCCTCGTGGGCCTCGATCGGCTCGTCGAGCGGTATTATTTCCGGCACGCCGCCGAACACCACGAGTTCGCCCTTCACGTTCACGATTCAGGCGAGCAACGGCGTCGGTTCGCCGGCGACGCAGAGCTTCACCCTGACGGTGGCCGCGGGCCCGAGCATCACGTCCCAGCCTGGCAATCAAACCGTGGGCGCTGGTGCCAGCGCGCAATTCTCGGTCACCGCGACGTCGGCGACGTCTTATCAATGGCTGCGCCAGCCCGCGGCGGGTGGAGGCTTCTCCGCGATTACGGACAATGGCATCTACAGCGGCTCCAGCACCGCGACCCTGACCGTCAACAACACCACGCTCGCGATGAGCGGCGATCAATTCCAGGTGAACGTGACGAACAGCGTGGGCACGACCCCGTCGTCGACCGCCTCGCTCTCGATCACGCAGGCGCCGAATATCACGAGCCTGAACACGGCGACGTTCGTCGAGAATTCCAGCGGCACCACGTTCACGGTCCAGGCGACCGGTTCGCCCGCGCCCACCTACACGCTGACGGGCGGATCACTGCCGAACGGGTTGAATCTGAACTCCGCCACCGGTGTGGTGAGCGGCACGCCGGCGGTTGGCACGAGCGCGACCTCGCCGTATTCGTTGCAGTTCACGGCGACCAACGGCGTGCTGCCGACCTCGGTCCAGAACTTCACGCTCGCAGTCTCCCCGACGGCGCTGGTTCCGGCGTTCACCACCCAGCCGTCGAACCTGACGGTCGCGCTCGGTCAGACCGCGACGTTTACCGTCGTGGCGACGGGCACGCCAACGCCGACTTATCGCTGGCAACGGCAACTCAACGGCGGCTCGGGTTTCACCGATCTCGCGGACGATTCGACGTTCAGCGGCACCGGCACCGGGACACTCACCATCACCAATCCGTCGTCCGGTATGAGCGGCGATCAATTCCGTTGTGTCGCGACCAACACGTCCGGCAACACGGCGAGCAGCGCCGCCAGCCTCACCGTCGTGATTGGCACGACGATTTCGACGTTTGCGGGCTCGGCCGGCAGCTTCGGCAGCACGGACGGTGCCGGCAGCGCGGCGCGTTTCAACGCCCCGTCGAGTGTCGCGATTGATTCGAGTGGCAACGTCTACGTCGCGGATACTTCGAACAACGTCATCCGCAAGGTCACCTCGGCGGGCGTGGTCACCACGCTGGCGGGCACGGCCGGATCGAACGGCAATGCCGACGGCCTCGGTGCCGCGGCGCGTTTCAACGGACCCTCCGGCATCGCGGTGGATTCGGCCGGCAATCTTTACGTGGCGGACACCTACAATCACACCATCCGCGCGATTAGCGCCGATGGCACCGTGACGACCCTGGCCGGTCTGGCGGGCAATAGCGGGACCGCGGATGGTGCCGGCAGCATCGCACGCTTTAGTTATCCCGCGGGCGTCGCCGTGAGTGCCTCGACCGTTTACGTCGCCGACACGTCCAACCACACTATCCGCAAAATTGTCGGGAACACCGTCACGACCTTTGCGGGCGCGGCCGGCGTGCACGGCAACACCGACTCGCCCGCGCGGTTCTATTATCCCAATTCGCTCGTCGCGGACAGTTCGGGCAACGTCTACGTCGCCGACTCGTTTAATTACACGATTCGCAAAATTACGTCGGGGGGCAGCGTGTCGACGTTTGCGGGCATCGCGGGCACCGCGGGCATCGCGGACGGCACCGGCACCGCTGCGTCGTTCAACCAACCGTCGGGCGTCGGAGTGGACAGCGCGGGGAATGTCTACGTGGCCGATACCTTTAACGACACCCTCCGCAAGATCACCGCGGGTGGCGTGGTGACGACGGTCGCGGGCTCGCCGGGCGTCACGGGCTCGGTGGATGGCACCGGCACCAGTGCGCGCTTCTACCAGCCGTATGGCATCGCGGTGGACAGCTCCGGTAACATCTACATCGCGGACACCCGCAGCCACACGATTCGCCGCAGCGGTTCTGTTTCGGCCCCGACGATTCAGACGCAACCGCAGAACCGCTCGACGGTCGTTGGCCAAAATGTGACCTTCACTGTGACGGCGACCGGCGCTCCGACGCCCGCCATTTTCCAATGGCAGCGTCAGCCGGCTGGCACGAGCGGCTTCGTCAACCTGAGCAACGGCTCCACGTATAGCGGAGTCACGACCGCCACCCTCACGGTGACGGGCGCCACCACGGGAATGAACGGCGATCAGTTCAAGGTGATCGTCAGCAACCTCATCAGCCCGGAGGCCACGAGCAACGCGGCCACGCTGACGACCATCACGCCGGCCGTCTTCACCAGCGCGGCGAGCGCGACCTTCAATGTCGGCCAGGCGGGCACGTTCAACGTGACCACCACCAGCGATCAAACCGTGGCCTACAGCGCGACGGGCCTGCCGTCGTGGCTCACCTTGAATGCTTCGAGCGGGGTGCTCAGCGGCACGCCCCCGGACGCCGCGGGTTCGCCGATTTCGATCACCATCACGGCCAACAATGGCACGACCGCCACGCAGACCTTCACGCTCACCGTGGTCGTTCCGGTGATTGCTCCGACGATTAGCGTCCAGCCCGTGGGCGTGACGGTCAACCGCGGCGCCACCGCTGCGCTTTCCGTGACGGCGGCCGGCACCGCGCCGTTCACTTATCAATGGAGCAAGGCGGGAGTGGCCGTGACCGGCGCGACCAGCAGCACGCTGACGATCGGCAGCGTCGAGCCGTCGAGCGCCGGAATCTACACGGTCACCGTGACCAACTCCGTGGGCAGCGCGACCTCGAACCCTGCGACCGTGGTGGTGACGGCCGCACCGGTGATTACGACGCAGCCGCGCGCGCAGTCGGTAATCGCCGGCAGCAGCGTGTCCTTCTCGGTGATCGTGACCGGCGCTCCTTCACCGACCTATCAATGGCGGTTGAACGGCGCCGCCCTCTCGGGGGCCACCAATTCCACGCTCGCCATCACCGGTGCGCAGGTCGCCAACGCGGGCAATTACGATGTCGTCGTGACCAACCCGCTGGGACTGGTCGTGAGTTCGGTCGCCCAGTTGACCGTCTCCGCGACCGCGACCGCGCCGCAAATCACTTCGCAGCCAGCGAGCCGCACCGCGCTCCTGAGTGCGTCCACCACCTTCACCGTGGCCGCCGCCAGCGCCCCGGCGCCCGGCTATCAGTGGCGGAAGAGTGGCAGCGCCATCAGCGGCGCCACCAGCGCTTCTTACACCGTCGGGTTCGTGCAGGCGAGCGACGCGGGTAACTACGATGTGGTCGTCACCAATTCCGCCGGCGCGGCGACCTCTGCCACGGCCACCCTGACGGTGATCCGCCGCAGCTATGCGGGCACTTACTTCGGTTCGTTTGGCAGCGGACTCGGCTCCTTCGCGATCTACATTCGTGCGGACAACACCGGCGTGTTCCTCGGATTTATCCCGGGCTCCAGCCTGCCGGTGAAGAATCTGAACTTCGTCGTGAACGATACCGGTCAGTTTAGTTTCACGCAAAACGCATCGGGCGGAATCTCCGCGTCGTCGGTCGACGGGTTGGGCGCACCGCGCGCGGCAGCCGTGGGAGACTTTGTCTTTGCGGGCAACATCGCCAACGACGGCGCGCTTTCGGGCACCGTGACGGGTGTCACCGGCGCCTCGCTCTCGGCCACGAAATCGTCGGACGTGGGCTCGACCCAGTCGGTCGCTGGATTCTACCAGGCCGGTTCGCCGAATACTTCATCCACGCTCTTGAGCATCGCGGGCGCCACCGGCCAGGCCTTTGTGCTGACGCAAACCTCCGCGGTTTCGGATGGCGGCACCGGCACGGTCGACAGCACCGGCCGGATCACCGTCGGAACCACGCGACAAATCGTGTCGGTCACCATCAACTCCGCGACTTCGACGCTCGCGGGCTCGTCGGTCGCCGGTAATACGACCACGACTTATTCCGGCGCCAGCGAGGCGGTCCTCGCGACTCAGCGCCTCGGCAACATCTCCACCCGCGCCAACGTCGGCACGGGTGCCAACGTCGCTATCGCGGGCTTCGTGATCTCCGGCACGGAATCGAAGCCGGTGCTCATCCGCGCGATCGGCCCCACCATGTCGGTGTTCGGCTTCACCAACGCGCTCGCCGCGCCGAAGCTGGAGTTGTTCAGCGGCAGCACGGTCATCGCATCGAACACCGGTTGGGCCTCCGCGCCCAATACCGCGGCAATCGTGGCCGCCAGCGCGCAATCGGGCGCCTTTGCCTTGAGCGCGACCAGTGCGGACTCGGTGATCTTCACCACGCTCGCCCCGGGCACCTACACGGGCGTCGTCAGCAGCGCGAATGGCGCCTCAGGTGTCGCGCTCGTCGAGGTCTATGATCTCTCGGCGCCGGCCGCGGGCCAGAAGCTCTTCAACATCTCGACGCGCGCCCTCGCCGGCACTGGCACGAGCGCGCTCGCGGCGGGCTTCGTGATCAACGGTTCCGTGCCGAAGCGCGTGCTGGTCCGGGCGGTCGGCCCCGGCCTTGTGCAATTTGGCTTCCCGGGCGCGCTCTTGCAGACCCAGCTTCAGGTCTTCAATGGCAGCAACCAGGTTGTCGCCCAGAACTCCGGTTGGGGCACATCGGCCGATGCGACCCTGATTGCCACGGTGGCAACCCAAGTCGGCGCGTTCCCGCTGGTCTCGGGTAGTGGCGACTCCGCGGTGATCCTGAATCTGGCGCCGGGCAGCTATACCGCACAGGTCAACCCAATCGGAGTCCCCACGTCCGGGGTCGCCATCATCGAGGTCTACGAACTGCCGTAAGCCTCCGCGCGCTGCATCCCTTCACGAGCCCGGGCCGCAAGGCCCGGGCTCTTTTTTTTCCACGCTCGCGATCGTGGCGCGCACTTGCGCTGGCCTCCGGCGCTTGTCACGTTGCAGGCACCCCGGCTTCTTCCATGAGCACCTCCCCCATTCCAGTTGCGACCGCCCCGAAAGATTTTCTGCGCATTCTGGGGTGGAGCGCGGTGTCGGGGCTCGGCGCGGCTTCGGTCGCGATGCTCGCCTGGTCGCGGGGCGAACCGGTCAACGCGCTCTGGATGGTCGTCGCGGCGCTCTGCACGTTTGCGATCAGCTATCGCTTCCACTCGGCGTGGCTCATGGCCGAGGTGCTCACGCTCGACGAGCTCCGCGCCACGCCGGCCGAACTTCACGAGGACGGAAAAGATTTTGTGAAGACCAACAAGTGGGTCGTCTTCGGCCATCACTTCGCGGCCATTGCCGGCCCGGGCCCGCTCGTCGGGCCGGTGCTCGCGGCGCAATTTGGGTTTCTCCCCGGCATGCTCTGGATGCTGGTGGGCGCGGTCTTCGGCGGCGCCGTTCACGATTGCGTGATCCTGTTTTGCTCGGTGCGGCGGCGCGGTAAATCCCTCGGTCAAATGGTGCGCGATGAGGTGGGGACCTTCGCCGGCGCGATCGCCCTCGTCAGCATCGTGGCGATCATGATCATTTTGCTCGCGGTGCTGGCGCTCGTCGTCGTGAAGGCGCTCGCGGAAAGCCCCTGGGGCCTCTTCACGATCGCCGCCACCATGCCGATCGCGGTCGTGATGGGCGTGGGCATGAAAACTGTCGGGCACGGGCGCGGACTCGCGATCGTGAGCACACTCGGCGTGCTGGCGCTGCTCGCGGCAGTCTGGCTGGGCGGCAAAATCCCGCACGGCTCCGCCCTCGAAAGTATTTTGACGCTCAAGGGCACGACCCTCGCGTGGTGGCTCATGGGTTATGGCTTGATCGCCTCGATTCTCCCCGTGTGGCTGTTGCTCGCGCCGCGCGACTACCTCAGCACGTTCATGAAAATCGGGACGGTCGCGGCGCTCGGCATCGCCGTGATCGCGCTGGCGCCGGTGCTCAAGATGCCGGCGGTCACGAAATTCATCGACGGCAGCGGACCGGTGTTTGCCGGGCCGGTGTTTCCCTTCTGCTTCATCACGATCGCGTGCGCGGCAATCTCGGGGTTTCATTCGCTGATTTCCTCGGGCACGACGCCGAAGCTGCTGGCGCGCGAATCGCACATCCGCGTGGTGGGCTATGGCGCGATGGTCACGGAAATGTGCGTGGGCATCATGGCGCTCATCGCGGCCTGCGCGATGGAGCCGGGCCAATATTTCGCGATCAACATGGCGGGCACCGCCGAGGTCGTGACCGCGAAGGTGACTGCGCTGGGCTATCCCGTGACAACCGCCGACATGTCCGCGCTCGCGGCCAGCGTCGGTGAAAAGACCATGGTCGGCCGCACCGGTGGCGCGCCGACTTTTGCGGTCGGCATGGCGCACATGTTCGCCGGCGTGATCGGCAGCAAGGCCGCCCTCGCGCTCTGGTATCACTTCGCGATCATGTTCGAGGCGCTCTTCATCCTGACGACGATCGACGCCGGCACGCGGGTGGGGCGCTTTATCGTGCAGGATTTGCTGGGCACGCTCTGGGCGCCCTTGGGGAATCTGAAATCTTCCGGCGCGGCAGCGTTTGCGACCGCGCTCTTTGTCGCGGGCTGGGGCTGGTTCCTTTATCAGGGCGTCGTCGATCCCCTGGGCGGCATCAACTCGCTCTGGCCGATCTTTGGCATCGCGAACCAATTACTCGCCGTCATCGCCCTTGCCCTCGGCACGACGGTCCTGATCAAGATGGGGCGCGCCCGGCATCTTTGGGTCACGGTGGCACCGCTGGCCTGGTTGATTGCCGTCACGATGACGGCGGGCTGGATGAAGCTTTTTGGCCCGGCCCCACTGGGCTTCCTCGCGATCGCGCGGGGGCTGGAGCAGAGACTGGCCTTCGGCGTTTCGCGGGCGGAAGCGGTGACGTTGCGCGCGCAGATTTTCAACAACCGCGTCGACGCCACCGTGACCGGTGTGTTTCTCGTGCTGGTGACCATCGTGGTGCTCGCGAACGCGCGCGTCTGGTGGCAACTGCTCGCCGGCAAACGCGCGGCCGAGTTGCGCGAAGAGCCCTACGTGCCCGTGAGCGAAGCGGCGAAAGCGTGAGGCGCATGGAATACGGTGCGTTTCCGCCGCTATTGTGTTTGAGTTGAAGCGGCGTTCTGAGAACACTGGGATTCGTTGAACTCCCGTGTGTCAATTGGTCTGATCTGGGTGTTGGCACTCGGCGCGATGTTCTCGGGCCTGTGGGTGGTTATCCATTTGAGCGGTCTGCCCGGACCGCTGACCTTTGCGCCGGTGAACACGTTTATCGTGTTTTTCTCCGACCGAACGCTGGGTGCGATACCAGGGCTTTTCCCGCTTGCGATCTGGACGTATGCTGTCGCGGTCGCAATCGCCTCGACTCTGGCGATGGTCTTGAGTGTTCGCGCGGCCCAGATCCCAGCGGCCGTCTGGCTCAGCGGAGCATTGAGTGGGGGCGCTTTTTTTGCCGCTCAATTTATTTTCGTTCACCATATTCCCCAGTTGGCAACAACACCGTTGGTGCGAGTGGGGGATTATCTTGCGATGGCTGCTCTCGCCTTCGGCAGTTGGGTTGGCATGCGAGTGCCGTTATATTACCCCCGACCGATGGACGTGGATGCTTATTCGTCCTACACCCGAAAGAAACTCAGTCTGGCGGCCGCAAAACTGCACAGCGCAACCTCGCCGCTCGATAAGTTACGCCGGCATCTCTTTGTCGGCCGAACGGGACAAGTCGATCCGAAGTCAGAGCTATTGGTGGTTTCAGCGGGTCGTGGATGGTTACTGGTTGCGCGGTCGCCTTGGTGGCCATGTGGCCTGATGGCGCTCGGCTGGATGCTGGTCGGCTTCTGGCATTCAACCGGGCCTGCTATCCATGACCGCAATAGGTATATTTTTCTGAGCTTCTTGATTTATCCTCTGATCGTAGTGACCGCGGGTGGGCTCGATTTTTTCGATTACCAATATCGGACTGGGCGCGACGAAGATAAGGCGCGGATCGCATGGCTCGTGGTCGGCCTTTCGATTGCAGCTTGGCTGCCATTCGTTCCGATTTTTGGACTCTTTTTCTGGGTGATTTTCGGCGTTCGTGAACAGGCCTTGTATCTCGCTCAAGTCCTCATGGCGCTCGCACCGCCAGTAATGGCAATGGTGCTCTTGTTACTGCTGTGCATCTCGATCTTCTTCTTTGGTGCCTTCGATCCACGGATGGCCATTCGCAAGACTTCCGTTTACGGCGTCGCGGCCTTGCTAATTGCGGTCGCGATGGCTGTGGCGCAGGGCACAGCGGCGACGCAACTGATGCGGCGGCTTGGGCTGCCGGGTGGTTCTGGCCAGGTCGCGGCACTCGTGATGGTCAGCTTGGTATTTGCGCCGCTACGCCGCCGAATTGAAAGCGGGGTCGAACGCGTCGTGGAACGCGTCCTGCCGGCTTCAGCCCTCGCCGAAGCACACCGCGAAACCGTCACGGTAGTCTTTGGCGACATGAGCGGCTACACGGCGTTGTCGGTCAGGGACGAGTCCACCGCGCTCACACTCGCGTCGCTGCTGCACAAGGAAAGCCGGCGCCTCGCCGAGCGGCACGACGGACGCCTCGTCAAAACCATCGGCGATGCGGTGCTGTTGTCGTTTCGCCAGCCAGGTGAAGCGATCCTCGCGTGCGTTGAACTGCGGGAAAAATTCGCGGTGGCGGCGAGCGCGCTCAAGCTGCCCGTGCTGCCGCTGCACTTCGGCGTGCATCTCGGCGAGGTCGTGCGCGACCAGGAGGGCGATATTTTTGGCGGCACGGTCAATCTCGCGGCCCGCCTGCAGGGCGTCGCGGGTGCGGATGAAATCGTCGCGAGCGAAGCCGTGACCTCGGCGCTCACGCCGGGCTCATTCACGGTCGAATCGATCGGCACCAAGTCGCTGAAGAACGTGCCGGTGCCGGTGCCGTGCTTTCGCGTGAGTTAAAGCCTCGACTCAGAATTTCGCCGCGGCCTCGAAACCGAAGGTCCGCGGCGCGCCCGGCGCTGCGTGGCGGACCCCCGGCACGATCAGCGCGGCGTAGTGCGTGTCGCCGAGATTTTCTCCGTAGACCGTGACGCGCCAGCGCGGGGCGTCGTAACCGAAGCGGGCGTTGCCGACCACCTGCGACCGGGATGCCACGGCCGAATTTTCTGATTCGTCGAAGAAGGTCTTGCCGGTGGCCGCCAGATCGCCGGCCGCGAACCAGCCCTGGCCGGGGCGCCACGTGGCACTGAGGTGCGAGTCGTAGTTCGGCGCGTAGGGCGCGCGATTGCCCGCATAGCTGGTCTTGGTAAACGGATCGGAGAATTCACGGAGCGTCACTTCGGTCACGCCGAGGGTGACCGCGAACGTCCACTCGGGCACCGGCCGCCACGTGGCCTCGACTTCGCCGCCGAGCGAGCGGGCGCGCGGGGCGTTGACGACGAGGTAGTCGCTGGCGTTGAACGAGCGCTCGATTTGGTATTGGCGGATTTCGTAATCGAAGACGCGCGCGGCGACTTTCACGGTCTTGTTCGCGAGCGCGGTGTCGATGCCGGCCTCGAACGCCGTGGCGCGCTCGGCCTTGAACGCGGCGAGTGCGGCGTTGCCCGTGTAGGCGGACCAGCCGCCGGGCTTGGTGCCGAGCGAAACACCCGCGGACGCCGTCGTGTTGGCGTCCAGCGCGTAGCTGGCGGAAATTTTCGGCGTAAACGCGTCGAAGGTCTTGGCCGCCGTGAAATGCCCCGCGCCGGGCACCCGTTGGCTGCGGTCGAAATCCTTTTTCGTTTCCTCCGCGCGCGCGGCGGTGGTCACGCGCCATCCGGCCGCGGGAGAAAAAGTCGCCTCGCCGAAAATCGCCGCGCTGCGGGCGGTGAGCTTGTAACTCGAGACCTCGATCGGGATGACGGTGGTGGGGATCACGAGACCGCGATTGACGTCGCCGGTGGTCTTGCCGTCGGACCACCACGCGCCGGCGTGCCACGCGATCGCGGCGCGCGCCGCGGAGGCGAGTCGCAGTTCTTCATTCCACGTGCGCTGAGTTTGGATGATTTTCGAGTCGAGCGTCGGCGGCAGCGTGAGGCGGTTGTCGTAGGGGTTGAGCGACCAGTCGGTGTAGCTCGTTGTGGCGGTGAGCCGGCCGAACGACGTGTCGAACGCCCCCTTCAACGCGGCGGCGCCGAAATTGATGTTCGTCGCGCCTTCGCGGCTGCGCGCCACGGAAAACAGCGGACCGCTGAGCGGCACGAGCGGTTGCGCGCCGTCGTGGTGTTTGCTGCCGAGCAATTGCAGCGTGAATTCACTCGCGGTCGAGGGCCGCACGCGCACGCGCGCGGAGGCGGCGGCGGTTTCCTGATCGTCCACGTGCTGGCCGAGCGTGGTGTTGGTGATGTAGCCGTCGCGCTGGTGGAACGCGGCCGCGACCGAGGCATCAGCCGTTGCACCGCGCGCGCTGCGATACGACAGCGCGGACGAGCGGGAACTGAAATTACCGAAGCCCGCGCGCAACTCGCCGGCGTCCTGCGCTGTGGGCTCGCTCGAACTCAGCGCAATCACGCCTCCTTCGCCCCCGCGACCAAAGGCCGAGCCTTGCGGCCCGCGCGCAATCGTCGCGCTCGCGAAGCCAAACAGGCCGGTAGGGTAGGTGAAGCTGCTGCCGAGCGGAATGTCGTCGAAGTAAAGCACGACGGACGGGTCGCTGAAGTAAGGCGTGTTCGCGAGGCCGCGCAGCGTGAAGACATCGCCGAAGGATCCGGCCCCGCCGGCGTTGATGTGGAGATTCGCCACGCGCGCCGCGAGATTTTCGAGCGACTGCGTCGTGGGCGGCGCGGTGTCGTCGAAGCGCACGCGCGTCGTGCCGGTGGCGTCGGCGGTGAGCCGGGTTTCCTCGACGACGACCGGCTCCGCCCGCGTGATCGCGGGATCGGTTTTGGTTTGGGCGAGGGCGACGGCGGCGACCGTGAGGGGGAGCAAACAGAACGACAGGCGCAGGGTTCGGTTCATGGGAAAGGAAAAGCGTGCACTTCCGACGGGCCGGCGCAAACGATGTTTCAAGGAATGACGCGGACCGCGGGCAATAAAAAACCGGCCGCGGGGCGGCCGGTTTTGAAAGGGACGAAACGTTTTCGACGGGCTCAGACTTCGTAGGCGGGGAGCGTCTTGTCCACGCGCACTTTGTCGAGGCGGGCAAACATCGGCACGCCATTGTCGGACGGGATCGTGATCTCGCCTTGGATGAGCGGCTGGGCGTAGCGAAGGAACTGAAAGTTCATCGAGACGCCGTCCTCATTGATCCACTCACGGGGGAGTTTCTTCACGCCGTTGGCGATTTCGCTGAGGGGCGCGAGGCCGGTCTCGACGGTGTAGTGATCGGCTTCGCCGCGGATGAGGGTGACCATCTTGTCGGTCTCGCCATTGATGGCGGCCTTAACGGCGGCCTGGCCGGTGAGGAAGGCCTCGTCGGCATCCGTCTTCGAGGCGGAGTGCGCCGCGCAACGCTGCATGAGGCCGGGCTTGGCGATGCGCACCTTGGCACCGGGAATGTGGGCGCTGATGATTTCGCCGACCGCATCGCCTGCGCCACCGAGCGTGGCGTGACCAAAGGCGTCCGTGGCGGCATCGGCCGCGACATAGTTGCCGTCGGCATCGACGAGACCTTCGGCGACGACGATGAGGCAGTATTTCTCCCGCTTCAGCACGCGCTTCACGTCCTCGAGGACCTTCTCCTGGTTGAACGGAATCTCGGGGAGGAGGATGAGGTGCGGCGGATCGTGCGGGTGATCGCGGCGCTTGGCGAGCGAGGTGCCGGCGGCGAGCCAGCCGGCGCTGCGGCCCATGACCTCGACGATCGAGACGAGATCGCCCTGGCCCATGGCCTCGTTGTCGCACGCGAGCTCGCGCACGGTCGTGGCGAGATACTTCACGGTGCTGGCGTAGCCGGGGGTGTGGTCGGTGGTCGGCAGATCGTTGTCGATCGTCTTCGGCACGCCGATGACGCGGAGTTCGTAGCCCTGCGCCTGCGCGAGCTTCGAAATCTTGTCCGCGGTGTCCTGCGAGTCGTTGCCGCCGATGTAGAAAAAGTAGCGGATGTTGTGCGCCTTGAAGACCTCGAGCACGCGATCGAAATCGGCCTGCTTCTTCAGCTTGTAGCGGCAGGTGCCGAGCGCGGCGCCGGGCGTGTGCTTCAGCGCGCGGATTTGCTGTTGGGACTCGGAAGCGAGGTCGATCAGGTCTTCCTGCAGGAGGCCGAGCACGCCGTTCAACGTGCCGTAAATCTCCTCGATGCATTCGTGATTCAGCGCCTCCGCGACAATGCCCGCGACGCTGGCGTTAATGACGGAAGTGGGGCCACCGGACTGGCCCACCAAGACGTTTCCTACGAGTTCAGACATGACGGTATGGGTTGATTAAAAGTGTTTGGAGAGAACGCGAACGGCCAAGCAAGCGCACCGCCCCTAGCGCTGGCAAACTCAATTTTCCCCGGTGACGGGGAAATATTGTGAATAACTTTTTTCGCCGCGGCGCCGTCGAGCCGGCCGACTACAACAACCGGCCCGGCGAATATTCCGCCGCGCCCTTGTGCTTTTTTGCGAGCGGCTTCACCTCGGCGAGAAACGCATCGACCTGGTGCGGCGCCGCGCCGACGAAGCGCGCGTTCTCCGCGAGGATCGCTTGCAGCGCTTTTTTCCCCAGCCCAATCCGGCGATCGGTGGCGAGGCGCGTGAGCAAATCGGCGTCGCAGTTGCCCGAGCGCAGCGCCTTCGCGGCAGCAAGCGTGTGCTCCTTGATCGCTTCGTGAGCGGTTTCGCGGCCGGCGCCGTGTTTCACGGCCTCCATCAAAATCGTCGTCGTCGCGAGGAAGGGCAGGTTGCGTTCGTTTTCCGCGGCGACGGCGGCGGGGAAAACCTCCATTTGCTGCAACACGTTGAGCCAGGTCTCGAGCAACCCATCGATCGCGAAGAACGCGTCCGGCAGCGCCACGCGCCGCACGACGGAGCACGACACGTCGCCTTCGTTCCACTGGTGGCCGGCGAGCCCGCTCATCATCGTGACGTAGCCGGAGAGAATCGTGGTGAAGCCGCACACGCGCTCGCAATTGCGCGCATTGACCTTGTGCGGCATCGACGACGAGCCGACCTGGCCCGGCTGAAATCCTTCGGTAAGCAGCCCCGCGCCCGCCATCAGGCGCAGCGTCGTCGAGCAACTCGCGCCCGCGGCCGCCAGTTGGTGCAGCGCGGTGACGACCTCGAAATCGAGCGAGCGCGGATAAACCTGCCCGACTGCGCTGAGCGAGGCGTGAAAACCCAGATGCTTCAGGACGCGGGCTTCGAGCTGATCGACTTTCGCGCTGTCGCCGCCGAGGAGCGTGAGTTGATCGAGCTGCGTGCCGACGGCGCCTTTCAGTCCGCGGACGGGATAGCGTTCGAGCAGATCCTCCAGCCGCGTGAACGCCACCAGCAATTCCTCGCCGAACATCGCGAGCCGCTTGCCGAGCGTCGTGGGTTGCGCCGGCACGTTGTGCGTGCGGCCCGTGATCATGAGATCACGGTGCGACTCGGCCTGGCGGCCCAGCGCGAGCAGCGCCGCGGCGGCCTTAAAGCGCACGAGCTGCATCGCGCGGAGAATCTGGAGTTGCTCGACGTTCTCCGTGAGATCGCGGCTCGTGAGGCCGAGATGGATGAACTGCCGTTTCGCCAGCTCGGAAAATTCCTCGATGCGCGCCTTCACATCATGGAGCGTCACGCGCTCGCGCCGCGCAATCGACGCGAGGTCGATCAGGTCCTTGATCTTTTCGTAGTCTTTGATCGCTTCGGCCGGGATCGGCACGCCGAGATCGCGCTGCGCCTTCATCACGGCGATCCAGAAATCGCGCTCGAGCGCGACGCGGCCGTGCTGCGACCAGATGTCCTTCATCGCTGTCGACACGTAGCGCTCGGCAAGCGCATTGGGGACGGGGGCGGCATTAGCGGTCGAGTCGTTCACGGGAGTCGCGTGAGTAAGCGTTTCGCGCCGGCGATGGCGAACGGAAAGTGCTGGTGATGCTCGGACGCGACGCGGCAGGGGGAGAAGTTTCTTTGCGATCTTCGTCAAAAACGACTCCATCGGCGGACTCGTGCGTCTGGCCCGTAGCCGAACCGAACGTCCGCTCGGACAAATTCACCAATCCGCCGTCATGAAAATCTTATCTTCAGCAACTCGCCGGCTCGCCCTTCCGGGCTGCGCTCTGTTCGCCCTGGCGGTGACGACGTGGTCGTCCGCCGCCGATACTCCGAAAATCACGCCACCGAAGGACATCGTCGGGTTCAGCATCGGCGATGACTACCACATGGCCAGCTACACGCAGATCTCCACGATGCTGCAAAAGTGGGACGCCGAGTCCGACCGCCTGAAGGTCGAGAGCATCGGCCTTACGGAAGAGGGCCGCCAGCAATACATGGCGATCATCACTTCTCCCGCGAATCACGCGAAGCTCGCCGAATACAAGGCGATGGCCCAAAAACTCGCGCGCGCCGAAATGTCCGCGGAGGAAGCGCACAAGATGGCGAAGATCGCCCGCGCCGTCGTCTGGATCGACGGTGGCCTCCACGCGACCGAGACGGTGAATTCGCAGAGTCTCGCCGAGCAGGTTTACCAGATGATCTCCCGGACCGACGAGGAGACGATGCGCTTCCTGGACGACGTGATTCTTCTCATGCCGGTGCCGAATCCCGATGGCGTCGAGTTCGTCGCCAACTGGTATATGAGCAAAGCTGACGAGAAGGAGCGCACGCTCGGCGGCCTCCCCCGGCTTTACCACAAATACATCGGCCACGACGACAACCGTGACTCGATCACGATGAACATGAAAGAGACGACGAACCAGAACCGCATTCTCTTCGTCGAGTGGAATCCCCAGATCATGCATAACGTCCACCAAACCGGCCCGGCTGGCGCCGTGGTGTTCATCCCGCCCTTCCGTGATCCGTTTAACTACGACTTCGATCCGATGATCCCGATCGGGATCGAGCAGGTCGGCTCCGCGATGCACGCGCGACTGATCGCGAAGGGCATGGGCGGCTCCGCGATGCGCAGCGCCGCGCCTTACTCCACGTGGTTCAACGGTGGCATGCGCACCGCGACCTATTTTCGCAACACGATCGGCATCCTCACTGAAATCATCGGCGGCCCGACGCCCGCGCCGATTCCGCTGATCGCCGACAAGCAATTGCCCACGACCGAGTGGCCGCTCCCGATCAAGCCGCAGATGTGGCACTATCGTCAGTCGATCGACTACATGATGGAGCTGCAGCGGGCGATTCTCGACTACGCCTCGCGCAACCGTGAGACGGTGCTCTACAACATTTACGCAATGGGTCGCCGCTCGATCGAGCGCGGCAGCAAGGACACGTGGAATATCACGCCGAAGCGCATCGCCGCGCTCAACGAAGCCGCGAAGGCGGCCGGCTACGAGCCTGGCGGCGGGCGCGGTGGTCGCGGCGGCGCGGGTGCCGCGGCGGGCGGCCGTGGTGGACGGGGCGGCCGGGGTGCACCCGGCGCTCCGGGCGCGGCGGCGCCCGATGCGGCCGTCGCCGCCGCACCGGCTCCCGCCGAGGCGGGTCCGGGTGGTGGCTTCGGTTTCGGGCGCGGTGGCATGCCCGCCGAACTTTACGAAAAAGTGCTCAACGATCCGGCGTTCCGCGATCCGCGCGGCTACATCATCCCGTCCGATCAGGACGATTTCCCGACCGCCGTGAAACTCGTCAACGTCCTCCTCAAGGGCGGCGTGCAGGTGCACAAGGCGACCGCCGCGTTCGAAGTCGCGGGCAAGAAATATCCCGCTGGTTCCTATGTCGTGAAGATGGCGCAGGCGTTTCGCCCCGCGATCCTCGACACATTCGAGCCGCAGGATCACCCGATGGATTATGAATATCCGGGTGGTCCGCCGAAGCGGCCCTACGACATCACGGGTTGGACGCTCGCGGTCCAGATGGGCGTGACGTTCGACCGCGTCATGGACGGCTTCGACGGCCCGTTTGAAAAAATCGGCTTCGACATGCAGAAGCCGATGCCGGCGGTGATCGCCGGGGCCGCGAAACCCGCGGGCTGGCTCGTCAGCCACCGGATCAACGACTCGTTCATTCTCATGAACCGCCTGCTCAAGGCCAACGCCGATGTCTACTGGCTGAACGACGAAAAGACCGTCGACGGCCACGCGCTGGGGACCGGCACGCTTTGGATTCCCGCTTCGGAAAAATCGCAGCCGATCGTCGCGCGGGCGGCCAAGGAGCTCGGCATCGCGGCGTTCGCGCAGATGGCCAAGCCCGCCGGCGAAGCGATGAAATTGAAACCGATCCGCATCGGTCTCGTCGACGTTTTCGGCGGCTCGATGCCCTCGGGCTGGATGCGCTGGATGCTCGAGCAATACGAATTTCCCTTCGAACTCGTGTTCCCGCAGGTGATCGACGCAGGCAACTTGAAGAACAGCTACGACGTGATCGTGTTTCCCAGCGGCACCTACACGGAGGGCCGCGGCGGTCGGGGCGGCGGTCGCGGCGGGTTCGCGCCGGCGGCGGAAAACGTGCCGGAAGAATTCCGCTCGATGCTCGGCTCGGTTACGGCGACGAAGTCCGTCCCGCCGCTCAAGAAATTTGCCGAAGAAGGCGGCACGGTGCTCGCGGTCGGTTCGTCCGCCTAGATTGGCGAGGCGATGGGCCTGCCCGTGAAGGATCACCTCGTCGAGGCCGGTCCCGATGGCACGCCGCGTCATCTGCCCAATGAAAAACTCTACATCCCCGGGTCCGTGCTGCGCGCGAAGTTCAACCCGAAGAATCCGCTCGCCTACGGCATGCCGGAAAACGGTTACGTCTTCTTCGACGACAGCCCGGTCTTCGATCGCGCCGATTCCCCGAACGTCCATGCGTCGAAAGTCGCGTGGTTCGAGGGCAAGGATCTCCTCTATAGCGGCTGGGCGATCGGCCAGGAGAATCTCGACGGTGGCGAGCTGGCGACCGAGGCCAAGGTCGGCGCAGGCCGCCTGGTATTGATCGGACTTGAGGCGACCTTCCGCGCGACGCCGCACGGGACGTTCAAGCTGTTCTTCAACGGCCTCTATCTGGGTTCGGCCACGAGCGTGCCCTCGGTGGCGCAGAGCGGCCCGAGTTCGGAGTAACGCCGCACCTTCTCACCCGGTTATTGCGAGGAGCGGAGCGACGAAGGCATCCAGTGGGATGGCCACGGTGCGCTTCGCGCACCTCGCCATGACAACAGCCCGGTCATCGCGTTTGCGGTGACCGGGCTTTTTGTTGCCGCGTGCCGAGCCGCGCACAAACGTCGGCGGATGGCCCATTCCGTCTCCGGTCACCTCAAGCTGCGCGTCGCCGAATACGACGAGTTGATCCGCAAGCTCGTGCCCGCGTATCCCGCGATGCGCCCCGTGCAGCTCGACCTCCTCTCGCTTGGTCTGCCGAAAAATGGGGCCGGCGGACTGGTCCTGGATCTCGGTGGTGGCACCGGCGCGCTGGCCGCGGCGATCGCGGAACGCTTCCCCAGCGTGAACGTGGAAATCTGGGACACCGATCCCGACATGCTCGCGAGCGCGCGCGAACGCTGCGGCGCGTTCGGTGACCGCATCCGCTACGTCGAGCGCTCCTTCACCGATCCATTGCCGCCCTGCGACGCCGTGGCGGCGTGCATCGCGCTGCATCACGTGAAGGACCTGGGCGTGAAGGCCGGCCTCTATCAAAATATTTTCGCCGCGCTGAAACCGGGCGGAATTTTCGTGAACGCCGACACCGCCGTCTGCGCCGCGCCCGTGCTGCGCGACCACGCCTTCAAGCTCTGGGCCGCCACGATGAAACCGCACGGCATCGAGGAAGCGCAGGCCTTCGCGCATTTCGCGAGCTGGGCCCACGAGGATTATTATCCGCCGCTGATCGTCGAGTTGCGGATGCTGGCCGACGCCGGCTTCGCCGAACCTGAATGCTTCTGGCGCGACGCGGCGGCGGTGGTGTTTGGCGCGGTGAAGTGACGCCCTGAACCCGGCACCGGCCCGTGCCTGCTTAACTCCGGCGGACGAGAGGATCTTTATCTTCGATCACCGCAAATGTGTCGTAGGCCAGCGCGATTGCAGCGGCCATCAATATATGCCAGACCGCATGCGCCTGCACTGCGCTCTCAGGATGACAGAAGCAATGTCCCGGATGATCGCCGAGCTGGCATCCAATCCCCGCGACGACCACCGCGGTCAATAGAATGATCCGGCCCGGCGACGGTCGCACGCGATGGCCAAGGCGTGAACCGAACACAACGCCCGCGAGCAGCAGCGCTGAAATCAGTGCGACGCCGGCAACGGTCGTATACGTGGAGTCGAAGGGCTTTATTCCGGCAATTTTTATGTCGTTACGAGAGACTGCTGCGAGCATCGCTAGCGCTCCGCTCACACCACCGATCGATAGATGGAAGGGCGCGTAGTTGTTTGATGGCTTGCGCCTCAGGGCAGCAATTCCGACACAACTCAGCGCCACGGTAACCCAGCTCATCATCGCAACATCGGCTGTTCGCCACGCGGGCGATAAAGACGCGTGATACAAACCACTCGTTAGGCCGAGACTACATAGCGCCGCGCCTAGCAAGCGAGGGAAGGGGCGGCGATCGCGAGCGGCAATGAGCACGCCAACGAAAACGAACGCCAAGTTGCTCCACGTGTTTTGCGGCTCGCGCACGACCGCGGCGGCGACGCGTGCTTGATATGCCACCTGCGCAGTCGGCTGCGCCAACAGTGCCTCGCATTGAGCTTTGGGCATTTCGGGCGTGCCCCAAGTGAAATGTCCGTTTACGCGGATCGCCAATCCGCCGCCGACCGCGGCGACTACGAGAGTAACGAGGGCCGCGATTCGCCACGCGTTACGATTCATGACGGGCCAAATCCTACGCTGCGAGGCACCGCACCGCCATCTCGCGCAGCACTTCTTCCTGCTCGTGCGGGCGGCGGATGATTTCCTCGAAGGTCGCGATCAATTCCTGCTGATTGTCGATCAGGCGGCGCAGGGTGGGGAGCTTCGCACTGCCGGCGAGTTTGCCGAGATACCACGGGTTTTGCGTGAAGAGGTTGAACGAGCTTTTTTCCGTCGCCCCCGTGAATTTCGCGGCGTGCGTCGCCTGCGCCTTCGGGAAACCGTCGAGCCCGCGCGGCCCGATGCGCACGTCGCCCGCGTCAGCCAGCGCGCGAATCTGCAGGAGGATCCGGTTGCGGTTTTGCAGGGCGCTGATGACGGGACGCGCATCGCCGCCCGAAAAAAAATGCCGGTGCAGCGCTCCGAGCGTCCACTTCAGATCGCCGCTGAAAAATGCCTCGGCTGCCTCGAAGAAATCACCCTCGGCGACATTCGGCGTCAGTTCGGCCACGTGCTCTTCGCTGATCGCAACGCCGTCGCCGACGTAGGTGGCGAGCTTGCGCGTCTCCTCGACGAGGAGGCGGGTGTTGGCGCCGATTTTGGCGAGCAGGAGTTCGATGGCGCCGGGAGCGAAACGCGCGCCGAGTTCCTTCGCCTCGGCCAGCACCACGCCGGCCAGCGCGTCGCTGCCCCCGTCGCCATCGCCGCCGGCAAGTGCGAAGTCGGCGTTTTTCTCGCACCATTTCGGAAACGAGCGGCGGCGATCCACTGGCGCGGCGGTGATGAGCACGGCGGTCTCGGCGGGGTTCAGCTGCTCGAGAATTTGCTGCAGGTCCTCGATGAGTTTCAGCGTGCTCTCGGCGCGGCCGGTCACGCTGTCGGCGAGGAAATTGACGTCCTTGAACCACACGACGCGCCGGCCACCGAACATCGAGACGGTTTGCACGGCCTCGCGAAAGCGGTTCACCGCGGTCTCGACCTCGCTCACGTTGGCGGCAAAGCCGTTGATGGTTTCGCGGGAAAATTCATCGGTCACGTCGGCCGTGAGAGCGGCGAAACGCTGCGAGCCCATCCGGCCGACGAGAAAATCGTCGGCGCCGCAAATGAACGTGAAGGCTGGGGCGGCGCGCGGCATCGCGGCGATTGGGCCGGGAACGGGCCGCAAGCGCACGAAAAAAATCGCCACCTTTAATGAGATCGTGAGTCTCCGGACAGGTTCATGATGCCCGACCCTGCTCATCCCGCTTCGGCTGTCCCCGCGACCTCCTCGTCGCGGCGCGATCGGCTGCTGCTCGCGCTGGTGTTTGGTCTGCTGTATTTTTTCCGGCTCGGTAGCTCCCCGCTCAATGATCCCGACGAGGGCCGCAATGCCGAAATCGCGCGCGAGATGCTGGCGAGCGGCGACTGGGTCACGCCGCGGTTGAACGGCGTAAATTATTTCGAGAAGCCACCGCTGGTCTATTGGGCGACGGCGATTTCCGAGAAGCTTTTTGGGCTGAACGAGTGGGCGGTGCGAGCGGTGCCGGCGCTCTTTGCACTTTGGGGCGTGTTGATCACTTACACGGCGGCGCGGCGGCTGCACGGCCGCGAGGCAGGTCTGATCTCGGCGATGGTGCTCGGCACCTCACTCCTGTGGTTTGTCATCGGGCACATTCCGATTCTCGACATGGCGGTCTCGGTGCTGATGGCCCGGGCGCTGTTTGCGTTCATCATCGGCGTGCAGGAGCCAGCCGTGGCCGTCAGCGCGTCGCCGCTCTGCCCGCGGCGACGGAATTTCTACCAACTCTACGTGAGCATGGCGCTCGCGACGCTCGCGAAAGGACTCATTGGCTTTCTCGTCACGGGCGCCGTGATGTTTCTGTGGTTGCTGGTTTTCAACCAATGGAAACGCCTCCGCCCGCTCTACCTGACCAGTGGGGCGGTGCTTTTTCTCCTCGTCGCGGCGCCCTGGCATGTGCTGGCGGCGATGCACAACCCGACGTGGGTGCATCGGTATGTCGTGTTCGAACACTTCGAGCGCTTCCTCACCACCGCAGCCAGCCGCCCCGGACCGTGGTGGTATTTCATTCCGATTGTGATCGGAGGGATGATTCCGTGGACCGGCTTTCTTTGGCCGGCGGTGCGCGACGCGGTGCGCGGCGGTTGGTCCCGGCGCGAGGAGAACGCCGTCGCCTGGTTTTATGTCGTGTGGGCGGCGTTCATCTTTCTGTTTTTCTCCAAGTCCAGTTCCAAGCTGCCCCCTTACATCCTGCCGATCTTCCCGGCGCTGGCGGTGCTGATTGGATCGTGGCTGGCGCGCATGACGAGCGAGGTGGGCGGTGGTGCCCGGCTGCGCGTGGGGCTCGGGGTGTTTTCATTTCTCAACGGACTGCTCGGCGTCGCGCTCTGCATGGTGGTGATGCGACCCGATTTGGTGAAGAACCTCGCGCCGGAGCAGGCGCTCGCGCTGCAGCCAGCGGCGTTTGCGATGGCGGCGACGCTTCTGCTCGGCGGCATTTTCGTGCCTTGGCTCGCCAGACGGCGCGGCGGGCGGGTGGCCGTCACCGGCATGGCCGTGACGATGGGGGTGTTTCTGGTGGCGCTGCAATGCGCCGGCCTACAGGAGAAATTAAAGCCCAGCACCAAGCCGCTGGCGCTCCTGGTCAAGGCGCAGGCGAAGCCGACGGATCGCGTGATGCACTACTTCGATATTTTCCAGGGATTCAGTTTCTACGCGGAACGCACGGTGGAGTGCGTCGCCGGCGAGGAGAGCGTGAAGCACCTCGAGTTCAGCGAACTCGAATTCAAGGAAGACCCCGCCGCCGTTGCCCGGGGCCAGCTCATGACCGAGGCGAAATTTCGGGAGGTTTGGACGCAACCGACGCGGGTCTTCATGGTCGCAAAAAAACGCGATGTGCAACAACCGCGCGCGGACAAAACGCCGCCGCTCTTCCTCGATCCTTCCTTTCATTATCATTTGCTCGGCGAGACCGAGGACCATTATCTCTTTAGCAACCAGCCCTGACATGTCCGCTCCTGCTCCCGCCCCGACGGCGAAGCCCGTCGCACCGTATCTGCCGATGACGCGTCCGACGATCGACGATGAGACCATCGCGGGCGTCGCTGAAGTGCTGCGCTCCGGCTGGCTCACGTCGGGGCCAAACGTGAAGGCGCTCGAGGCGAAGCTCTCCGAGTATTGCGGCGGCCGGCCGGTGCGCGTCTTCAACTCCGGCACCTGCACCATGGAGATCGCGCTGCGCATCGCGGGCGTCGGCGCCGGCCACGAAGTCATCACGACGCCGCTCTCGTGGGTCGCGACGAGCAATGTCATCCTCGAAGTCGGCGCGCGCCCCGTGTTCGTCGACATCGATCCGGTGACGCGCAACCTCGACCTTGCGCGGGTCGAGGCCGCGATCACGCCGGCGACCCGTGCGATCATCCCGGTCGATCTCGCGGGGCTGCCGGTCGATCGCGACCGGCTCTACGCGATCGCGCAGAAACATCATCTACGCGTGGTCGAGGACGCGGCGCAGTCGTTCGGCAGCACTTGGAACGGCCAACGCATCGGTGCGATCGGCGATTTTGTGTCGTTCAGCTTTCACCCGAACAAAAACATCACGACGATCGAGGGCGGAGCGCTCGTGCTGAACAACGAGGCCGAGGCGAAGCTCGCCGAGCAATACCGGCTCCAAGGCGTTGTGCGCTCGGGCTTCGACGGCATGGAGGTCGAGCTGGTCGGCGGGAAATTCAATCTCACTGACGTGGCGGCGCGCGTCGGCCTCGGCCAGTTGCCACGAATCGAGGCGTTCAACGCGAAGCGTCGCGAACTCGCGCGCGCCTACTTTGATTTGTTCGAGGCGCCGGCGGTGCGCGCGCTCGGGCTCGGGCTGCCGCCGCGCGACTTCACCTCGACCAACTGGCACATGTTTCAAGTCGTGCTCCCCGAGGAGCGCCTCGCGCTCAAGCGCGCCGACGTGATGGCGCAGCTGCACGCCGCCGGCATCGGCACGGGCGTGCACTATCCGGCGATTCACCGGTTCGCGCTTTATCGGAAGCTCGGCTGGAAGGACGGCGACTTCCCGATCGCGGAGCGCGTGTGCCGGAATATCCTCACGCTGCCGTTGTTTCCGGCGATGACGCGCGCCGATGCCGCACGCGTGGTCGACGCGCTCGCGGGAATTCTCCAAACTCATCCGAAATCATGAGCGTCCCGCCGTCCGTCCAGCTTTCGATCGTCATCCCGGTTTACAACGAGGAGTTGAATCTCCCCACGCTCTTCGCGCGGCTCTATCCGGTGCTCGACGCGCTGGGCCGCCGCTACGAGATCATCTTCACCAACGACGGCAGCGCCGATCGCTCGATGGAGCTGTTGCGGGCGCAGCACGCGCAGCGCCCCGACGTGACGCGCGTGATCAATTTTAACGCGAACTACACGCAGCACATGGCGATCATGGCGGCGTTTGAGCGCGTGCGCGGCGACGTCATCGTCACCCTCGACGCCGACCTGCAGAATCCGCCCGAAGAAATTCCCAAGCTGCTCGCGAAAATCGCCGCGGGGCACGACTACGTCGGCGGCTACCGGCTCAACCGGCAGGATTCGTTTTTTCGCACCTACGCATCGCGGATCATCAATTTTGTGCGCGAGAAAACCACGAGCATCGAGATGACCGACCAGGGCTGCATGCTCCGCGCCTACGCGCGGCCCGTCATCGACGCCATCGTGCGCAGCGGGGCGATCAACACCTTCATCCCGGCGCTGGCCTACAGTTTTTCGGGCAACCCGGCCGAGGTCGGCGTGAAACACGAGGAGCGGCACGCGGGCGTTTCGAACTATTCCTTCTACGGCCTGGTCCGCCTGAACTTCGATTTGATCACCGGCTTCTCCATCGCGCCGCTGCAGTATTTCACGATGTTCGCGGGGCTGAGTTCGCTGGGGAGTTTTGCACTGGTGGTGCTGCTGCTGATTCGGCGGTTCGTGTTCAACCTCGACCGCGAGACCTTCGGCGTGTTCACCCTGCTGGCCATCGTGCTTTTCCTGCTCAGCGTCGCGATGATCGGCATCGGGTTAATCGGAGAATACGTAGGTCGCACTTATCAGGTTGTCCGGGCGCGTCAGCGATATCACATAAGAGAGATCTTGGAATAACTACGCCGCGTGGTTTTTTTCAGGTCCGCTTTTTCCATCGTGATCTCCCGTCTCCTCCACGTTCGTTTCCACCCGCGCCGCCCGCGGGGATTTACCATCATTGAAGTGATGATGTCGTTGGGCATCTTGAGCCTCACGATCGCGGCGGTCGTGCCGCGGCTCGCGAGCACGAAGCGCCAGGCGATCGCCACCACGCTCGGCAACGATCTCCGGACCTTCGCCGCGGCGTTCGATGCCTACGCCCAGGAAAAAGGCTCGTTTCCGGCGGAGGTGGCCGCGGGCGTCCTGCCGCCCGAGATGGCCGATCGCCTGAACAACACGGCCTGGCTCCGCACGACCCCGATCGGTGGAAAATACAATTGGGACAACAATCAGCAGCACTACGGCACGCGCTACCGTGCGGTCATTCAGATTAGCAGCGCCGAGGGCGCCGCGCTGCCGCAGGATGTCGAATTGTGGGAGGCGATCGACCGGACGATCGACGACGGCAACCTCATGACCGGGCATTTCCGGCTGGGGGCAGACGACGAGCCCATCTTTATTATTTCGCCATGAGCCAGCCCAGCGAAGTGCTCTATAACGTCGCCCTCAAGCATCTCTCGAGGGACGGGAAAAAAGCCGCGGCGGATCTGCCGGCGGAGCAACTCAGCCACATCACCGCGAAGCAACTGCGGCACCTGATCGCCGCGGTCGGGGCGCTCGGGCCGGGCGTGGCTTTTCCGATCGAGCCCGAGCTGCGGATCACGACGGCCGAGGGGATGTTTGTCGTCCAAGCGAAGGGTGGAAAATTGAATCTCGTCAGCTGGTCGTCGCGCCACAAGGGCGGCGAATATTCCGCCGAGCGGATCTTCGCGATCGTCACGGGGCAGGAGATCATCGAGAGTGCGCACCAGCAAGTCGGCGGGGGCGGCCCGGGCTGGCTGCACGGCAAGGCCATGATGATCTTACTGGCCCTCGCGATCGTGGCCGTGAACGCCTTCACGATCTGGTTTGTCACCCGTCCGAAGAAAACCCTGCTGCCAAAATACACGCTGCTCGCGCCGGAGCCGGCGGCGCGTTTGCTGACCGAGGTAGCCGGCGTCTACGAAACGGGTCCCACGACGGGCGACCGCCGCATCGAGATCGCCAAGGACGGCAATGTGCAGCGCTTCAAATTTGGCCCCGAGCGTGCGCCGACGGTCAAGCAGGCCTTTACCGTGCAGGGCGCCGATGCCCAGGGGAAACCCGCGCTGCTCACCAGCCGCAAGGCCTTGATCACGGTCAAAGATCAACTGACGGTCGTGCTTTACGGCGACACTTACAAGCGAGTCTCACGATGACGGCCTCCCGCTGACATCGCTGCCGACTCCACCCGGCCCAGCCCATGCCCGATTTTCACCTGACTGCCCGCACTCACGCCCCACGGCGGGTGGGTGCGGAGGTCGGGTCGAAGTCATGTCGTCGTCGGGCCCGTGCGTTCACGCTCGTCGAGATGATGGTCGTGGTCGTGATCATCAGCGTGCTCGCGGCGGTTTCCGTGCCGGCGCTGCAAAAGATTCTGCGGAAAGCGAAAGTCACGACGATCACAAACGACTTCCGGGTGTTCGCCGCGGCGTTCGACACCTACGCGCAGGAGACCGGCGCGTGGCCGGCCGAGACCGCGGCTGGTGTTTTCCCCGTCAGCATGGATCAGCGGATCAACAAGACGGTCTGGCAGCGGAAAACGCCGATGGGCGGCCAATACAACTGGGACTACAATCAGTTTAACCTCTTCGGCACCTACAAGGCCGCGCTGACGATCAGCGCAACCGCCTCGGCGCCGCTGCCGCTCGATGTCAACATGCTCTATGATCTGGAGCACACCATCGATTCGCCGAACACCCTCGACTGGTCCCACGGGAGCTTCCGTCTCGGCACGGGGATCGTGCCGCTCTACCTCATCCAGCAGTGAGCGACGCACCCACCTTCACTGTCACGCTGCATCACCTCGCGCTGGGCGCGAAGGAGGCCAATGCGGCATGGCCTGACACCGAGGTGCCGGGCCTCACGGCCAAGAAATTGCGCGAACTCATCCGGGCGCTCGCCGCGCTGGCGCCGACCAACCTGGGAACCGCCTCGCCGGAATTGCGCGTCGTTGCGCCGCATGGCCAGTTTGTTGTGAGAATCTCCGAGGGTCGGCTGCGCATCAACAGTTGGACCATTAAGGTCGGCGGCGCCGATCTTTCGCCGGATCAGATTTTTTCGCTCATTACCGGCGCCGAGGCCGTGGCCGAAGCGGCGGGCATCAACGTGAGCGACGGTAGCCCGAAGCGCTCGCGCGGCGGAGTGCTCGCGGTGCTGGCCGTGCTGATCCTTGGCACCAACGCGCTGACCGCATGGATGCTCACGCGTCCGCCACCGCCCGCGCCGCTGCTGCCCGACTTCACGCCGCTCGTGAAGGAGCCGGCCGAGCGCTTCATCGCGGACGTCACGGGCGACTACCGGACCGGCCCGAACGAAGGCGCGCGGGGCCTGAAAATCACGAAAGACGGGCACGTGCACTGGCTGCGTTTTGGACCGGCCGGTGCCATCGCCGAGGACACGGAACTCGTCGTGCAACCCGTGCAGGCCCTCGGCAAACCCGCGTTGTTTGCCGACGGACGCGCCTTGATCGAGACGGACGCGACCGCGTCGCTGGTCTTCTACAACGAGATTTACCGCCGGAAGGCGCCTTGACGCCGCGGCGGTGCGTCGGCCACTAACCCAGCATGTCGCGTCCGCGCATCCTCTTTTTTGGCTACAGCGAAGTCGGCTACGATTGCCTGTCGCTGCTGCTCGAGCGCGGGGACAACGTCGTCGCCCTCATCACGCACGAGGACAACCCGCACGAAAAAATCTGGTTCAAGACGCCCGCGGTCGCGGCGCGCGAAAAAAACCTCCCCGTCTTCACGCCCGACTCCGTGAACAACCCCGAATGGCGCGAAAAGATCGCGGCGCTCCGGCCTGACCTGATCCTGTCGGTTTACTACCGCCACATGATCGGCACGAAGATCCTCGCGCTGCCGCCGCTCGGCGCGTGGAACATGCACGGCTCGCTCCTCCCTAAATATCGCGGACGCGCGCCGATCAACTGGGCCGTGCTGCACGGTGAGCCGCGGATGGGGATGACGCTCCACCGCATGGTGAAATCCGCCGACGCCGGCGCGGTCGTCGATCAAGATGGCGTCGAGATCGGGCCGCGGGACACGGCCGAGCAGGCGTTCCGGAAAGTGATGCCCTGTGCGCGCCGCGTGCTCGCACGGCAAATCGACGCGCTCCTCGCGGGCACCGCAAAGGAAACGCCGCAGGACGAGTCGCAGGCGAACTATTTTGGCGGCCGTAAACCTGAGGACGGCCGCATCCCCTGGACGCAGACCTCGCGGCAGATCTTCAACCTGATCCGCGCCGTGACGGATCCGTATCCTGGCGCGTTTGCCGATGCCGGGGCGGCGCGATTAATGGTGTGGTGGGCGGAAACCGACTCGCCCGCGACGAAGGGAAAACACGGCGCGCCCGGCGAAGTGCTTTCGCTCGCGCCGCTCGTGGTCGCGACGGGCGACGGCGCGATCGAGCTTACGAAAACGGAATGGCGCGGGGCGCCGGCCCCGGCGTTGTCGATCGGACAAAGGCTCGCCTAACCGGTGCGTTTCACCACTCTCCCGCCTCAAACCTCTCTCCCATGCCACTGAAAGTTCTCATCCTCGGCGCCAACGGTTTCATCGGCAGCTCGCTCACGCGGGCGATCCTCAAGCAGAAAGACTGGGAGGTCTACGGCATGGACATCGGCTCGCACAAACTCGAGGACAGCCTCGGCGATCCGCGTTTCAAATTCGTCGAGGGCGACATTACGATCAACAAGGAGTATATCGAGTATCACGTGAAGAAGTGCGATGCGGTCATCCCGCTCGTCGCCATCGCCAACCCGATCCAATACGTGAAGGACCCGTTGCGCGTCTTCGAATTGGATTTTGAAGCCAACCTCGCCGTCGTCCGCCAGTGCGCGAAATACAAGAAGCGGATCATCTTCCCCTCGACCTCGGAAGTTTACGGCATGAGTGCCGATCCGAAGCTCGATGAGGCGACGAGCTCGCTCGTCTACGGTCCGATCGAGCGCCAGCGCTGGATTTATGCGTGCTCGAAGCAACTGCTCGACCGCGTGATCTACGCCTACGGCGTGCGCGATGGCGTCGACTACACGCTCTTCCGTCCCTTCAACTGGATCGGGCCGAAGCTCGACGACGTGATGGAGCCGAAGGAGGGCAGCTCGCGGCTCTTCACCCAGTTCATCTCGAACGTGATTTTCAAGAAGCCGCTGCAACTCGTCGATGGCGGCCGGCAGAGCCGGTCGTTCACGTTCATCGACGACGGCGTCGACGCACTCCTGCGCATCATCGAGAACAAGAACGGCTGCGCCTCGCGTCAGATTTTCAACATCGGCAACCCGCGGAACGACGTGAGCGTCGCCGAGCTGGCAAAGCTCATCATCACCGCGTTCAAGGACTTCCCGGACTACGCGGCGCATGTGAAGGCGGCGAAGACCGTGGTTGTGCCGTCGGGGAAATACTTCGGAAAATACTATCAGGACATTCAGAAACGCGTGCCGTCGATCGCGAATGCGAAGAACCGGCTCGGCTGGACGCCCAAGGTGAACCTCAAGAAGGCGATCAAGCTGACGCTCGATTATCACCTCGCGCACAAGGATTATCAGCTCGAGTGAGACGAAGCGAAGTGCGAAGACGCGAAGAACGGAGGCAGGAAATCTCAGCCGTGATCTTTGGTTTGAAATCTTCGCGACTTGGCGCCCTGGCGCTTCAATCCGCGGTCTTTTCATGATCCGTCTCGCGCTCAAGGTGGATGTCGACACCGACCGGGGCACCCGCGAGGGCGTGCCGAATCTGGTGGCCGACTGCCAGGAAGTCGGCGCACCCGCGTGTTTTCTTTTTTCGCTCGGGCCGGATCAAACCGGGCGGGCGATCACGCGCGTGCTGCGGCCCGGGTTCTTCAAAAAAGTTTCGCGGACGAGTGTCGTGCAGATTTACGGCGTGCGGACGCTGCTCAATGGCACGCTACTGCCCGCGCCGCACATCGGCCGGCGCAATGCCGGCGTGATGCGGGCGGTGCGCGACGCCGGGTTTGAGGTCGGCATCCATTGCTACAACCACTACCGCTGGCAGGACTACCTGCCGCGCATGTCGCTGGAGGAAATTCGCGAGGAGTTCCTCGCGGCGCGCGCGGAGTTCCTCCGGATTTTTGGCGGCGAAGCGCGGACGGCCGGCGCGGCGGGCTGGCAGAGCAACGCGCGCAGCCGTGAAGTCTACGACGAAGCGAACCTGCTTTACGGGAGCGACACGCGCGGCGGCGCGCCGTTTTTCCCCCGCCTCGACGGCAAAGTCTTTCGCACGCTCGAGATCCCGAGCACGCTGCCGACGTTCGACGAACTGATGGGCCGGCCGGAGTATCCCGACGAGAAAATCGTGCCGCATTATCTTTCCCTGCTCCGCGAAGATCGCGTGAACGTGTTCACCTTGCACGCGGAGATTGAGGGCATGGGGCGGCGGACGCTGTTTCGGGAATTGCTCGCGGCCTGTCGCGCCCGCGGCGTGGAATTTGTCCGGCTCGATGATT
>JBBRLB010000068.1:0-33740 GCA_038231575.1 Opitutales bacterium | reverse complement strand
TGCCTCGAAGCCCGCCGAAACTCGGCGACGAGCCGCTCGCGCGTCTCGATGCTCTCCACCGCACCTTCGAGAAAATCCCAAAGCTCGGCGCTGTCCGCGGGCGCTGTCACGCGGGCCGCGGGCCGGACGGTTTCGGCGCGGCGGCTTTTCTCCACGAGAAAATTGATCATCGCCTGCTTCTCCGCCAGTTCCTCCACAAGGGGCAGCAGTTCGACGAGCCGCGTCGCACTCTCCTCGTAGGAGAGAAAGAATTTGGCGCGCCCGTTCAAACGCGCCTGCTCAAACGGCAGGCTGCGCGGTTCGCCCACAAAAATCGTCGGGCAGCGCGCGAGCGAGGATGACAGGGCTGGCTCAGTCACCGCATCGAGGATTACCACCGCCGCAAACCCCGGAGTCGTGCCATCAGGCAAAGCGTGCGATCCGAGCCGCAGCGCGGTGCGCCCGGGCGCGAGCTGACGCTCCCATGCATCCGCCAGGGAAGCATCGGTCGTCGCGAGGATGACTAGGGTCGGCATGGAAAGATCACGCGAAACGTCGCACCCTGACCCGCGACCGGGGGATCGACCGCAATGGTCGCGTTCAAATTCGCGAGAATGTCACTACAGATCGCGAGTCCAAGTCCAAACCCGGACGATTTCGTGGTCTGAAACGGCTGGAATAGCCGTGGGCGAATCTCCGCCGCGATGCCCGGCCCGCTGTCGGCCACCGCCATTTCTATCCCATTCGCCACGTTGCGCGTCGAGATTCTCACCCAACGCTCACCGGAGCGGGACTCGACCGCTTGAATCGCGTTGAAGCACAGGTTCAGCATCACCTGCTTTGCCGCCGACGCATCTGTGAAAGACCAATCCGGCGACGCGCCAAACTCGGTCAAGAATCGGATGTTCTTGTCCGTCGCTTTCGCCGCGACGAGATCGAGGCTCGTGCGCAACACCGGATGCAGTTCCAGCGCCTCCGCAACATACGTCCGCGGCGACGCGAGATCGAGGAGTTGTTCCGTGAGTCGATCGATGCGGTTCACTTCGCCACCGATTAACTTGAAAAATTTTTCACGAAATGCGGGATCTTGGTGATGCTGCGGCAGCAGTTGCACGAACGTTTTGATCGTCACGAGCGGGTTGCGAATTTCGTGCGCGAGACTCGCGCCGAGCAAGCCGACCGTTGCGAGTTGTTCCGCATGCTGCGCCTTCTCCGCGAAGACCGCACGCTCCAGCGCACTCTCGATGATCGAAGCCAACTCCGTTAATTGCATCACCTGCGGATAAGTAAACGGCCGCCGCGAGGCTGCTAAGCCGACGCCGACGAGGGCCGAAAGCGTAGGCCCTTCTCCGATCACAAGCACACCTAATCCATGGTCTTGTAGAAACCGAGCAACTTCCATTCGTTCGGGCGTAGGTCGTTCGCGCGCGAGGCGTTCGGGCGTTACCCAGCGGAGTTTCCGCATCTCAGACGCGAACGGGCCCCCGCCTTCCACCTCCATACCGCCGCCCTGCAATGCGTCTTTCGCACCATGCATCAACAACGCACGCTCGCTCTGCCCCCAGCCCTTGAGCACCGATAGAAACATGCGCTCAAGGGCATCGACGCGTGTCTCTGTGCGCGCCACCGCAAACGCTGCCTGTCGCGCATCGGTGGCTTGAGGATAGAAATGAAATGCTTGGTCGAGCCATTTACTAAGTGTCACCGCACACCACAGCGACACGGCCGTAGTAACCAGCATATCCAGCGGATTCGGCAGCACTTCGCCCACGGCCCAATAAATTAAGGTGGCGGCGGCCGCGATCAGCGTGACCAGCAGCGTTTTCTCGATCGCCACAATTAAAATCTGGCGGGCATCAAATATTCGCCGCGCGGTAATCGCAAACACGATTCCACCATAAAAAATCAAGACGAATATCGGCTGCACCTGAATGTAAATCCGGTTATGCGTCATTGTGTTCAGCGCCATCGTCAGGATGACCGAACTCACCATCGCGCATCCGCCACCCAGCCAGATTTGCAGTTCGAGACGATGCACGCCTGTCAGCTTTTTGCTGCGACGAAACGCCTCGAAGAACATGTAAGAATAGAGGCCCAGCAGTGACCACATGTAAGCATAGTAGCCCCACCCGCGCACCCGCCTATCGTCCGTCGAATGCGAAGGCACAAAGAATTCGGTGAAAGGGAGCGCCACTAATGCCGACGACACGGCGAGCCACACGAAACATCGCCACTGCCAGTCCTCCGGAAATTTCTCTGACCCCGCGACAATGCACTCCTTCACAATCCAAAAGCTAACCGGAATAAGTCCGCCTACTGCGCACGCCCATCGTACCCAAATCAGACCCTCGCCTAGCGGCGCCGCGGTTGCAGCATGTAGGCACGCTAGCCATCCCGCGATTTGCAGAGAACAAAGTGAAACCGCCCAACTAACACGACGCACGGGGTTCGACCACAAGATCAAGCCGCCGAGCCCGGCGACGACAATCGCTCCTGCCAATGGTGTCGTGATCAACATTTCTCCAAAATCATACTGGCGTTAACGCCACCGACACCATGCGCATTCAGCAACGTTAGGCCGTGGTCGATCGCCCTCGGCCGTTTGCTGAGACTCAGCGGACAGCTCGGATCTGGATAGTCCCAATTCACAGTTGGCGGAATTAGTCCGTTTTGCTGCCCGAGCACCGCACTCGCAATCTGGATTGCTGGCGCGGCGCCCAACGGGGTGCCGATGGCACCCTTAATCGAGGACGCAGGCACCTCCGCCAACGCGCCTTTGAACAACCGCACCATCGCTTGCGCTTCACCCGCGTCGACAAGCTTATGCCCTGGTCCCCACGCGTTGATCGCATCGACGTCGGCAACTCGCCTGCCCGCCGCCGCCAGTGCCAAGGTGCCAGCCACCTCCATACCGTCGCACAGACCAGTTGGACCGTCATTTCCGAAGGCATATCCCGCCACGTAGCTGTAGCCACGCCGAGGACTGTTTTCAGGCTCCAGCAAAAACATGCACGCGCCTTCACTGACCACTCCAGTCGTTCGCCATAGGTCAAATGGACGCGACATCCGTTCAGGTAATTGATCGGTTGCGGGCGTCAATTCACCAACGCGAAATTCCAAAAGCGGAAATCGATGCAGGGGCGCTTCTGTGCCACCGCACAACACCATCTCGACTTCGCCGCTTGCGATGAGATCCACCGCATAGCCAATGGCGTCCATCCCCGCGCAACACTGGGTCGAGACAGCCATCGTTCGGGCCGAAGCGCCCAGCACTTTGTTCACGGCACTGGGCACACTCGCAACGCCCGTTGCGTAGAGTGCCCGAGGCTGTGCGCCGCGCATACCCTTCATCTTCACTGCATCTATCGAGCCGACGATCCCGCCGAAATCCATTAGGCTCGAACCAATCACGATGGCTGCATTTGCCGCGCCAAACTCCGCCGGCGCAACCGCCGCATCACGCAGCGCCAAAATCGAACACGCAATCGCAAACAGACTTTGTCGCGATGAGCCCTTCGGAACCGCTGCGCGTTCATCGACATATTTAAACACGTCGAAACCCGAAACATACGCCGCGACTAGCTCTCCAAATTCTGGACCTAGCTTAGTATACGGCCGCACCCGGCTCACCGGCTCCAAAATCCCCGCCCAAAACGCCTCGCGGCCGATTCCTGCCGGCGTGACCGGGCCGATACCCGTGATCTTGACGCGGCGCCGCTTCATTCCAGCGGCGCGGCGGGAAACATCAGGCGGACCGTCGTGCCTTTCGTGGCCGTCGACTCGACGCCGATCGTCGCCCCGTGCGTCCCCACCAGGTGCCGGCAGATGCTCAGACCCAGGCCCGTGCCGTGGGTCTTGCTGCTGAACCCACCGTGCAAGGCGCGCTTCAGGCGCTCTGGCTCCATGCCCGCGCCGTTGTCGGCAACGATCAACTCCACGTGCATTTCGTGGTGCACGAAGGTCACCGTCAACCGCGTCGCGCCCGCCTCCAGCGAGTTCTTGAAGAGGTTTTGAAACACCCGCATCAGCTCGAACTTCGAGCCGCGGATCCAGCCGTCCGGCTCGCCGGCGCATTGGATCGCGACATTGCCGAAGAAAATCACCTGCCGCACTTCCTGCACAAGCTGCACCAAATCCAAGCGGGTGAAGGTCGGCGCCTGCTTCGCGGCCGCGCGCCAGTTTTCCGAGAGGTGGTGGCAATACTCCGCGGCCTTTTCGACCATGGCGGAATAATCGATCAGCTTTCTCCCCGCCGCCGGATCGCGCTCGGACAGGATGCGCGCCTCCTCAGCGACCAGCGCCGCGTAACCGATGACGACCGTGAGCGGATTGTTAAGATCGTGGACGAGTTCGACCGAGGCGCGCGCCTGCCAGATTTGCGGCTCGTTCTGCTCGATCTCCCGCTTGAGCGCGGCATTAAGGTCATGGGCTTCCCGGGCGAGATTGGCCTGGGTGCGGCGGAGGCGCGTGGCTTGCGTCTGCTTGCGCACCGCGTCGATCAACTCGGGGATGTCGGGCGGCTTGCGGAGATATTGGTTGGCGCCGGCGACCATCGACTGCTGGGCCGTCAGCAACGTGCCGTAGCCGGTCAGCATGATCACCGCCACGTGCGGATCGATTTTGCGGATTTCCTCGAGTGCGCGGATGCCGTCCATCTCCGGCATGCGAATATCCATCACGACCGCCGCAAAGGGACGCGCGGCGATTTTCGCCAGGGCCTCCTTCGCCCGATCGGCGGTGTCGACGGAAAATTCCGTGGACAGGCTGAATGCGATCGATTCGCGCGGGCCGTATTCGTCGTCGACGACGAGCACCGGCAGTTTTTCAGCCGTGGGGGCAACGGGAGCGGCAGGTCTTTTTTCGGTTAGCATGCGGCGGAGGGCGCAGGGATTCCCGAGGTTGGACGCCGGGGCTGGCCGTAGAGCATAATCGTGTTTGCAGAGCGCGATCTCGCGTGTCAAGGCACGCATCAGGGATTGATTTACAGGGTGTCAGCATGGAGCATGTTTACGTGGTTTTTATCGCTGCTGTCCTCTCCGCGATTGTCGCTGGCGCCTTCGTCTGGCTCTTCCTGCATGGTCGCACCGCGGCCCTGACCGAGCGCGCCAAACTCGCCGCCGAATCCCTGGCGAAGGCCGAGGCGGAGCTCACCGGCCTGCGCAGCCGCGCCAGCGAACTCGAAAAACAGGCCGCGACCGCCACCGAGAAAGTCGCCGCCTTCCACGAGGCGCGCGAACGACTCACGATCGAGTTCAAGGCTCTCGCCTCCGATGCCCTCGCTCGCAACAACGACGAATTCCTGAAGCGCGCCGGCGAGTCGCTCGTGAAGCCCATCCGCGAATCGCTCGACAAGGTCGACACCAAGATCGTCGCGCTCGAAAACGCCCGCAAAGAGGCCTACGGTTCGCTGTCCGAACAACTCAAGGGCCTCGCGCTGACCAGCGCCTCGCTCCAATCCGAGACGACCAAGCTCTCGCGCTCGCTTCGCTCCACGAGCACCGCCGGCCGCTGGGGCGAATTGCAGCTCCAACGCGTCGTCGAACTCGCCGGCATGGTCGAAAATGTCGACTTCATCCAGCAGAGTGCCGTCGGCGAAGTCCGCCCCGACATGATCATCAAGCTGCCCGGCGGCAAATCGATCGCCGTCGATGCGAAGGCGCCGATGCAGGCCTTTCTCGAGGCGCTCGAGGCTTCCGACGAAGCCGTGCGCAAGGCCAAGTTCGTCGAACACGCGCGCGTGGTGCGCGGACACATCGACGCCCTCGGTAACAAAAATTACTGGAAGTCCATCCAACCTTCACCCGAATTCGTGGTATTGTTCATCCCGGGCGAAGCATTCTATAGTGCTGCCCTCCGCTATGAACCGGATCTCTTCGAACGCGGCACCGCCGTCGGCGTCATCCTGGCCTCCCCCGCCACGCTTATCGCGCTGCTCAAGGCGGCCGCTTACGGATGGAAACAGGAGGCGCTCTCGAAAAACGCCGACGACATCCGCAAGCTCGGCCTCGAGCTGCACGAGCGCGTCTCCGCGGTGGCCAAAAACATGGACGACCTCGGCCAGCGCCTCCGCCAGTCCGTGGAGGCCTACAACAGCACCGTCTATCAAACCGAAAGCCAGCTCCTCGTGACCGGCCGCAAACTCGAAAAACTCGGTGCCGGCAGCGAAAAGAAAATCGTCGAACCGCGCCTGATCGACGAGTTGCCGAAGTCGCTCACCGCGCCTGAACTGAAAAAATAGCACCCGTCTGCGACGGGGCACTCCTCCCCCGATTTTCTCCCCCACCCCCCCCGAAATCCGCGCATGTCTTCCGCCCCGCTCGATGGCATCTGGGAAATGGTCCGCGCCGAAAGCGGCGGCGAACCCTCCACCGATCTGCTCGCGCTCCGCGTCGAGCTTCAACTCACCGCCAACACCTACCACGTTCATTTCGCGGGCGAGCTCGCGGACCAGGGCACTTACACGCGCGCGCCGTCGGAAACGCATGCCGCACTGATCCTCATCGGCGCCAAGGGTCCGAACGCCGGCCGCACCATCCCGTGCATCTACCAGCTCGTGGGCGACCGGCTACGCGTGTGCTACGGCCTCGACGGCACCACACCGACCGAGTTCGCAACGACCGCAGGTTCGTCGCACTACCTCGCGGCATATCGTAGAAAACCGAGTTGATCCCTGATTGGCCTAGTTTTTTTATTCTCATCCGTAGAACCGCGCTTCGACAGCAGTCGCGGGCGTCGGCCATCCGCACCTCATCAAATGCAGATCCCCATTTCGTTGTTCGTTGGGTTCGCCGCACTGTGCTTGGGAATCGCCGTGCTGAGCGCCAATCCGAGTCGCTTTACGAATCAGGTTTTCTTTCTTGTTTCCGTTATAATCTTGCTCAACACGTGGACCGTTTACCGAGCAACGGTCGCAGGTATTTTGTTCCGACAAGGCTTGGCCGCCAACCCTGTGCCTTGGATTAGGGCGAACTGCGCCATCACAGCCTTCCTCCCCTGGGTGATGTGGCTGCTAAAAGAGTCTCTTCTTGCGCCAGAACCGGCGCTCCGAACGTTCAGTCGGTCGCTTCCGTGGTTTGTATTGGGAGTCGTTCTGGCTCTGATCTGTGTCACGCATTGGTATATTCCTGCTGATTCCGTCCCCACGCAAGAGAAGCGCGGGCCTGGATACATCGTAAGCGCAGCGATATTAAGCGTTGCGTATATCTGTGTAGTTTTTCGCACGGGAATCCAACTCCGAGACGAATTTGGCATTCGTCGAATAGAGCTTCAGTTCTTTGTCCTCAATCTTGGCATCGCCGCACTCCTTACGACGGCTCTCAATACAGCCGGAAATCTTTTTCACTTCTCCGAGCTCAAACGTGTGGGACTCGTGGTCATTCTAATTTCTTACGCACTTACTGCGTGGGCGCTCTCATACTATCGTGTCTTCAACGTGCGCCAGGTCTTCCTCGCTCTCGGTCAACGCCTTGCCGTGGTGCTGACGCTTAGCTTTGGAACGGTGGTCGGCTGGCGGTATTTGGAATCGCAGCTTTCTGCCCCGTTGGACTTGGTCATAAGCGTGGCGCTGAGCAGCAGCCTCGCTTTTCCGCTCGACCGAATGTCACGCCGTTGGTTGCGGCTAGGCAACGAGGACACGATAGCCGATTGGCGCGCGGCGGTTATCCTAGTTGCGCGTGCCGAGCCCGATCCAGAAAAGCTTCTCACTGCGTTCGAGACGCTGCTGTGTGAGCGGTGTGGCGCTTCATTCGCCAAAATACTCTACGAGCGTGGTGACGCTCACACCAGCGATGCGCTAACCTTTTCGCGCACACAGGCAGGACATGAAACCCTCTGTAAGCTCGGCTGGGCTACACCCGAGAGTTTACAGCGACGACGGGCCACCGGAGGCGTTCACGATCTCCGAGAGTTTCTCGATCAAAATATGCTCGGGCTGATTGTAACTGCCCCACGCGGCAGCCCCACGCCGTCACTCGTCTTGGCACTCGGCACCAAGACCTCACGCTGGCCCTTCACTTACCCTGAGATCCAACGGGTTCAAAACCTGGCCGAGTTAATGGACAACATCCTGACCCATGCCCGCCTCACCGCTCAAGCCGCGCTTAAGGCGAAGATGGAACATCTCGCCCTCATGTCGCGCGGGCTCGCGCACGATCTGAAGAATCTCATCACGCCCGTCTCGGCGTTTATCATGCACACCGACGGGCGGGCTACGGCCGACACGGCCGAAGCCGAGGTCCACGCCGCAGCGAAGCGCTCCGTGCAAATGATGACGGACTATATCCGGGAGGCGTTATTTTTTGCGAGCCGGCTGACACCCAATTTCGAACGGGTGGAGTTAACCACGCTCTTGAAAACTGTCCGCGAACTCACTTCAGCCCGCGCCGCCCTCCGAAACGTCGAGGTGATAATCACGTCCAGCGAACCTTTCGCGCTCACTGTCGATGTTGTGTTATTGCAGCGATTGGTCGCCAATCTTGTGAACAATGCCATCGATGCCTCGACCCAAGGCGGAAAAATCAAACTGCACTGCAGCGAACGCGAATCAGGCTGGGTGCGCATCGAAGTGCTGGACGAAGGTTGTGGAATCCCGCGGGAAAATCTCGGCCGCATTTTCGAGCCCTATTTCACGACGAAACATTTCGGCGACGACGTGCGCGGCTTCGGGCTTGGGCTGACGATCTGCGAGAAAATCGTGGACTTGCACCAAGGCACCATTCACGTGCGGAGCGAAGTCGGCCGCGGCACCAACGTCATGGTTGATCTACCTGCCGCACCGTCGGCCTTCAGCGTTCGGGCGGATGTCACAGCGCCAGCTTGACCGCCCTGACTGCCTCCGCGCTACTTCCATCGTCATGAGCCGCGACGCCGCCGATCTTTTGCCTCCGCGAGTGGCGATCGTGGACGATGAACGCCAGATTCACGCTTCGATTCGACTGCGCCTCGGCAAGGATTACGAACTTATCTCTTTTTCCGACGCGCGCCTCGCGCTCCAGGCGTTGGCCGAGGAAAAATTCGATCTGTGCCTCGTCGACATCCACATGCCGCACCTCGATGGACTGACGTTCATCGAGCGGGCAAAAGAACGCGATCCGGCGCTGGGCTTCGTCGTGCTCAGCGCGTTCGACACCGACGAAAATCTCCGACGCGCGATTCCGCTCCAAGTTTACGACTTCATCTCCAAGCCACTGCCCGAGCGAAACGGATTTGAAGCGCGGCTGCCGGACTGGGTGGCCCGCACGCGGCAGCGCCGGCGAGACGACCTCCTCGCGAGTCAGGCCGGCGCCATTGACCGCGACTTGGATTCCGCCCGACTTGAGCGCGAGGTCGAATTGGTCGCCTCCGAGTCAGCCCGTGATGCCTTGCTCCAAACCGCCAATTTGCTGACGACGATTCACGCCCATCTCGTCAACGCCAGCTCCCTCGCGACGGCCCGCGCCAAAATCGATCCGGGCCTCGCCCATCTGGCGCGCAATCTCGAGCTCGGCCTGAAAACCGCCGAAGCCGCCGTGAACGTCGCCGAAGGATTTTTTGACTCAGGCTATGCGAATCGCGACTCTTCCCCGGCATTGGTCAACGCGGGCCTGCGCCACGCCATCAGCATCGCCAGCCGGATGAGCCAGGCCGAGGAGGCCAAAAAGACGATCGATTTTTCCACGACAGGCGAACTCCTCCCCATCAATGGACTGTCGGGCATCGATTTTCTCTTGATGACGATTCCAGCGCTTGGGCTCGCGCTCAGCGTGGTCGCGGAAAACTCCACCGTTCGCATCGACACGGAGCACCTCGCCCGCTTGGAAGCGCCGGGCAAGGACAGCCGCTTCAAACATTTTCTCTGGTTCAACCGACGCAATGCGGTCGGCAGTCGCGCCGGGATCATGATCGTGGTGACCGCGAATGCGCCCGCCTTAATGCACGACCAGGCCGAAGGCTGGCTCAAGGGAGAATCCAGGGCTCACTCCACCGTGACGTCGCGCGGGCTCGCGCTCGGCCTGCAAAAATGCCGGGGCTTTCTGGGCCTTGCCCTCGCGCCGCAAGCCAGGCAGTTTCAACTCGTCCTCGCGCTGCCCAACTAAGCGAGGCCGAGAGTCGTTCGCTCCACCCCCCATGATTGTTATTGTTTCCAGCAGTGCTGCGGAGCGCGGCGCTTTCGCAGCACTCTGCGACAGCCGGGGCTGGGCCAATCTCGAATGCGACTCAGTTCGCGCGGCGAAAAAATCATTTCAACGGCTTCGGCCCTTGGTGGTTCTCACGCGCCATAAACTGCGCGACGGTTATTCGGATGATCTCATGGCCGCGCTTGCCGCCAGCCGTTCACTGCCCGCCGCTAAAGTGATTGTCCTCCTCGAACCGGGCGCTTCTTCCGCGCAATCGGCGCGACAGATCGCGCTCGGGGTCGAGAGCGTGCAGCGCGATCCGGTGCGCACGGAGGTTCTGCTCGAATATCTGGCCAGATATCGGCAGGTGAAAGCCGTCCCGGCGCAGCCGAACCGCCGCGAAACCCGCCAGCCGTTCCAGCTGGCCGGCGCGATCATCCGACCGGTAGAACGCCAGCTCTGCCATGGCCGACAGCTCATCAGCCTCACGCCGCGCGAAGTGCAACTCACCGAATTGCTCTTCGAGGCGCCCGGGGAAGTTGTGACCTACGAGTCACTCTACAACGAAATCCTTGGCAGTAAATTTCACGGGGAAACGAGCAACATGCGGGTGCTGCTCGGAAAACTCAACGCGTCGTTTCGCTCCGCCGGCCTTACCTTTCGCACGTTTGTCGAGGTGATTCCCAAGACCGGGTATCGCTATAATCCGCCGCGGCCGCTGCCCTTGACGCGAACGCCCAACAAGGTGCGCGCCGCAGCAGCGTAGCATTGAGACGGCCATCGCCCCCTGGCCGGGCCGCATCGTTTGGGCCGTTACGGAAAAATTACGGACACACGGTTGGAGCCTTTTTGAGCGTGGCGACTCTGTTCCTGCTGCTACCGGCATTTCGCCGCATGGCAGCAGCGCCCGTCCCATGGATAAAATGTCTCCGTCAAAAAACATTTCCGTGCTCATCCTCAAGGCCGACCAGCTTTACGCGGAGACTCTGCGGCGATTGACGCTCGCGGTGCTCCCCCACGCCTCCATCCGTGTCGCTGCAAATATCGCCAGTGCCTCCCTGACGTTGACGGAGGGTGCGGCCGATTTGCTCCTCACCGGCGTGGGCTCGTCGCTTGGTGGCGACGTATTCGAACTGCTCGCGAACGTGAGTGGGAGTCCGGCGCTAATCCGTCGCGTGCTCGTCGTCACGAGCCACCGCGAACATCGTCAACTCGCCGTCTTGCGCCGCTTGTCCATCCAAGGCGTGTTCGACTCGGTGAGTGAAACGCCTGAACAGTTCAAAGCCGCTCTCCGCCACGTGATGGACGGCCAGCTCTACTGGAGTCAGAGTTTCTTGGATTTGCTGCGCCACTACGCGCTGGAGCCGAATTCACCGTCTCATCTGCTCAGCAATTCGGAGCAACTCGTCCTGTCCGTCATTGGAGACGGCAGCGACGACAACGAGGCCTCGGCGAAACTCGGAATCACCCCGGCCACCGTTTCAACCGTGCGGCGCAATCTGCACCGCAAGCTTGGGCTCCGGCATCGAGGCGAACTAGTCCGGCTCGCCGCCCAGACCGGCTATGTGCGGTTCACGCCGGCAGGTGTTGTGCGTCCTGGGTTCGCCTTGCTCGCCGCCGCTTGCTCCCGCCGTGGCCAGGTTCACGCCGGGAGTGTCGTCGCCTAAGCCGGCAAGTCAGGCAGTTGGGTTGGGTCCGGCTTCACTCGCGACGACGAAGACTGAAAGGCGACCCGGGGGCTCGGCGCGCGCCCGTCGTGGCACGAGTCTCAGGCGCACCCCTACCGTCCCAGCCGCGCGCGGAGCGAACCGTCCACTACAATCCGGCGGGAGGAGTCGCGCTAAGACCACGTGACGCGACCCTCGGCACCAACCGCCCACAAGCGCAATCACAGTCAGTTTGACGTTGCGCTCAGTCGGCCCGCGTCGGGCAATTCCCGTCCAGCGCTTCCTTTCCCTCGCGATGCATCTCTCCGGTCTTTTCCTCTATCCCGTCAAAGGTCTCCGCGGCTTGGCGGTCGACTCCGCGGAGGTCGATGCGCTCGGGCTCGTCGGCGACCGGCGGTTTCTGGTGGTCGACGAAACCGGGAAATTTCTCACCCAGCGCGGCCTCGCCCGCATGGCCCTGGTTGCGACCGCGTTGTCGGCCGATGCGCTCACCCTTTCGGCCGACGGCGCCGGCAATGTCAGCGTGCCGCGCGTGTCTCCGCCGGGCGCGCCCACCCGCAAGGTCAACGTCTGGCGCAGCCAGGATCTGCTGGCCGACGATTGCGGCGACGAAGCGGCGGCGTGGCTGTCGGGCGTGCTCGGCGCGAAGTGCCGGCTCGTGCGCATCGGCGAAAAATTCCGGCGGCCCGTGCTGCTGAAACCCGCCTATGCGCCCGGCGCGCCGGCCGACGCTCCGCGCGTCGAAGGCCGCATCGTCAGCGCGGACGTTTTCAATTTCTCCGATGGCTACCCGTTCATGGTGATGAACGAGGCCTCGCTCGCGGATTTGAACGACCGGCTCGCCGAGCGCGGCGAAGACGCCGTGCCGATGAACCGCTTCCGCCCGACCCTCGTGGTGGCCGGCGGCGCGCCACTCGCCGAAGACGCGTGGCACCGCGTGCGCATCGGCGCGATCGTGTTGCATAGCACGGGGCCCTGCGCCCGGTGCATCGTGACGACCACCGACCAACTCACGGGCGAGCGCGGCCACGAACCGTTGCGCACGCTCGCGACCTACCGGCGCGACGCCGCCGATTCGACCGACGTGAATTTTGGGCAGAACCTCGTGCACGAGACCAAGGCCGGCACGCTGCGCGTCGGCGACGCCGTTGAATTGCTCTGAGCTGCGCCGGCGAAGCGCGTTTCGTCGCCGCACGACCACGCTTCGTCGCCTTTCCCAGATTCCTCCCGAAAAGGCTTTCCTTTCATTAGTAAGTGTCCACTCACTTACTCCGTAATCCCACCATGAAATTCTCCTCCCTCGTTCTGCCGGTCGTTGTTTCCCTCACCGCCCCGCTGGCGTTCTCCGCTCCCACCGCGTCCCGTCCGTTCGCCAAAACCCGTGTCGTTGCGCAGGCGCACGACCCCAGTGGCACGGCCGCCGCCATGCACGGCGCCGCGCCGCAACCCGCCGGCCCCGCGAAACTCGCCGAGGTGACGCTCGCGCCCGGCCTCAAGGATAAAGCCGTCGAGAGCTTTTTCCGCGGACTCGCCGAGGCGATCAAGACCCGCGACGGCAAGCCGCTTCTCCCGCGCCTCGCCGACACCTACACCATCGAGGGCCTGCCGCCCGAATGGGAAATCAAGGAGTCCTTCGTCAAGGCCATCGGTATGATCCCGGGCCCGGACGAAATGGCGGTCATGGCGATCAAACGCGACGGCGACACCAAAGTGGTCAAGGCCGAGCTGCGCTATGCGGCGCGCGTCGCCACCAAGACGTTCACATTCGACGCGCAGGACAAACTCCTCGGCACCGATTTCATTTCAATGAAGCGCGCCCCTGCTCCCGCCCCGCCCGCGCCGAAGTCTGACGCCAAAAAATAATTCCGCACCCATGTCCTCCCCTCTCCTTTCGCCCCCGACCGCGCCGATGCTGCAACTCGCGGCGGTCACCAAGTCCTTCACGGCGCCCGGCGGCACGACGTTCCCCGCGCTGCGCGGGATCTCGCTGGAGATTATAGCCGGCGATTACGTCGCCATCCTCGGAAAATCCGGCAGCGGCAAATCCACGCTCCTCAACCTCGTCGCCGGCCTCGATCACGCGACCTCGGGCGAAGTGCGTATCGCCGGCACGGCGCTCGCGGGTCTCGGTGAAAACGCCCTCGCCCGCTGGCGCGGCCGGACCGTCGGCGTCGTGTTTCAATTTTTTCAACTCCTGCCCACGCTCACCATCGAGGAAAACGTCCTGCTTGCGATGGACCTCGTCGGCAAAATCCCGCCGGCCGATCGCCGCGCGCGCGCCGCGGAGTTACTCGCGCTCGTCGGCCTCAGCGACCAGGCGCCCAAGTTACCCTCGACGCTCTCCGGCGGCCAGCAGCAGCGTGCCGCGATCGCCCGCGCTCTCGCTAACGATCCGCCGGTGGTTTTCGCCGACGAACCAACCGGCAACCTCGACTCTGAAACCGCGGGCGCCGTCGCCGCGGTGTTTCAAATGCTCGTGGCCCAGGGCAAGACACTCGTCATCGTCACCCACGATCCGGCCGTCGCGCGCGACGCCCGGCGCGTCATCCACCTGAAGGATGGCCAGGTGATTTCCGATCAACGCCAGCCCCCAGCCGCCGCATGAACACCCAATGGCACAAGGTCCGCGGCGATTTCCGCGCGCACCGCACGCAAATCGCGTTGATCGCGATCGTGCTCGTGCTCGGTGCCGCCGCCGTGGTCGGCGCGCTCAACACCTACGCGGTCCTCAAGCGCGAAATTGTGCGCAGCTATGCGCGCTCCAACTCCCCCGACATCGTCCTTTCCTTCGACCGGGTTCCGCCCGGCATCGTCGAGGCGTTGCAGGCCCGGCCCGGTGTCGCCGAGGCCGCCGCGCGCCGGGTCGTCACGGCCAAGGTCGCGGGTAAAAAGCCGGGCGAGTGGCTGCCGATGCGCATCATCCTCATGCCGGATCTTGCCGACCAGCGCGTCGGCCTGGTGCATCAGCACGGCACCGAGTGGCCGGCCCCCGAGGCGGGTATTTTGATCGAGCAATCTTCGCTCGCGTTGCTCCCGGGCGGCGTGGGCTCATCGGTGCACCTCCGCGTCCCCGGTGGCGACGATCTCACCGTGCCGATTTCCGGCAGCGTCCACGACACGTCCGTCGCTCCCGGCGTGATGGAGCTGTTCGTCTACGCCTATGCGTCGACCGCGCTCGCGCCGAAGCTCGGCCAGCCGGGCGATGTCGATCTCGTCGCGGTGTTGATGGAGGATCGCTCGACCGGCGCGATCAAAATGGCCGACTCCCTCAACGCGTGGCTGACCGCCCAGGGCACGCCCTCCGTCCGCACGGACGTGCTGCCCAACGTCCACCCGCACGCCGCCCTGATGGCGGCGCTGCTGCAGGTCCTGCTCGGGCTCGCGGCGCTCGGGTTCACCTGCAGCGCCGCGCTCGCGGCGTTTGTCGTTTCGCTCTGGATGAAACGCGAGGTGCGGCAGGTCGGCATCATGAAAGCGATCGGCGCGCGCTCGCATCAGATCGCGCTGCAGTATCTCGCCCTCGTCGGCCCGATCGTGCTCGCCGCCACCGGCGTCGGCCTGCTCGCCGGCACGCAGCTCGGGCGCTGGCTCATCGCCTATTGCGCGACCGAGCAGAACCTCGACATCTCGCGCTGGGAAATCTCCGGCGCGCTCGCGCTCGGAGAAGTCCTCTGCGCCGCGGGCATTCCGCTCCTCGCGATGACCGTGCCCATCCTGCTCGCCTCGCGGCAAAGCGCCCGCGCCGCCATGCAGGACGCCGGCATCGGCGCGCCAGTCGTCAGCGCCTGGACGACGCGTTGGCATGCCGGCGAAAACCGGCCGTGGACCTTCGCGTTGCGCAACAGCTTTCGTCGGAAAGGCCGGCTCGCCGTCACGTTGCTCGGCCTCGGCGCGGGCGGCGCCGTGTTGCTCACCGCCAACAATCTCTACGCGAGCCTCATGGGCGTAATCGACACCAGCATCGCCGATCGCGGGCAGGATTTGCAGGTCACCGTCACACGACCGATGCCGAGCGCCGAACTGGAAGCGCTCGGCCGCGGGCTTCCCGGCGTCGCCATCGCCGAGGCCTGGCAACGCGCCACCGTCGAGATCACACCGCCCGCGCCCGCCACGAGTCAGCGCGCGCTGCTCAGCGCGTTCCCCGTCGCCACGCAGCTCAAGAAACTTCCGATCAAGGCCGGCCGCTGGCCCGCGCCCGGCGAATCCGCCATGATCGTGGTCACGAAACCGCTGCAAGCCCGGATGCCCGCGCTGCGCGTTGGCGCCGAGGTCATGTTGAAATATCGCGACCGCGAAACAAAGGTGCAGGTCGCCGGCCTCGTCGAGGAGATCGCCAGCCCCGTCATCTACGGCGACGCCGCACTCTTCGAACTCGTCACCGGCGTCCGCGATCGCGCGACGGAGCTGCGCGTGAAAGCGCGCGATCCGCAGCACCTCGATCCGGTCGTGTCCGCACTCGACGACGCGCTGATCGCTGCGCATCTGCCGTCGGGCACGATCCTGACGCGGGCTCAAATCCGCGAATCCTACGATGAGCATTTCTCGAACTTCGTTGCGGTGTGCAACATCGTGGCGTTCGCCAGCGCGTTCATCGGCGCCGTCTGCCTCGTCGCTTTCGCCTGCCTCAACATCATCGAGCGCGCCCGCGAAATCGGTGTCATCCGCGCAGTCGGTGCCACGCCGCGGCAGGTCTTGCAGTTGTTTCTCGCCGAGAGCGGCGCCATCGCGGCACTGAGCGTGATCCTCGCGCTCGTCATCACCCTCCCCGTCTCGACCCTGATCAACAGTCTCATCGCGAACAACGCCCTGCTCATTCCGATTCCACTCGTGTTCTCATGGAAGGCGCTCGGCGTTTTGCTCGGTGGCCTGCCGGTTGTGATGCTCGGCGTGTGGTTTGCGGTCAGCCGGCTGTTGCGCGTGTCGGTGCGCGAAATCCTCGCGTATGAATAGACACGGCCGATGAACCCGGCCGCATTCGCCATTTGCCAGCGGCTCGCGCGGTTTCCAAGGTGACGCGATGGGCCGCCCGAAGACCATCGAAGACGACGAATTGCTCGACGTAGCCCGTCGCGTGTTCCGCCAGCATGGCCACACCGCGACGACACAGCACGTCGCGAAGGCCGCCGGCATCTCGGAGGCGATTCTCTACAAGCGTTTCAAAACGAAGGACGAACTTTTCTACGCCGCGCTCAACCGCCCCTCGCCCGATCTTTCCGCGATTACCAACATCGATCCGACGCTCGATCCCCGCGCCTACCTCGGGATTTTCTCCGCGCGCACGAAGGATCATTTCCGGCAGGCGGTCCCCTCAATCATCAGCGTCGCGGCGCATCCGCGTTACGGGAAGGAATTGATGGGCCAGGTCCACCGCCACAACCGCGCCGGCGAAATCGCCGCGGTGTTGCGCCTGCGGCTCGAGAGCTGGCACCGCGCCGGCAAGATCCGCACGACCAACATTGTGTCGTTTTCGAACGCATTTCTGCACGCGCTGCACTCGATGGCGATGGTCGAGGTGTTTGCCGGCGAGGCCGCGAAGCCGACTCCGCCGAAGGAAATGGAGCCGTTCCTCGACGTCTTCTGGGAGGCGATTCGGCCCACCGGCGACCTCATCGGCAAACGAAAATCCTCGGCTACCTCCTGAACCCAATTTCTGGTCCCCTTTTCCCATGCGCTTCCTTCTCACCCTCGTGCTCCTGGCCGCAACCTGCGCCGCAGCCCCCGCCAACGATCTCACGCGCTGGCAACAGCGCGCCGCGAACGTCACCATTATCCGCGACACATGGGGCATCCCGCACGTTTACGGCAAGACCGATGCCGATGCGGTCTTCGGGCTCCTCTACGCGCAGGCCGAGGATGACTTCAATCGCATCGAACTGAACTACGTCAACGCGCTCGGCCGCCTCGCCGAGATCGAGGGCGAGAAGGAAATCTACCGCGACTTGCGGATGAAGCTCTTCATCGATCCGGCCGCCATGCAGGCCAGCTACGCGGCGAGCCCGGCGTGGCTCCGCGCGTTGATGGACGCGTTGGCCGACGGGCTGAACTTTTATCTGCACACGCACCCGGCCGTGAAACCGAAACTCCTCACGCACTTCGAGCCGTGGATGGCGCTGACGTTTTCCGAAGGCAGCATCGGCGGCGACATCGAGTCGATTTCGTTGCGTGAATTGGAGAAATTCTATGGCAAGCCCGCGCAAAAGCTGACGAGCGCCGCCGAATATTTCACGCCACCGGAAGTGCGCGGCTCGAATGGTTTTGCCATCGCGCCGGCGCGCAGCGCGTCGGGCCACGCGCTGTTGCTGCTCAATCCGCATACGTCGTTTTATTTTCGACCGGAAGTTCACGTCGTCAGCGAACAAGGACTCAACGCCTACGGCGCCGTCACCTGGGGACAGTTTTTCGTCTATCAGGGTTTCAGCGATCGCCTCGGCTGGATGCACACCTCGGGCGGCGGGGACGTGATCGACGAGTATTTGGAATCCGTCACCGTGAAACCGGCCGGCGCCGTCTACAAATACGGCGACGGCGAGCGCGCGCTCACGGCGAAGAAAATCATCGTGCCCTACAAGAGCGGCGGCGCGAGGCAGGAGAAAACGTTCACCGTTTATTTCAGCCACCACGGCCCGATCGTGCGCGAGGCCGGCGGAAAATGGATCGCGGTGCGGCTCATGCAAGAGCCGGTGAAAGCGCTCACCCAATCCTACCTGCGCACAAAGGCGAAAAATTACGCACAGTTTCTCGACGTGATGCAGCTCCGCACCAACTCGTCGAACAACACCGTCTACGCCGACGCCGACGGCAACATTGCCTATTGGCACGGCAACTTCATCCCGCGCCGCGATCCGAAATTCGACTGGACAAAACCCGTCGACGGCAGCGACCCCGCGACCGAATGGGAGGGCCTCCACGAGGTGAAGGAGACAATCGCGCTCTTCAATCCCGCCAACGGCTGGGTCTACAACACGAACAACTGGCCGTTCACCGCGGCGGGACCAAACAGTCCGCGCCAAAAAGATTATCCCGCTTACATGTCGGAGCGCCCGGAAAATGCGCGCGGCATCAACGCGGTGCGCGTGCTCAGCAAGGCCAACTCGCTCACCCTCGACGGCCTCATCGCGGCGGCCTACGACAATTATCTCAGTGCGTTCGAGCAACTGATGCCCGCGTTGCTGAAAGCCTACGACGACACGCCGGCGGCTGGCCCGTTGAAGGCCAAGCTCGCGGACCAAATCGCGCTGCTACGCGCGTGGGATTTTCGCTGTTCCGTCCACTCCGTGCCAGCCGCGCTCGCGATTCTGTGGGGGCAGGATTTGCTGCAACGCGTGACCGAAGCGGCGCGCACGCAGAATGTGCCCGTGTTCGATTTCATGGCCGCCCGCACCACGGCAGCCGAGCGGCTCGAAGCGCTCGCACGCGCGTCGGACCGGCTGCAACGCGACTTCGGCACGTGGAAAACCGCGTGGGGCGAGATCAACCGCTTCCAGCGCCTCACGGGCGACGTGGCGGGCGTTTACGACGACACCAAGCCGAGCTTGCCGATCGGCTTCGCGCCGTCGGTGTGGGGCTCGCTGCCGGCGTTCAGCCCGGCGCCGGGCGCGATGAAGACGAAAAAAATCTACGGCGCCGTCGGCAACAGCTTCGAAGCCGTCGTGGAATTCGGCCCGCGCGTGAAAGCGAAGAGCATCCTCGCCGGCGGCGAAAGCGGCGACCCGGCCTCGCCGCACTTCAGGGACCAAGCCGAGCGCTACGCGACGACGAAGTTCAAGGATGTGCTCTACTACCGCGAAGACGTCGAGCAGCACGCCGAGCGCACCTATCATCCCGGAATGTAGGCCCGCCCACCGGGCGGGCCTACACCAGCGGTAGAGAAACCCTCTTCAATTTCTCCATGAAAACCCTCGGCATCGGCATGGTCGGCGCGCGCTACGGGGCGCGGATGCACCTCGCAAATTTCTCCCACCTCCCCGCCGGCTCCGTTGCGATCCGCGGCGTGTGCTCGCGCTCGAAGGAAAGCGCGGAGGCCTTCGCGAACGATGCGAAGGTCGGCTTCGTGACGGACGACTTCGACGCCCTGCTCGCGCGCCAAGACATCGACGTCGTCGATCTCTGCGTGCCGCCGGCGAAGCACCATGAGTTCGCGATTCGTGCGGCGAACGCGGGCAAGCACCTCATCGTGGAAAAGCCCCTGACCGGTTATTTCGGCGAGCCCGGCGATCCCGAACCGATCGGCCTGAATGTGCCGCGCGCGAAAATGCGCGAGGGCGCCAAGCGTAACGCCGAAGCCGTCCGCGACGCCGTGAAGCGCGCCGGCGTGAAATTTTGCTACGCCGAAAACTGGGTCTACGCCCCGCCGATCGACAAGATGCGCCGGCTGATCGCGGCGTCGAAGGGTTCGGTGCTCGAACTGCGCGCGGAGGAAAACCATTCGGGATCGAATTCGGTTTTCTCGCGGGACTGGAAAAACACCGGCGGCGGCGCGCTCCTCCGCATGGGCGTGCACTCCGTCGGCGCCTGCCTCCATCTGAAACAGTGGGAGGGCCAGCAGCGGCTCGGCCGTGGCATCCGGCCCGTCGCCGTCACGTGCGATGTCGCCGATTTCGTCCACAGCGACGCCGCCACGCGCGCCCGCACCGCTGGAGCCAACCAATGGATCAGCGCCAACCCGATCGATGTGGAGAATTGGGCGAACCTCGTCATCCGCTTCGCCGACGGCTCGCGCGCCAACGTCATCGTCAACGACACCGGGCTCGGCGGACTCAACACGCGGGTCACCGCTTTCATGACCGACGGCGTGATCAAGGCGAACATGACGTCGAACGACGCGATCGAAACCTACGCGCCCGACGCCGCGGTCTTCGGCGGCGAATATTTCACGGAGAAACTCGAGACGAAAGCCGGCTGGAATCGCCCGAGCGTCGACGAAGACTGGTTCCGCGGCTTCGCGCAGGAGATCGAGGATTTCGTCGGCGCGATCCGCGAGAACCGCGAACCCCGCTCCGGCATCGATCTCGCGGTCGACTGCGTCGACGTCATCTACGCCGCGTATCAGGCGGCCGAAGAAGGCCGGCGCGTGGCGCTGGTTTGACGCACCGTCTCGCGCCGGCGAGCCGGCGGCAGCGGCGTGAATCTTGCTCCGCCTTCGCGATGCCTTGCGCTTCCCCGCCCCGCAAAATTGTCGCGCTCACTCCCGCTGACTTCAAATTCGCGCCCAGTTCGAAATCGCTGTTTTCTTTTTCTCCCGTCCGCACCCATGGTGCGATGACTGCGCGTGCCCGCTTGATCACTTCCCCTCAATTTCTCCTCGGCGCTCTCTGCCTGATCGGACTTCCGCGGTTTGCCGCGGCCCAAATCACCGACCCGTTCAACACCCTGAATCCTGCCTGGGTGGTGAATCGCTACGCGCCCGCCGGGTTTCAGGTGGTGTCGTTCCAAGGCGACAACCGGCTCAGCATCACCATCGATCCGAGCGGCAGCGCGGCCAACCGCCCCTTCACGTCCTCCAGTTCCTTCTACAACATCCAAGGCGAGGAGCGCGCCGGCAATGTCACCGGCCGGTGGTCGCTCAGCGCGCAGGTTTACGTCGCGTCGTCGTTCAACACCACCACCGGCACGCTCATGGACATCGATCTCTGGAGCCACACCGGCACCACGCCGGGCGGCGGCGACTACGCGATCTTTGGGTTCACCAACTCCAGCCCCACGGATTTTCTCAACCCGGCCGCGGCCGACCGGGCGTTTCACTTCGAGGCCTACGATGGCAACACCGGCCACTGGTTCAATCTCGGCGTGCCGTCGGGTTTCGCGTTCGACGCGTGGCATCAGCTCACGACCGTGTCCACGGGCACCGCCTTCAACTACTACATCGACGGTCAACTCTATCTCACCAATCCCACCTCCGCCGGCTACGATCTCTTGAGTGTGATGATTCAAGGCTACAATTTTGGCGCGACCGCCGGCAGCTATTCGGTGCTCTGGGACAACGTCACCACGACCCCCATTCCCGAGCCCGCCGGATCGGCCGTCGTCGGCGCGCTCGCCGTCTCGGTTCTCGTCGTTCGCCGCCGCCGGGGAAACGCGGCTCGTTCGTCAACGTGAGGCGCGCGCCGAGCGCGCTAGTCCCCCCGCGACCGGCTCCAGCCCAGCCGCCCAAGGCGCGGAACGCGCCTCTCACTCTGAGCGGAGCGAAGCATGACAAACCGGACCCGCCCCAAACAAATCCCGCGCCGGGCGACGCTTCTTCGAGTAACCCACCTGATTCCGCGTCCGTCCCATCACTCACTCGTCGCCCCCCACGCGCCCGCGCTTCGCCTTGTGCCGCGCGCGGTGTTTCTTGGCCTGGATCATCCGCACTTTCTGTCCGTGGGATTTCTGCCGCGTGCGCCGGCGCTCCGCCTCGCGTGCGTCGACCACTGCATCCGTCGCTGCCCGCGCCCGCGCCTCGAGTCGACCGGTCAGTTCCTGCCACGCCAGCTCACGATTCGTCGCCTGCGAGCGCTCCCGCTGGCAGCGGACCTCGATCCCCGTCGGCCCATGCCGCAACCACACAGTCGAGCTCGTTTTGTTGATTTTTTGGCCACCGGGACCGCTTCCGCGCACAAAACGCTCCTCGACGTCGGCGGTGCGCACGCCGACTGCTATCAGTCGTTCAACGATTTGGAGTGGTAAAGCCATGGCTGCTTCTTTTGCTCTCAGGGAAACTATTCTTAGGTCGTCGAGTCAAACGCCCTCCAGCCAGTCTCTCAACTCGTCTCTTTCTACACGTCTCACTCATGATTAACGGTCCCGCCTGGTCCCAGAAACTCCGCGAAGAAATCGGCAAAGCCGTCATTGGCCAGGACGCCGCCGTCGAGCGCCTGCTCGTCGCGCTGCTCGCCAACGGCCACGTCCTGCTCGAGGGCATGCCCGGCCTCGCGAAAACCCTCCTCGTCCGCTCGCTCGGCACTGCGCTCGGCGTGCAATTCGAGCGCATCCAGTTCACGCCTGACCTGCTGCCCAGCGACGTGACCGGCACGATGATCTTCCAGCCGAAGACGGGCGAGTTCACGCCGCACCACGGCCCGATTTTCGCGAACCTCGTCCTCGCCGACGAAATCAACCGCGCCCCCGCCAAAGTGCAAAGCGCCCTCCTCGAGGCGATGCAGGAGCGCCAGGTCACGATCGGCGGCCACACCCATCTGCTGCCGAAACCGTTTTTCCTGATGGCGACGCAAAATCCCGTCGAGCAGGAAGGCACCTACCCGTTGCCCGAAGCGCAGACGGACCGCTTCTTGTTCAAGCTCATCGTCGATTATCCGACCGCCGAGGAAGAGTCCTCGATGATGCGCCGCTGGGGCTTGATCACCAAGCAGCCCGCGCTCTCCGCCGTGACCAGCGGTGACGAACTGCTCGCGCTGCGCGCGCAGGTCGATGCGATCCACCTCTCGCCCGCTGTCGAGGGCTACATCCTCGCCCTCGTCCGCGGCACGCGCGCCCTCGCCGAAAAAGGCGGCGGCAAGAAACGCTACCTGAACTTCGGTGCCTCGCCGCGCGCCTCGCTCGCCCTCTATCAGGCCGGCCGCGCCCTCGCGTGGCTGCGCGGCGGCGATTATCTTTCGCCCGCCCTCGTGCAGGAAATCGCGCCCGACGTCCTTCGCCATCGCATCGGCCTCACTTACGAGGCCGAGGCCGAGGAAGTCACGCCCGACAAAATCATCTCGCAGGTGCTGGAGCGCACGCCCGTGCCCGCCACCACGTAAAGGAAGCCGCCCACCAGTCACGCGATGGAAGGCAAAAAACCAATCAGCCATTCGCGTTGCTGAGCGTGATTCGCGGGCACTCCTGCTGATGCCGATCGAAAATCCAAAATCCCAAATCGAAAATCCACTGGCGCTCCTGCGCCAATTGGAGTGGCGCGTGCGCCACGCCGTCGAAAACGTGCTCAGCGGCGAGTATCGCTCCGCGTTTCGCGGCCGCGGCATGGAGTTCGATCAGGTCGTGAAATACACGTTCGGCGACGACGTGCGCGACATTGACTGGAATGTCACCGCCCGCCTGGGCGAGCCCTACCGCAAGAAATTCGTCGAGGAGCGCGAGGTCACGCTGCTGGTGGTGTTCGAGGATTCGCCGTCGCTGCATTTTGGTTCGGGCGCGCAATCGAAACGCGAGGCCCTGCTCGAGCTCGCCGGGCTCGTCATGCTGCTCGGCGCCGTCAACCGCGACCGCGTCGGCTTTGTCCACGCCTCGCCCAACGGAAACCTTTTTCGCGAGCCCGTCCGCGGGCGCGGCCAGATCATGCACGCCGCCGCCACGCTGCTCGCGCGTCCGGCGCCCGCCGCCACCGATGCCGCGCCCGAGATGCCGTGGCGCTTCCTCGCGCGCGCCGCCCCGAAGCACAGCGTGCTGCTGTGGCTCGGCGATTTCGCGCCGCGCGCCGAACCCGAGGGCTGGCCCGTGCTCCAGCGCCGCTACCAGACGATGGGCTTCCGCGTCGACGATCCGTGGGAGCGCGCGCTGCCCGCCGGGGAAAATTTCGCCGCCTACGATCCCGCCGCCGGCCGCCTCGTCACCATCGAGGGCAGCGCCGCCGAGCGCGCGGCGCATGCCGCCTGGGCCGCCCAGCGTGACACCACCTGGCAGGCGCTCTTTCCCAACGCGCTCAGCCGCCTCGTCGTCACGACCGAGGAGAACCGCCTCGACGCCCTCGTCCGCTTTTTCCACGCCCGCATGCGCGCCGGCACGATCCGTTGAACGCGATGAACCACCTCGTCTTCAAGGACCCGCTCTGGTTTCTGGCGCTCGCCGCGCTGCCGATCATCGTGTGGCTGCGCGGCCGCCGCCGCGTCCCCGTGCTGCTGGTGCCCTTTGCCGCCGCGTGGCACCGTCCGTCGCTCGCCGCCCCGTCGCGCTGGCCCGTCGGCCTCGCGTTCACCGGCCTCGTGCTGCTCATCGTCGCCCTCGCCCGCCCGCAACGCATCGAGGACAAACGCGAGGTGCACTCGCAAGGCTACGACATCGTCCTCGCGATCGATCTTTCCGGCTCGATGCTGGCCGAGGATTACGTCCGCGACGGCGAGCGCATCAACCGGCTGCAGGCGATCAAGCCCGTCATCCAGGCGTTCATCGAGCGACGCACCGCCGACCGCATCGGGGTCGTGCTTTTTTCCGGGCGCGCCTACACGATGGCGCCCCTCACCTTTGACCACGACTGGCTGGCGAAACAACTCGAGCACATCCGCATCGGTATGATCGAGGACGGCACCGCGATCGGCGACGGTTTGGGCGTTTCCCTCACCCGCCTCGAGCAGGCGAAACGCGAGAGCGGCGGCAAACGCCAGGGCGCGTTCATCGTGTTGCTCACCGACGGCGCGAACAACCGCGGCGCTCTCAGCCCGGCGCAGGCCACCGAACTCGCCAAATCGCGCGGCATCCCCGTCTACACCATCGGCGCCGGCCAGGACGGACTCGTGCCGTTTCCCGTCTTCGACGACAAGGGTCGCAAAATCGGCTACCGCCGCGTCGCCGCCGACCTCGACGAAGGCGCGCTGCGCGAGATCTCCAACGCCACCGGCGGAAAATTCTTCCGCGCCTTCGATACCGACGCCGCGGAGAGCGCCTTCAAGGCGATCGACAAGGCCCAAAAGATCGAATTTCAGGCGAAGAGTTACCTGCTGACGACGGAGCTGTTCATTTGGATCGCTGCTCCCGGAGTCGGCATCCTCCTCCTCGCCGCGCTCTTCGCCCGGCCGGCCTGGCGCAAGGAGGCGTTCGCATGAGCTTCGCGTCACCCGAACTGCTGTGGCTGTGGCTGGTGCCCGGCGTGCTTCTCCTCTGGGAGCTGACGCGCCGCCGCCGCGCGGCCGCCAAGTCGCATCCCAAAATTCTCCGCGCGGAAGCCGGCGCCAACTCCGTCAGCCTTTCCGCGTTCAACCCGCAACTTTCCCCGACGACGAGTGCCCGCCGGATCCGCTTCTGGCTTTTTCTCGGCCTGTCGGGTGTGGTGCTCGCCCTCGCCCGCCCGCAATGGGGCCGGCTCGAGGAGCCGGTCTTCGATCAGTCGCGCGAAATCCTCCTCGCGATCGATCTGTCGCGTTCGATGCTCACGCCGGACGTCGCACCGTCGCGCCTCGCGCGCGCGAAGCTGCTCATCCAGTCGCTGCTCGAAAAACTCCAGGGCGAGCGCGTTGGCCTGGCCGTGTTCTCCGGCACGGCGTTCCTGCAAAGCCCGCTCAGTGCCGACTACGAAATCCTCCGCGAATTTCTGCCCGCCCTCGGCCCCGAGTTTCTTCCCGAGGGCGGCACCAACTACGGCGCGCTCATCGACACGGCCATCGCCGCCTTCGGCACGAGCAACGCCGCGGATCGTTTCCTGATCATCCTCAGCGATGGCGAGGCCACGGATGACAACTGGAAAGCCCGCATGCCCGAATTGAAAAAGAAAGGCATCCGCGTGATCGGCCTCGGCATCGGCACCTCCGGCGGCGGCATGATCCCCGATGGCTCCGGCGGTTTCGTGAAGGACGAGCGCGGTGCCGTCGTGCTCTCCAAGCTTGAGAACGCCACCCTTCAGGAACTCGCGCAGGCCACCAATGGCGTCTACCGCGATTCCAGCTCGTGGCTCGATCTCGCATCGTTGATCAAGGAAACCGTCGAGGCCGGCCAGAAGGGAAAATTTATCGAAAAGAACACCGTCCGCCTCGCCGAGCGTTTTCAATGGCCGCTCGCCGTCGGTCTCTGGTTTCTCCTCGTCAGCTTCTTCAGCGAATTCCCCGTCCGCCCGCGCCCGCGCGCGATTCAGCTGGGCGGTCAGCCCGTTCCGCCGAAACTACCGGTGGAAAAACTCGCCGCCACCGCGGCCGGGTTTCTCCTCGTCTTCTCCGCGCTGCGGTTTCCGTCATCCGCCCTCGCCGCCGAGGCCGCGGCTTCCTCGCCCGCGGCGCCGCTTTCCAAAATTGTCGGCCGCGTCGCCGCCGCTGCAGCCCGCACCGCGCGCGACTGGTCCGAGCTCGGACATGAAACCGTCATCTGGGGCTCGCATTTACAGGGCGAGCAGCAACCCGTCCCCGAAGGTCCTGTGCGGGATGCGCTCGCCGCCGTCGCCACTGGCGCGAAGCTCGATGCGAAGGCCACCGACTGGGAAAAACTCCGCCAGGAACTGGAGGCGTTGCTGCAAAAACCCGAAGATCAAAAACAGAAACAGGATCAAAAGCAGGATCAGGATCAGAAAAATCAGGATCAAAAGGACCAGCAAAAACAGGACGAGCAGAACAAACAGAATCAGCAGAAATCCGACCAGCAGCAGCAGGACAAAAAAGATCAGCAGCAAAAGCAGGATCAGCAGAACCAGAAATCGGACGATCAGAAGAAACCGGGCGAGTCCGCGTTCGGCGACATGCAGAAAAAGGATCAGCCGCCCCCGCCGCCTCCTCCGGATAGCGGCACGCAAAAAGTCGGCGGTGCCCCCGAGAAAAAAGACCAGCCCGAGCCGACCGATCCCTCGCTCGCGCTCCCGCTCCAGAAACTCGATCAGCTTCGCAATCAGGATTCCCCCGCCCAGCTCTTCCAGTTGATGGACGGTGAAAAAAAGCCCGGCCCGAAAAAGACCGGCAAAGATTGGTGACACCCATGCGTTTCCTTCGCTCCTCGATTATCAGTGCGAGCCCCGCGCCAGCGGGGCGCGGCCTGTCCGCTCGCCGCTCCGCTCGCGCCGCGATGCGCTGGCTCGTGCTGCTCGTGCTTCCCCTGCTGCTCGGCGCCACGGCGCGCGCGCAGACCGTGCATTGGGAAACCACCGACGATCCCAGCACGCTCGCGCTCGTGTTCGTCAGCTGCGCCCCCGCTGGCGATCCTGTGCTGCCCGCGGTCACGGATGTGCAATTCGCCTTCACCGGGACCTCGCAAAACACCCAGGCCACGTTTGGCGCCGGCGGCTACAACTCGATTCAATCGTTTTACGTTAATTACCGCTTGCGCCAGCGCGGCTCCGGCACCTTCACGATTCCGGCCTTCGACGTGAAGACCGACAAGGGCGCCATGCACGTCGCGGCGTTCACCGGCGGCGGTAACCGCGTCTCCTCCGGCCTCGACAACGCCGCCTCCTCGCAGCTCGCGCCCGCCAACGCCACCGTGTGGGCCGGCGAGGTGTTTCCGCTCACCTACACCCTCAACGTCATCCGCCGCAATTTCAGCCAGCTCTCCCCCACGATCGATTGGAACCAGACGCCGCTCATCACCGAGGAATGGACCAAGCCCGAGGCGACCGAGTTGATCGTCAACGGCGAGCCGCGCTTCAACATCGCTTACAAATCCCGCGCCCTCGCGAAGACCCCGGGCGTCCTCACGATCAGCAGCGCCACGCAGCTCGTCAACCTGCAGACCGGCAGCATCGGTTTCGGGATTTTCCAGACGCCGCGCGTCGAGCAGGTCAGCGTCGAGTCGAACCGCCCGCACCTCACGGTGAAGCCGCTCCCCTTGCCCGCGCCCGCAAATTTCAGCGGCGCCGTCGGCGATTTCAAACTCGTCTCCAAGGTCGTCCCGGAAACCGCCGCCGTCGGCGAGCCCGTCACGTGGACGCTCGAACTCAGCGGCACGGGTAACTGGCCCGACATCGCTGGCCTCCCCTCGCGCGACGTCTCAAACGATTTCCAAGTCGTGCAGCCGAAAGCGAAACGCACGCCCACCGAGGGCAAACTCTTCGACGTGATGCTCGCCGAGGACGTCGTGCTCGTTCCCACCAAGGCCGGCGCCTACGCCCTCGGTCCGATCAACTTCTCCTATTTCGATCCGAAGAGCGGCACCTACAAAACGATCACCGCCGCGCGCACCGCGCTGAACATCACCGCGCCCAACGCCCCGAAGCTTTTCAATCCGATCCCGAGCAGCACTACGCCAGAGCCGGTCCCGTCCGCACTCGAGCCCGGTCCGAAATCGACCACCCCGCCCGCGACGCCCGCCGCTCCCGCCGGCATTCCGCGCGATCCGCTGCCCGGCTCCGACACGGTGCGCACGCCGCTCGACGCACGCCCGCTGCTCACCGCCATTGCCGCGCCGTTTGCCGCGCTGCTGCTCTTTTGGGTTTGGCTCGCAGTCCGCCGCGCCCAACGCACCGATCCCGCCCGCGCGCGCCGCGAAGCCCGCGTCCGCCTCGCCGCCACACTCGCGCAGCTCCGGACCTCGACGAGCCCGCAGTTGCTCCTCTCGTGGCAGCACGACGCGACGATTCTCTGGCAAATCGCCCACGCCGCCCCGCCCGCGACCGCGTTTCCCGATGCCGCGTGGACCCAACTCTGGCTCGAATCCGATCGCGCGCTCTACGGCGCGAAAACCGATCTTCCCTCCGACTGGGTCGCGCGGGCCGAGGCGGCGCTCGTTGCGAAACGCGTGCCCGGCTTCAACCCGCTCCGCCTTTTCCTCCCGCGCAATCTGCTGCCCTTCGCCGCGGTCCTGTTCATCGCGCTCGTGCCCCTCGCAATTCTTCGCGCCGCGACCGAACCCGGCGCGGCCTATCGCAGCGGCGATTTCGCCACCGCCGAAAAATCCTGGCGCGCCGCGCTCGCCTCCGCCCCGACCAACTGGATCGCCCGGCACAATCTCTCCCTCGCCCTCTCCCAACAGGATCATGCGGGCGAAGCCGCGGCGCACGCCGCCGTCGCGTTCGTCCAAAACCCCGCCGATCCTTCCGTGCGCTGGCACTTCGCACTCGCCGCCGAAAAAGCCGGCTTCGCCCCCGCGCCCCTCGCCGGTTTCATTGCGTCCAACCCGACGGCGTCGCTCGCCCGGCTCGCCTCGCCCGCGACCTGGCAACTTGCGTTGATCGCCGCCGCCGTGCTGGCCGCGCTCGCGCTCGGCTGGATGCTCGCGAACAGCTACGGTCGTCGCTCGCGCGGCGCGGCGTGGGCCGCGGGCGTCGGGCTCGTGGTGAGCGTCATCTTCGCGGCGACCGCCTGGATCGGCCTCCGAGAATTCGGTGAAATCGCCGACGCCCGCGCCGTGCTCGTGTGGCGCGCCGGCACGCTGCGGTCGATTCCGACGGAAGCGGACACCGCGCAAAAAACCACCGCACTCGCCGCCGGCAGCGTGGCAATCGCGGACAAGACCTTCCTCACGTGGACGCGCCTCGCGTTCGAAAACGGCCAGACCGGCTGGGTCCGCAACGAGGAATTCGTCCCGCTCTGGAAGTAGGGCGTGCCCTCAGTTGTCGTCGCGGAGAACCCACCCGGCCGGCGCGTCGACAAAGCAAGCCCGGTTCGACCTGGGGCGTTTGTCATTGGTCATTCCACGCGAAGCGCAGCCGTCTTCCGCACCATCCGCGCCATCGACTCCTCGGAGTTGAGCGACGCCACGCGCGCGAGGTCGACCCACGCGAGAGCCTTTGACTCGTTGGAAATTACCAGCGGCCCCGCCGGATCAGCCTCGATCATGAAACGGACGTCGTGGTGATAATGCGCGGGCTCGCCCTTGCGCTCCGGAATCCAGTGCCGATCGACGTCGAAGGGCGCAGCACTCAGAAGCCGCAGGCGCGTGAGCCCACTCTCCTCGCGGGCTTCGCGCATCGCGACCGCAGCCAAATCCGTCTCGCCATCCGCGTGTCCGCCCAGTTGGAGCCACTTGTCGAGTTTGTGGTGATGCGTAAGCAGCGTGCGCGTCCGATCGCGACTCACGATCCACGCCGAACCCGTCAGATGACCCGGCACGCACGAGCGCAAAAAGCAGTCCGCGTGCGCCTCGACGAAACGGATCATCTCCGCCGTCATCGCCGCCTCATGCGTATCGAGCGGCAGCGCGGCGTGGGCGCGCAGGAGTTTCAGGACGGGTTCGCGGTGCATTGGGTGTAGCGCGGGCGTCTCGCCTGCAACGGTTCATGCCAGGCCGGGACGCCTGCGCTCGAGGTTAAGTTCATCGCGTGTCAAACCACTTCGACTCCGCGTGCGTGCCGCGCGCAGCGTCGATTTGCGCGAAGACGTCCGGCACGGTCACGGCCACGCGATAGAGTTCCATGTTCGACGGCTTGAAGAATTTCTCCGCAAGCATCCGCTCGAAGAGCTGCAGCAGCGGATCGTAGAAGCCGTCCTGATTGAGGAACACGCAGGGCTTTTTCACGATGTCGAGCTGGCGCAGCGTGAGGATCTCCATGATTTCCTCCAGCGTGCCCCAACCGCCCGGCAGCGTCACAAACGCATCGGCGCGCGCTTCCATCAGGAGTTTGCGCTCGCGCATCGTCACGACGGTCACGAGCTCGTCGGCCTCGTCGAACGCCAGCTCGCGCGCCTTCATGAACTCCGGAATCACGCCGACTACGCGGCCGCCGGCCGACTTCGCGGCACGCGCCACCATGCCCATCAGGCCGGTCTTGCCCCCGCCGTAGACGAGGCCCCAGCCGCGGGCCACCAGTTCCCGCCCCAGCTCCGTCGCGGCCGCCGCATACTTCGGATCGAGCCGATCGCTGGAGGAGCAGTAGACGCAGAGCAATTTCGACATCCGACTTTTTAACCACGGATGCACACGGATAGACACGGATAAAATTTAAGATTCGCGGCCGGTGAATCCGTGTTCATCCGTGTTCATCCGTGGTTTCTCCTCTACCCTATGTCGGCCGTCTCGCTCCCTCGCCCACTGGGTTCCTGCACCTCGGGCACGCAAAGACGTTTTGGTTTGCCGCAGAACGCGCTCGCGCCGCGAACGGAAAACTTCTCCTCCGCAACGACGACCTCGACGCGATCCGGTTCAAACTCGATTTCGTCGACGCCATGATCGAAGACCTGCGCTGGCTCGGTTTCTCCTGGGAGGAGCCGATGATTTCGCAAAGCCAGCGGCGCTCCCGCTATCGCGCCGCGCTGGAGCGCTTGCACGCGGCGAATCTCATCTACCCTTGCACCCGTTCGCGCCGCGACGTGCTCGAAGCCATCAGTGCCCCCCATGAAGGCGGCGCGGACGACGAACCGATCTACCCACCGCAATTTCGTCCGCCGCCCGACGCGCCGTTGCCTCCGCTCGGCGAAACGATCGCGGTGAACTGGCGCTTCCGCGTGCCCGACGGTGAGCCGCTGATGTTTTGTGACGGAAAATTTGGCGAACAGCGCGCCGTCGTCGGTCGCGACTTTGGCGACTTTCTCGTCTGGCGCAAAGACGATGTGCCGAGCTATCAGCTCGCATGCGTCGTCGACGATGCCGAACTGGGCGTCACCGAAGTCGTGCGCGGCGCCGATCTGATCAAGAGCACGTTTCGCCAGCTCCTGCTCTTCCGCGCGCTCGGCTGGACCGCACCGAATTTCTTCCACTGCCCGCTGATGAACGACGATCGCGGCGAACGACTGGCTAAGCGCCACGATTCGCTCTCACTGCGCGCCCTGCGCGAACAAGGCGTGACACCCGGGGAGATTCTCGTGAAGTTCGCCGCCAAATCCGCATGACCGCAAAGATTGGCGTCCTCAACATTTCCGATCGGGCGAGTGCCGGTGTCTATGAGGACACTCCCGGCAAGGCCTGTGTCGCGCTGCTGCGCGAATGGCTGGTGACGCCGTTCGACGTGGATTACAAAATCATCCCCGACGAGCAGCCCGTAATCGAAGCCGAATTGCGCCGCTTGGCCGATGAAGCAGGTTGCGCGCTGGTTGTCACGACCGGTGGCACAGGGCCCGCCCTCCGCGACGTCACACCCGAGGCAACGGCGGCGATTTGCGAAAAAATGCTGCCCGGCTTCGGAGAATTGATGCGCGCTACGTCGTTGAAATACGTCCCGACCGCGATTCTCTCGCGCCAAACTGCGGGCATTCGCGGACGCACGTTGATCGTTAATCTCCCCGGCCGCCCGAAAGCGATTCGCGAAAATCTCGAGGCGGTTTTCCCCGCGATTCCTTACTGCATCGATCTGATCGGCGGCCCCCGCCTCGAGACGAATGAGGCCGCGATGAAGGCATTTCGGCCTAAGTCATAGGTGAAACTCGCCGAGGGCGCGATCGGAAGACGATCGCGATTCCGCAAAGAAACGATGCCAGCCAGAACGCGACACTCGCCGGTTCAGGAATAGCCGTAAACGTGAGCGAGTAACTGCCATTGTTGTCGCCGCTGAACGAGTCGTTGACCGCCACAAAAAAAGTTGCGCCGCCTCCCGGCACCGTGAACGTGCCGCCATATCCGAGGATGAACCAATCCGCGCGCGCCGGGCTCGACGCGAAGGTGCCGACCACCGCACCAAAGCGAATCGCAGTAGAATCGGTCGTGTCATTCGTCTGCGGGCCGGCAAAGCCAAAGCCGCTGCTGGAAAAATCCCAATTAGCGCCACCGTCGGAAAACGCGTTCGTGCTCGCGGGAAAACCGTTCACGCTGGGTAACGACGCGCCGAAGTTGGCAAACGCGTAGGCGCCGGTCGCCGCCACGGGAAGCGAGCCGTTAGGATTCGTTTGATAGCGGGCGTCGACGAGATTGCCGGTGCCGGTGACGGAAATCTGCACCGTGGCGCCGCCGGCAAATGAACCGAGGGCGATTTTGTTACCGCTCCCCGTCGTAAGCGGAATCGAAATAGTGGTCTGCGCGAAAACTCGCACGGCTGTGAAAGCCAACAAACAAAGTCCGGCGGTGAACCAGCGGCTCTTCATCGGGCGCAGGCTCTCACGCCTGAAATCGCAAGTCAAACGCGGACGTCACGGCGCCTTCACTACCGTGCCACCCTTCATCACAAAGCCAACGTTGCGCAGAGTGCCGATGTTTTTTGTCGGATCGCCCTCGACCGCGATGAGGTCAGCCAACAGTCCGGGTTGCACACGCCCAAGATTTTTTTCCTCGTGCAGCACGCGGGCGGCGGTCGCCGTGGCCGCATTGAGGGCGGCGGCGGGCGTCATGCCGAACTCCACCATCATCTGCAGCTCGAGCGCCTCGGTGCCGTGCGGGAAGACGCCGACGTCGCTGCCATTCACGATCGTCACACCGGACTCGAGCGCGGCCTTGAACATCGCGTGGCGGGCGGCATCGCGGTTGCCGACGGACAGCGTCGGCACGAAGGCCACGCCGTGCTCCTTCATCAATTTGA
>JBBRLB010000067.1:0-33945 GCA_038231575.1 Opitutales bacterium | reverse complement strand
CTCCGCTCCTGAACCCGTCCCTGCTCGCCGGCGATCACGCCAACCTCGGGGCGAGCGCCCGCCTCGTCGAAGAGCTCAAGCTGCCCTGGCTGCACTGCGACATCATGGACGGCCACTTCGTCCCGAATCTTTCCTTCGGTCCCGAGGTCCTCGCCGCGCTCCGCCGGGCCGGCAGTAAGCTTTTCTTCGACACGCACCTGATGCTGAGCGAACCGCACCGCTACATCGAGCCATTCGCGAAAGCCGGTGCGAGCCTCCTCAGCATTCACATCGAGCCCGACTACGATCACGCGGAAACGCTCGCGCGCATTCGCTCCCTTGGTTGCCAGTGCGGCATCGTGCTGAACCCCGGCACGCCAGCCCGCGCGGTCGAAAAAGTCCTTTCGCTCGTCGATCTCGTGCTCGTGATGACCGTGCAGCCCGGCTTCGGCGGCCAGAGTTTCCGCCGCGACATGCTGCCGAAAATCACCCAACTCCGCGACTGGCGTGCCGCGCGTGAACTGAATTTTCGCCTCGAAGTCGACGGCGGCATCGATCTCGCCACCGCCGCCGAATGCCGCGCGGCGGGCGCGGACACGTTTGTCGCGGGCACTTCGTTCTTCAAAGCCGTCGATCGCACCAAGTTCGTCGCGGACTTTGCAAAGATCGCCTGATGCCCCACGAACTCCGTCACGACGGCTACCTCATCTCCGACGATCCGACGCGGATCGATGTCGATGCCGTCCACGCGTTTCTCAGCCGCTGCTATTGGGCTGAGGGCATCTCGCGGGACGTCGTCGCGCGCTCGGTCGCGAATTCGCTCTGTCTCGGCATCTACGCGCCCGCAGACCTGCCCGCCGTAGCCTCGGCGAAAGCGGGTGCGCAAGTCGGCCTGGTCCGCGTCATCTCCGACTACGCGACCTTCGCTTATCTGTGCGACGTCTACGTCCTGGAAGCCCACCGCGGCCACGGCCTCGCAAAGGCCGCCATGCGCGCCTACCAATCGCATCCGCGCCTCCAAAGTCTCCGCCGCCATCAACTCGTCACGCAAGATGCGCAGGGACTCTATCAGCAGTTCGGTTTCGTCCCAGTGGTCCAGCCCGAACGTCACATGGAGAAGCGAGACTCTGCTATCTCCAAGCGCGCCACCCCGCCGCGCTGATCACTTCTCGCCTCGCGCGATCCCCTCGGCGTCGCGATACTGCTGACGAAACTTCGCTCCGAGCTCGCTCGCGAGTTTCACCTCGTCGACTTTGTTCTTCGACGCGAGCGTCCCGCGGATCACACCATTTACCGCGGCGTAATTTACGGCTGCAAGATCCTGCATTCGTGCCAGCGCGCGGCCCCGCGCCGGTTCGGGCGCCGCGTTAATCGCGCGCCATGCGTCGGCGAGTTCGCCGTGTGCGTCCAGACACATCACGCGCGCCACGAACGCCAGCTCACGAAACAATCCGCTCGTCCACGCCGGCTGGTAAATCAGCGGACTCGGATCGGAAAACGGATCGGACTCGGGATCGCTCCGCGATGGCTTCCACTCGGCGTGCGCATAAAAGTCACGGCGCACGGGCATCCGGCGGAGTGCGAAGCGCGCCGGCCCGCCGTCGGTGCCTGGCTTGAAATTCCACAGCTTCTGCGCGTCCATCGTGAGCGTGTATTCGACAAAAAGCTCCGCGACCTCCCGGTGCGGCGCGCCCCGGAGCACCGCGATCGGGTCGACGGAATTCACCGTGCCGCCGCGCGCCGTGACGAATTCCATGCGCGACGCACCCCGCCGCCCAACGGCCTCGGCTTGGGCGCGTCCGTAGAAATCGATGCAGATTCCCGCCGCGCAATCCCCCTGCGCCACGTCGATCGGCGGCTTCTGCGAGGAATCGGTGAAGTAGCGCGCGTTGGCCGCCAGGAGTTGAATGAGTTTCAAGCCCTCGTCCCACCCTTCCCGCACGGCTTGCGTCTCACGGGCCGCTCCCAGTGCCGCGAGGCGCAGTTGCATTTGCTGTTGGATGATATTTTCAAACGCCTTCGCCATCGAGCTGCTCTTCGTCGGATCCGAAAGCCCCAGCGCTCCGGCGTAGCGCGGATTGGTCAGGTCGCTCCATTGGTGCGGGGGCGTCAGGCCGAGGCGCTGCAACGCGTCGGAGTTGTAGATGATGCCGTAACTGCTCACCACGTTGCCCACCCAGCAACCCTCCTCGTCCCAGTATTGCTCGCCCGTAAATCGCTGCGGGATGACCGCGTCGGTGAACCACTCCGGATGCGTCTGCTTTACGCGCGACGGCACGATGCGTCCGGCCTGCGCCTGCCGCACAAAATCATAACTGCCCCCGCCAAAAAAAAGATCATGCGCGCAACTCACGGTCGACGCGAGAAACGCCGCCCGCGCCGCCTTCACCGCCGCCGGCGCCTCCGCCGCCAGGTTCGGACTGGCAAAACCCGCCTGCACTTCCGCGTTCCAGTCGTGCTGAAGTTTGCCCTCCCAATAATTCCGAAACGCCGCGATGTATTCCGATTCAAGAAAACGCGTGATGTCGCTTGTGCCACCCACGACGCGCCAGTCGACCGCGACCGTCCGGCCCGTCCGCGCGCGATACCACGCCTGAAAGCCCCGGCCGAACTCCGTCCGAATCGCCTCGTTGTGCGGCGTGATGATCACGACCACGTCGTCGGCGGGCGCGAGTGCGGGCTGTCGCGGCCGCAGCAGAAACGGCAGCGCCACCGTCACCACCAGTGCGAAAATGATCAGCGCCCGCTTGTCCATGGCGCGTTTAGTCCACCAGCACCACGACATCGTCCGGGCGGACGCTTGCAAACACGTCGCCGCGCGCCGCCGGATCGAGGAAACGCGGGTTGACCTCGAGAATTTTCAACGACTGCCCGCCCGCGAAAAACTCGTATTGCGCGACATCGCCAAGGTAGATCGCCTCGCCAATTCGGCCCTTCACCGCGTTCCGCGCCGGGGCCTCGCGACCGAGTGTCCAACATTCCGGGCGCACCGAAACCGTCACACTCGCACCCGCCGCCGGTGTCGCCGCCGGATTGCCGAGCACACCCTCAAACCGGCCGCACGCTGTGTCGATCACCGCGTTGCCTGCGGCAGCGGCGACGAGGGTGCCCGGGATGAAATCCGTTTCACCGATGAAATTGGCGACGAGCTTGCATGCCGGCCGCCGGTAAACCTCCCGCGGCGTGCCGACCTGCCGGATCCGCCCCGCATCCATAATCGCCATGCGATCGGAAATCGAAAGCGCCTCCTTTTGATCGTGCGTCACGTAGACGGTCGTCAGTTTGAATTCCTGGCAGACGCGGCGGATTTCCGTGCGCATCTCGAGCCGCAACTTCGCGTCAAGGTTCGACAGCGGTTCGTCGAGGAGCAAGCAGCGCGGCCGGATGACGAGCGCACGCGCCAGCGCCACCCGTTGCTGCTGCCCGCCGGAAAGTTGGTTGGGCTGGCGCGCCGCATACTCGCTCATCCGCACGGACGCGAGCGCCTCGCCAACGCGCCGCGTAATCTCGGGGCGCGGCACGCGCCGCTCCTCCAGGCCGAACGCCACGTTTTCCGCCACGCTCATGTGCGGCCAGAGCGCGTAGCTTTGAAACATCATCCCGGTGTTCCGTTTGTGCGGCTCGAGTTGGGTGACGTCTTCGTCGCCAAAAAAAATCTTCCCTTCATCCGGCACATAGAATCCCGCGAGGCTGCGGAGCAGCGTCGTCTTCCCGCAACCACTCGGCCCCAGCAGGAAAAACAATTCCCCCGGCTGAATTGTCAGGTCGAGGTGCTGCAACGCGGTGACCGCACCGAAACGCTTGGTTAGATTCTGGATGCGAATGGAAATCATGCCGGGCGGGAGCCGCGTTCGAAGCAAGTTTTCACCTCCTGTTTAGTCAAAGGTAATTGCCGCCGCGTCGCGCCTGACGCGGAGCGCGCCACGGCCGTCGTCGTTCACCGCAAAGTCCTCGACATTTTCGGCCGCCCGTTGAATTTTTCCTGCCCTGCATCGTGAGGGGCCTGCGTCAGATGAGCGGCCCGCGCCAGAAATTTCCCGCCCATGAAAACACCGTCCCGCCTTCTGTGTTTTACCCCGGCCGCGTTGCTGGCCGCGCTCTCCCTCCTCGTCGGCGGCTGCGCCAATCGCCCTCAGTCGTCGGGCGGCGAAATCGTCGTCGTCGAAACGCAAAACATCTGGGTGACGGGCAGCCACATCCCGGTGCGCGTGCCGAAGAGCACAACCGCGCGGATGATCCCCACGATTTCCCCGCTGACGATCCTCACGGCCGACGACATGCGGCGCGCGAGTGGTCCGGCGGCGCCGCCGATGCACTGAGACCCCGCGCATCCGCACCGCGCGCGCGGATGCAGATTTTTCAACGCACCCGGTGTAACGTGTTGCCAGCCTCGCCGCGCCTGTCCTAGCTGGCCGGCTCCGCATGCCCGATCCAAAATCTCCTGCCATCCATCCCGACCTCGAGAGCGTTCTTCTGACCCACGATCAGATCCAGAACCGCGTGACGCAGCTCGGCGGCGAGCTCAAGCGTCTCTACGGTGACGAAGAAATCACCGTCGTCGCGATCATGAACGGCGCGCTCCTCTTCACCGCCGATCTCCTGCGCACGGTCGACAATCCTGTCCGACTCGACTGCGTGCGCACCACCAGCTACGGGCCCAACACCGAATCACTCGGCACCCCGAAATTGATTCACGGCCTCACGCTCGACGTCACTGGCCGCCACGTGCTGCTGGTCGACGACATCCTCGACACCGGCAAAACCCTCTCGCTGATCTCCGGCATGATTCGCGGCATGCGGCCCGCGAGTTTGCGCGTCTGCGTGCTGCTCGACAAAAAGGGCCGGCGGCAGGTGCCGTTCGAGGCGGACCTCGTGGGTTTTGAAATTCCTGACAAGTTCGTCGTCGGCTACGGACTCGACTTTGCCGAACGCTACCGCAATCTGACCAACATCGGTGTGCTCCGGCCCGAGAAACAAAAAATCTCCGCCTGACGCGCCACCGTCGACCTCGCCCACCCCGGCTGCACCGATTTTCGTATGCACTCCCCACGACTCCTGCACTGCCCTGCCGCGCTCCTGTTGCTGCTCACGTTCACCGGTTGCGCCGGCCCGACCAAGGAGGGCGTGACCAAGTCCGATGACTACGAGTATGTGACGCCCCTCGGCTCCAATATTCCCGTCCTCGTAAAGAAAGGGCAGAAGGCCCAGACCGCTTCGCCAACCGCGACGATGAGCGGCGATCAGGCGGCCAACGCGATTCACGGCGGGGGTTCGCAGATGACTCCCATCAAGGGCTCGCCGTAGTCGGCGCGCAAACGGCTGTCATCGTCTCCAGCCCGTCACCCTATGCGCGCCTCCTCGTTCCCCCGACTCCTTGTTTTTTCCGGTTTGGTCATCGGCTCGGGCCTGACCGGCTGCCAGACGACGTCCACCACCGGCCAGGCGAAAACCAACCAGGAGGACATGGTCTACATTCCGCCGTCCACCGGCAACATGACCGGCCGTTGGGTGCCGCGCTCCGACGCCGGCGCGCCGAGCATCTCGCCCGTCAGCACGGCCAGCGGAACCTCGGTCAAAAAACTTCAGATCGAGGGCCTGAAAAATTCACCGAGCAGCGCGTCGGTCAGCCAGTCGGGCGGCGGGCGATAATCCGGCTCAACGCCGCCCCCCGCGCGACCTCGGCGGCTTGCGCTTCGGATAAGCCGCGTCCGCTTTCGCGGCCTTGCGATAATCGCCGCTCTTCAACGCATTAATCTGGTCGCGCAGTAACGCGGCGCGCTCGAACTCGAGTCGGGCCGCCGCCGCCTGCATTTCGTCTTCCAACTCCGCGACCACCGCCGCCACGTCGTCGACGCTTTCGGCCACGACCGCCTCCGTGTCGTGCACCCCCGAGCCATCGTAAACGTGCAGGCTCGCCTGCGCCGCGCGCTTCACGCCTCGCGGCGTGATGCCATGCGCGAGATTGTAGGCGATCTGTTTTTCGCGGCGGTAAGTCACCGTCTCGATCGTCTTCCGGATCGATTCCGTTTGGTGGTCCGCGTAAAAGATGACGCGACCCTTCTCGTGCCGCGCCGCGCGCCCCGCGGTCTGAATGAGCGACGTCTCGCTGCGCAGGAACCCCTCCTTGTCCGCATCGAGGATCGCGACCAGTGCGACCTCCGGCAGATCCAGGCCTTCGCGCAACAGGTTGATGCCGACGAGCACGTCGAAATTTCCGAGCCGCAAATTCCGCAAAATCTCCACGCGCTCGATCGCATCGATGTCCGAGTGGAGATATTCCACCCGCACCTTCGACTCGCGCAGGAAACTCGTGAGATCTTCCGACAGCCGTTTCGTCAGCGTCGTCACGAGCACGCGCTCGCCCGCCACCGCCGCCTTTTTCACTTCGCTGATCAAATCCTCCACCTGGCCCTTCGTCGTCCGCACCTCGATCAGCGGGTCGATCAAGCCCGTGGGGCGGATGAGTTGCTCCGCGATGACCGTCGAGCGCTCGAGTTCATACTTCGAGGGCGTGGCGGACACGTAGAGCGTCTGCCCCGTGACCTGTTGGAACTCCGCAAAACTCTGCGGCCGGTTGTCGAGCGCCGACGGCAGCCGGAAACCGAAGTTCACGAGCGTGGTCTTGCGCGCCAAGTCGCCGTTAAACATACCCCCGATCTGGGGCACGGTCGCGTGACTCTCGTCGATCATCAGGAGAAAATCCTTCGGGAAAAAGTCGATGAGACAGAACGGGCGCTCGCCCGGCTTTCGTCCGGTGAGATGGCGGGAGTAGTTCTCGATGCCGCTGCAAAATCCCATCTCCTGCAACATCTCGAGGTCATAGTTTGTCCGCATGCGCACGCGTTGCGCCTCGAGGTATTGCTGGTTCTTTTCGAAGAACGCCACGCGTTCATCGAGTTCCGTCTTGATCGCCTTGATGGCCGGCTCGAGCTTGCCGCGGCTCGTCACATACTGATTCGCCGGGTAGAGATCGAAGTGCTCGAGCGTGCGCACCACCTCGCCCGTCAGCGGATCGAATTCGCTCAGCGCCTCGATGTCGTCGCCGAAAAATTCCACGCGCAGCCCGTGCTCCATGTAGGCCGGCATCACGTCCACCGTGTCGCCCCGCACCCGAAACCGCCCGGGCTTCAGCTCGTAGTCGTTGCGATCATAAACATTGTCGATCAGCCGTTCGAGGAACCGGTTGCGCCCCAGCGGCGCGCCCTTCCGCAGCGGAATCATCATCTCCTGGAATTCTTGCGGCGAACCCAAGCCATAGATGCACGACACGCTCGCCACGACGATCACGTCGCGCCGCGATACGAGCGAACTGGTCGCCGCGATCCGCAGCCGCTCAATCTCCTCGTTGATCGACGAGTCCTTCTCAATGAAGGTGTCGCTCGACGGAACGTAGGCCTCGGGCTGGTAGTAGTCATAGTAGCTGACGAAGTATTCGACGGCGTTCTCCGGGAAGAAGTTTTTGAACTCCGAGTAGAGCTGCGCCGCGAGCGTCTTGTTGTGGGAGATGATCAGCGTGGGGCGCTGGGTCTGCGCGATGACGTTCGCCATCGTGAACGTCTTGCCGGACCCGGTGACGCCGAGCAGCGTCTGGTCCTTGTGGCCCGCCCTCACCGAAGCGACGAGCTTCTCGATCGCCTGCGGTTGGTCGCCGGTGGGCTGGTAGTCGGATTTGAGCTGGAAGAGCATTTCAGGGAATGGGTCGCACCGGAGGAAACGGAGCAAATAGAGAAGTGACGGTGGCGCAACTCACACCCCGTTCTCTCCCGTTTTTTCGGTAGAAATCACAACCCAAATACTTTCATCGTTCCGCTCCAGACGCTTGCCCAGAACCGGCGCGCTTTCTGCGCCGCGCCGTCCGTCGCGACCTGCTGATACAGAAAAATACCGCGCCCCGCAAACCCGTCGTCGAAGAGCGGGTTCATCCCGCGATAGTAACTCCAGAACGTCTCCGCCCGCGCCGGCCGGTAGTCGAGGTTGGGGGTGAAGCCCATTGTCGCGTCCTGGCGCGCGCGCCGCGCGGGCACCGCGTCGTCCATCAGCGTGCTCAGATCCTCGACGCGCACGCCGCGGCTGCCAGCCACGACGAGCCGGCACGGCCCGGAAAACTCGAAAAAGCGAAACTGCAGCGTTACCCACGCCTGCCAGCGAAACAACTGCCAGCGCCGCCGAATCTTCAACGCCGGGCCCTCGACCACCACGACGCCCGCCAGAAAACTGGGCCGCAGCACGAGCGATGCACCCTCCGCCAGCGTGACAAGCGCGAGTTCGCTACGCGGATCGCTTGAGTTGGAGAGCGTGAGCTTTTGTTCGGCGCTGCCGTCCGGTCCATACCGCACCTCGACCAGTTCGATGAGGCCGGTGGCGAGACACGTGAGCGGAATACGCCAGTCGAGCACGGAGCGCGTTTGCTTCTGCAGGCCTTCGGTCGACGCCTGCAGAAATTTCTTTTTTACCCAGAGTCGCTCGCCCGGACGCAGCGTCACCTCGGCTGCCACGGCACTCCCTCCGACCTCGGGCAGCGCGCCCAGTTTTTCGGCGAACCGCACCGGACGCCCCCGGCTGATGCGCGGCGCGACCACGAAATACATCGTGAGTTTCCCGAGCGTCGGGCCGAAAAAATACAGGACGAGAAAAACATAGACCCAAATCTTTACGGGCGCCTGCACCGGCTGATACTTGGCGAACCCGCCGGACCACACCGGCCCGATGCGGTAATTCCACGCCTCCTCGAGATAGTGCAGCGCACGTGACTGCTTTTCCTCGGCCGCTTTAAGGCGTTCGTCGATTTTACCGAGCGCGATCTCCAGTCCATCGCGTTCCCACGTCGTGCGCGTGAAGTCCTGCTGCAGCGTCTGCGTTTTCGCCGTGAGCGTCACGCGCAGCGCCGACAAACGTGCCATCTGCTCCGCGTTGGCTTTCTGTTGCGCCGGATTGCCCACATAACGATCCCAGGTGCTCTGCAGCTCCTTCAACTGATCGATGACCTTGTCGGCCTGCTTCCCGCGTTCCTGCTCCGCGGTGATCTCCGCGGCGATTCGATCCATCCGCTTGTGCACCTCGTCGAGGTCGGCCTTCGTTTTCGTGCGCTCGCCGTTGATCGAGTGAACCACGTCCTGCCGCCATTGGTCGAAATCCACGTTGTCCTTGAGGAACAGCCATAGGCCGCAGGCCGCCAGCGCGAGCGTCACAATGAGCGCGGCGGCGGCGAATTTGTCGAAGATCCAACGGGCGAATTGGGCGAAGGCGATGAACATGTTATCACGCCGCGTTTCCGCGGAATAAGCGGCCGTCATTCAAGGTCGCCACCTGCCGGAAGCCAATTGCTAAACCGGCACCGCCCGCCCACAGTCCGCCATCCGAAAATCGCCGTCCTTTCGGCCCCACACCCTGTTCCGCCCATGTCCAAAGCGATTGTCTCCACCCTCTACGATTCCGACGTTTTCCGCATGGCCTGTCGCCAGTTCGACAAGGCCGCCGATGCGATCAACCTGAAGGAGGATATCCGCGATCGCACGAAATACCCGCGGCGCTGCCTCGCGGTCTCGCTGCCGGTCCGCCGCAGCGACGGCAGCGTGACGGTCTTCGAGGGCTACCGCGTCCAGCACAACGTTTCCACCGGCCCGTCCAAGGGCGGCATTCGTTTTCACCAGCACGTCACGCTCGGCGAAGTCGCCGCGCTCGCCATGTGGATGAGCTGGAAAACCTCGCTCGTCGGCCTGCCCTACGGTGGCGCCAAGGGCGGCGTGATCGTTGATCCGAATCTGCTTTCGGAGTCCGAGCTCGAGCATCTGTCGCGCCGCTACATGCAGGAGATGGTGGCGTTTCTCGGGCCGCACACCGACGTCCCGGCGCCCGATGTCGGCACCAATGAAAAAATCATGGGCTGGATGATGGACACCTATTCGAATCACGTCGGTCACCTGTCGCCGGCGGTCGTCACCGGCAAGCCCATCGCGCTCGGCGGTTCGCAAGGCCGCCGCGAGGCCACCGGCGCCGGCGTGGCCTATCTCGTCAAAAAATATCTCGAGGATCTCAAAATTCCGGTGAACAAAGCCACCGTCGCCATCCAGGGCTTCGGCAATGTCGGCAGCGAAACGGCCATCGCCCTCGCCAGCTACGGCGCGAAGATCATCGCGATTTCCGACTACACGGGCGGCATCTTCAACGCCAAAGGCATCGATCTCGGCAAGGCGCTCACCTACGTGCGCTCGCAAAAAACGCTGAAGGACTTCGACGGCGGCGAACCGATCTCCAACGAACACCTGCTCGAGTTGAAATGCACCGTGCTGATTCCCGCGGCGCTCGAACGCGTCATCACCGACAAGAATGCGAGGAAACTCAAATGCCGCGTGCTGGCCGAAGCCGCGAATGGCCCGACCACCAACGCCGCCGACAAGATCATCGATGAGCGCGGCGACATCGAACTCATCCCCGACGTCCTCTGCAATTCGGGCGGCGTCGTCGTGTCCTACTTCGAATGGCTGCAGAATCTTTCGAGCTTCTATTGGACGCGCGGCGAGGTGATGCAAAAACTGTTCGCCATCCTCGACCAGGCCAAGGCGTCGGTCGATGCGCAGAAGAAAAAATTCATGTTCAGCCGCCGCCTCGCCGCGCTCACCCTCGGCATCCAGCGCGTGGCCGACGCCAAGACCGCCCGCGGCCTGTTCCCGTAACCGCCACGGATCAGGTTCCACCATGAGCAAAATTCTCTCCGCGTTCTTCGCCGTGGCCTGTGTGGCAATGCTGGCCCACGCCGCCCCGACCGATCAGGCGATTGTCGCGACGATGAAGATCGTCGAGGCGAAGAATTACACGTGGACTGCCTCCGTGCCCTCGGCCGGGCGCGCGCTCATCGTGCGTGAGGGCAAATCGGAAAAGAACGGTTTCACTCTGGTGACCTTCATCGAGCCGCAGTCCCCGATGCTGCGGCAGATTGCGCGGCTGAACGACGGCACGGTGAATGCCGTTTTTCGCGGTTCCGACGAATTCGTGTTTCAAACGTCCGACGGGTGGAAGACCGGACCCGAGCTGCCGCCCCTGGGTCCGCGACGCCGGGGCACCAGCGGCGGTTCCGATTATTGGATTTCCCTGCAAGCGCCCGGCGAAGAACTTGAGATCATCGTCGGGAGTTACACCGAACTTCACGAAGTGAAAGGGGGCGGCGTCGCCGGCACCTTGAGCGAGGATGGCGCGCGGCAGTTGCTCGGCTCGGTCAAGGCGCCCGCGGTGACGGCCGCCGGCTCGTTCGTCTTCGCGATTTCGGACGGCGCGCTCACGGGCTATGTGCTCGAACTCACGGGCACTCTGATGATCGGTCCGCGGGGAGAAGAGAAGGAGTCACCGCCGCAACGCCACGTGATCATCACGGAATTCAAGGACGTCGGCCGCACCAAGGTCGAGGTGCCGGACGAGGCGCGGCAGAGACTCAGCCGTTGAAGATGCCGGCTGCAGATTCGCGGAACCTTCGCCGTCCCGGTTCAGTCTTGCTGCGCAGCATGCCTGCGCTTCCGGCTTCATGAAACGCCACCGCTTAGCCTCGCTCGCCGTGTTGTCCGCGGTCACCGGCCTGCGCGCCCTCTCCAGCGACACCGCCATCGTGGCCGCGATGAAATTGCCCGAGGCCGCGAACTACACGTGGACCACCCGCGTCGACGACGACGCCCGCTCCTACACCGTCGACGGCCAAACCGATCGGGCGGGCGATCTCTCGCTCGTGACCATGCCGATGGTCGCCACCGTGCGCCGACGGGCGGGCACCGGCACCGCGAACTCCGACAACCTCTCGACGGTCCTTTTCAAGGGTGACGAAAACTTCGGGGTGCAAGTCGACTCCGGCTGGAAGACGGCGGACGAACTGGCCTCAACCACGGATGGCAGCGTGCGCGGCGGTTATCCGGGCGGTTCGGATGGCGTGCCTCGCCGTGGTCGGCGTGGCGCGGGCGGCTTCCCCGGCGCGGGGTCCCGCAACGGGCGCCCACCGCCCGCCTACAGCAATCTCCAAAAAACGCTTAGCCGCCCGCACGAAGAAATCGGCATCATCGTCGCCACGGTGGCCGACCTGAAAATCGACGGCGAGATTGCGAGCGGCACGTTGTCCGACACCGCGGCGAAACTGCTGCTGGTGCATCCGGGCCAGAAAGAAATCACGCCCCTGAAAGCCAGCGGCACATTTCGCTTTTGGCTGAAGGACGGCGCGCTCGTGAAATACGAGGTTAAGCTCGAAGGCACGCTCGCCGTGATGAACCGCGGTGACCGCCACGAAATCGAGGTGCATCAGACCTCACTCACGGAAATCCAGCACGTCGGCACGACGAAGTTCGACGTGCCGGACGAAGCGCGGAAGAAGCTCGGCGGGTAGCTGGGAGCGCGGGCGGCTCCCCCGCTCTCCCACCCCATCACCCTTTCCCGCGCGCCGCGATCCCCGCCAGCCGGTTGAGTTCGCGATGGATTCGTGCCACGCGCTCGACCTGCCCTTTGGCCGGAAAGCGCTCGTAGAAACCCTCGCTGCGGAATTCCCGCGCCTGTTCGGTCCACGGCGCCAGCCGCGCCGTCCACCGCGCCACGCGGCCTTCGCCCGGCTCGGTGTCGGTCGCGGCGAGATCGGCACACACGCGCAACATGGCCTTCAGCGCGACAGGCTTTGTCACTTGGAAGTTCGCATGGCCCCACGCCTCGCCCCAGACTTGGGCGCACGCCTTCAGAAAATCGCGCACAACCTCATAGTATTTCGCGGCGGCGCGCTTGTCGGTCCCCTCCGCCTGAATTCTCTTCCAGGAGGTTTTCACCCAGCGGTGGAGTTCGTTGAACAACTCCGCCTGCAGAATCCACTTCTCCTGTTTGCTGCGGCCACCGAGGCGATTGATGCGGTAGCGCAACGGGCTGTCGCCCTCGCTGTAGAGCATCTCCGCGATGTGCGCAGCAAAACGCCGATCCGGCTCGGCCCACGACACGCGCTCGTAGAGATCGACGAGATGGCTCTTGTTGATGCGCGTCGGCGTGGAGTTGATGATGACGAACATCTCCGTCGCAAAATCCTCCGTCCGCCCGTCAAAGATCACGCACGGCACGCTGATGTTCTTGGCGTCGTCGGGATGCGTGCGCTCGTAGAATTGCAACGCCGCCAGCCGGTGCTGGCCGTCGATGATCAGGAATTTGTCGTCCGGCTCCTGCAAATGGCCGACGCCGCTGCCGTCGTCCTGGCTACGAAAATTGAGTTTCTGCGGCGTGAAGAGCAGCACGACGCCGGGAATGGGCGGCTGCGACACCGCGGTCTCATAGAAATTGCGAATCGCCGCGACCTTCGCCTTGCCCACCTGGCGCTGAAACGCCTTGTCGCTCCGCTCGATCTTCGAAATGAAATTCGCGACATCGTCACCCGCGTCCACGGCCTCCGCCTGGATGCCCTCCCCGCCCTCGTCATAGTAACGGCTGATGAAGCGGACCTTCGTCAGGAGCTGTTCCGACGAATACGAGGCGAAGTAGAAGACAGCGTCTTTCTGCCGAATCTGAGTAGCGATCATGGTGGCATCCTGGGTTGGAATTTCCCGACACAAACGACAGGCACAATCACACCCATACCTGGACGAAGTTACAAACAAGTTCCGCTGGCGCAGAATCGACGTTACATTGCCAGCCGCGCCAGCGTCGCCGCCAGCACGCGCACGCCATCGGCGATCTCCTCGGGCTTGGTGAACTCATCCGGCCGGTGACTGAACCCGCCTTTCGACGGCACGAAGATCATGCTCGTCGGGCAGATCAGCGCCATGAAGAGCGAGTCGTGATAGGCGCGGCTGGTCATGTCCTGATAACGCAGCCCGAGCGCGTCGCACGACGCATGAATCGCCTGGAGAATCTCCGGCGCGCAGGTGGCAGGCGCATCGGCATTGAGGACTTCGTCGCGCCAGCCGACGCCGTATTTGTCCGCGGCGAGGCGAACGGCGGCGCGAATGTCCCCGAGCATCCCATCGCGCCGCGCGCGGTCGATGTCGCGCACATCGATCGTGAGCGTGACGTCGCGCGGGATGCTGTTCACCGCGCCGGGCAGCACCTGCACAAGACCACAGGTGGCGACGCTGTTCAGGTCTCCCGTCCCCCGCGCAATCCGATCGATCGCCAGCATGATCTCCGAAGCCGCCAGCACTGGGTCGTGGCGATCCGGCATGAGGACCGCACCGGCGTGGCCGCCCTCGCCCGTCAGTTGCACGCGCAAGGTCGCCGGCGCCGCAATCGCGGTCACGACACCGATCGGCAGGCCGGCGCGTTCGAGCCGGTAACCTTGCTCGATGTGCAGTTCGACGAAGGCGCTGTAATAATTTTTCGGCAACTCCGCGCTTGCAACGGCGCCGGCATAACCCGCGGCCGCGCGCGCTTGATCGAGCGAGAGTCCATCTTTGTCCCGCAGCGCCGCAATTTTTTCCGGTGCAAGCGTGCCTGCCATGATTCGGCTGCCCACGCAGCCGGGACCAAAGCGCGTCGGCTCCTCCGCCGTGAACATCACCAGCTCGATCGAACGGCGCGGCTTGAAGCCCACCCGCTGCAACGCGCGGATCGCTTCGAGGCCGCCGAGCACACCGACCACGCCATCAAAGCGCCCGGCGTTCGGAATCGCGTCCGTGTGCGAGCCAGTGCCCACGGGCTTCGCGCTGGCATCGGTGCCGGCCCAGCGCGCGTAAGTGTTGCCGATGGAGTCTTCGCGCACGGCCAGCCCGGCGGACGCATAGAGTTTTTTGAGATAAGCCCGCGCCTTCATGTCCCTCTCCGTGAAGAGCACGCGCGTGACGGACGGATAAGGGGTGTCGGAGATCTGCGCGAGTTCCTCGATTTCGGCGCTGAGGCGCGTTTGGTCGACGGACACGTTGGCGACAGCGGAGGCCATGAGCGTTTGTCGGCGGAGCGCACGAAGCGTGCAAGCTCGCAGGTGGGGGCGGCTGCCCGAGCCGTTTGGGTTCCGACGAGATTCGCGGTTCACACTCAGGACGCCTCGGAGGCCTCCTCACCTGCCTTCAAAACGTGTGCACGAAAAGTCCCGACCGTAGCTTCGGTTCGAACCACGTGCTCTTCGGCGGCATGATCTGACCGACATCGGAGATGTCCATGAGTTGGTTGAGCGTCACCGGATACATCGAGAACGCCACGCCACCGTCAGTGTCGACGCGCTTCACGAGTTCCCCGGGGCCGCGAATGCCGCCCACAAAATCGATGCGCTTGCTCGTGCGCACGTCAGCGATGCCGAGCACCGGCGCGAGCAACTTGTCCTGCAGCACGCTCACATCGAGTCGCGCCACGGGATCAGCCTTGGCGTCGGCGGTGCAGCGCAGGCCATACCATTTTCCTCCGAGATACATGCTCACCTGCCCGACCGCGGTCGGCGTCGGCGGCGCGTTTTCCGTGAGACCGAACGTCGCCTTCACCTGCGCGAGAAAAGCCGCCGGCGCGTGGCCGTTGAGATCCAACACGAGGCGGTTGTAGGGGAGAATTTTCAGTTCGCTCGCGGGAAAGAGCACGCACAGGAACCAGTTGTAGTCCTCCCCGCCGGTGTGCTGCGGATTTTTCGCCCGCCGCAGCCGGGCCACCCGCGCCGCACTCGCCGCACGATGATGGCCGTCGGCGATGTAAATATATGGCACGCGCCCGAACGCTTTCACCCACTCCGCGCCGCCCGCGACCGTCCAAGTCGTGTGGCGGATGCCATCGGGCGCCGTAAAATCATGCGTCGGCTTTTCTTTGACCTTCGCCTCCACCAACGCCGTCACCGCCGCATCGTCGCGATACGTCGTGAACACCGGGCCCGTGTTCGCGCTGATCGTGTCGATGAGCCGCGTGCGGTCGTCCTCTTTGTCGGGCCGCGTCTTCTCGTGTTTCTTGATTAGGTCGGCGTCGTAGTCCTCGACATGGCAGACCGCGACGATCCCGCGCTGGACGTGCGCGCCCATCTGCTGCTGATAAACGTAGAGGGACGGCCCGGCTTCGCGGCCGAGGGCACCGTCGCGCTGCAGCTTCAGGAAATTCTCCTGGGCCTTCGCGTAGACCGCATCGGCATGCGGGTCGGTGTCCGCCGGTAAATCGATCTCCGCGCGATCGACGTGGAGGAGACTGTTCGGTTTGCCGGCGGCGAGCGCAGCAGCCTCGGCCGTATTGACGACATCGTAGGGCACGCACGCCACTTCGGGCGCGAGTGCGGTTGGCGGGACGAGTCCTTGAAAGGCGCGGATTCTCATGGGAGGAAAAGAACGGTGAGGTTTGCCCACGGAGGACATGGAAGACACGGAAAAAATGCGTGGCCCGTGAATCACGTGAGTATACGCGATGGCAGTCGATCCATTCGCGTGATGTGGGGGCACAAAAAAGCCCGCCGTTGCCGGAGGGCTTTGCACATTCGATTTCGAATTCGAGCGGGCTTACTTCTTCGCGCCGGTGCCGCGCTTGAACTTCGAGGTAAACTTCTCGACGCGGCCGGCGGTGTCGACCAGGCGCTTCTCTCCGGTGTAGGCGGGATGCGAGTCCATGGTGACGTCGCGGGCGACGACGAAGTATTCCTGACCATCAATCTGCTCCTTGCGGGCAGACTTCATGGTGGACTTCGTGAGGAAACGACGGCCGGTTCCGATATCGAGGAAGCAGACGTTGTTGAGGACGGGATGGCCTTCGGCTTTCATCGGGAAAAGTGGTTAAATTAGCCTTGGCGCGCTTTGTAACGCGGCTCGACTTTGTTGATGACGTAGATCTTGCCCTTGCGACGCACGACCTGGCAGGCCGGGTGGCGCTTCTTGGCCGATTTGATGGAGGAGACGACTTTCATAAAAGGGGTGAAAGCATAGACCGGCCCCACCTCTGTCAACTGGAAATCTCCCACCCCCGTGGCGGAGATAATCCTCGCCCCACAATTTCAGCAAAAATGACTCGATCCGGTTTAGCCGCAAAAAAGCGCTGAAGGCGCAAAAAGAACCGGCTACCGCAGGGTTCTTACACCGCGCATAAACACGGAGGAGAAACGAATTTGGAGCACGCGTCGGGCTTAGTGGCTAGACCCGTTTGAGGTATTTTTTTTTGGGTCTTCTGCGCATTTTTTGCGGCCACCCTCCCGCCTTCATCCTTCTTCCTTCTCAATTCTTCCTTTGATAAAAATCAGGACCTCTTACGCGGAGGCGCTGAGCCGCAGAGAAAGCGATGATTGCTAGCCGGCGGTTTCTCCGCGTCCTCCGCGTTTCCGCGTGAGACTCTTCCGGCAAATCGCGTTTCTGAAGTGAAAACGATTATTGATCCGACGACGGCGGAGGTCCAGCCAGCCGCCCGCCCAACCAGGTGCCAGCAATGGTGTGCAAAAAACAAAATTATTCGGGGGATTTTGAGAGGACGTTTGGTCACTTGGGTGGTTGAGGAGATCGGAGCGGATCGTTGGCGGCCCGCACGGAGGCCGTGATCTCATCCCTGACGCATCCGGCATGAATCGCGCTTGCGTTCGGGAGCGTCCGCCGAACACTTTTTCGCTTCTCACGTTCCCATAACTCACTGTGACCAAGAAGACCGCCACCACTGCCGAGAAAACCGCCACGGACCAGGCCAAGCCCAACGGCTTCGCCCAGGCCCCGGTGAACGCCGCCCTCTCGACCACCCAGAAGATCGATCTCTATCGCACGATGGTGCGCATCCGGCGTTTCGAGGAGCGTTCGCTCCGCGCCTACCAAGGCAAAAAGATCGGTGGCTTCCTCCATCTCTATATCGGCCAGGAGGCCGTCGCCGTCGGCTGCTGCTCCCTCATGGGCAAGGATGACCACGTCATCACCGCCTACCGCGATCACGGCCACGCCATCGCCGTCGGCATGGACCTAAAGGCACTCATGGCCGAGCTCTACGGCAAGGCCACCGGCTGCTCGAAAGGCAAGGGCGGCTCGATGCACTATTTCGCGCCCGACAAAAATTACTGGGGCGGCCACGGCATCGTCGGCGGCCAGATCCCGCTCGGCACCGGACTCGCCTACGCGCTGAAATATCAGGGCAAGCAAGGCGCCGCGATGGCGTTCATGGGCGATGGCGCGGTCAATCAAGGCGCGGTGCACGAGGCCTATAATCTCGCCGCCCTCTGGAATCTCCCGGTCGTCTTCGTGATCGAGAACAACGGTTACTCGATGGGCACGAGCCAGGCGCGTTCCTCCGCCGGCCAGCTCGCCAAGCGCGCCGAGGGCTACGACATGGCCTGGGGCCAGTGCAATGGCGCCGACGTTTACGAAGTGCGCGCGACGATGGACAAGTTTCTCACGCTCGCCCGCGAAAAATCCCTCCCCGCCACCGTCGAGATCGACACCTATCGTTACCGCGGCCATTCCGTCGCCGATCCCGACAACACCTACCGCACGAAAGCCGAGATCGAGGAATACCGGAACACGAAGGACCCGCTCCAGCTTTTCCAGAAAACGCTCCTCGCCGAGGGCGTGCTGACCGACGCGATCGCCACCAAGATCGATGAGGAAGCGCGCGCCGAATCCGAGAACGCCGCCGAGTTTGCGGAGGCCAGCCCCTACCCGACTGCCGCGGACATCCAGACCGACGTCTACTGGGAGGCCGACAATCCCGCCGAGCGCAAATCCCACGGCCGACTCTTCTTTGAATAATTTCCCCGCGAATCACGCGAATAAACGCGACGCCCAACCAATGACCTCATCTCCGAGTATTCATTCGCGTTCATTCGCGTGATTCGCAGGCCATCTTCCGAATTTTCATGCCTCTCATTACTTACCGCGAAGCCATCCGCCACGCCCTTGCTGAAGAGCTCGAGCGCGATGCCAATGTCGTCGTCCTCGGCGAAGAAGTCGGCCAGTTCCACGGCGCCTACAAAGTCACCGAGGGCCTGCTCGAAAAGTTCGGCCCGAAGCGTATCGTCGACACTCCGATCAGCGAAGCCGGTTTCATCGGCATGGGCGTCGGCGCGTCGATGCTCGGCATCCGTCCCGTGATGGAGCTGATGTTCTGGTCGTTCTACTCGGTGGCGTTCGACCAGATTCTGAACAACGCGGCCAACGTCCGCTATATGTCCGGCGGTCAGATTTCCTGCCCGATCGTCATTCGCGGCCCCGCGAACGGCGGCACGAATGTCGGCGCCACGCACTCGCACACGCCGGAAAATGTCTTGGCGAACCACCCCGGTGTGAAAGTCGTCGTGCCCGCCACCGCGGCCGATGCGAAGGGTCTCCTCAAGTCCGCCATCCGCGACAACGATCCCGTTTTCTTCCTCGAGAACACGATTCTCTACGGGGAAAAGGGCGAAGTCCCCGAGGGCGAGCACATCGTTCCGCTCGGCAAGGCCGACGTGAAACGCGAAGGCACCGATCTCACGATCGTCACGTATGGGCGCTGCGTCCTCCACTCGCTCGCCGCCGCGGCGGTTTTGGAAAAAGAGCACGACGTGTCCGTCGAAGTCGTCGACCTCCGCACGATTCGTCCGCTCGACATCGACACCGTCTTGAAGTCCGTGGCGAAGACGCATCGCGTGCTGATCGTCGAGGAGCAGAAGCCCTTCGCGAGCGTCGGCTCGCAGCTCGCGTTCATGATCCAGCGGGAAGCCTTCGACGAACTCGACGGCCCGGTGCACCGCCTCGCGACGATCGACGCACCCGCGATCTACAGCCCGCCGGTGGAAGCCGAGCAACTCCCGAACCCGCAGCGCGTGATCAAAGCCGCCCTCGAAGCCCTTGCCTGAAATGATTAAACGCAAAGACGCAAAGGCGCGAAGTTCGGAACAAAGCACACTCAGTTCTTTGCGTTTGGTCTTCGCCCCTTCGCGTCTTCGCGCTTGATTTCTTCCTCATCTTTTCTCTCTCCCATGGCCCAAATCATCGAAATGCCGAAACTCAGCGACACCATGACGGTGGGCACGCTGGTCAAGTGGCTGAAGAAGGAAGGCGACGCCGTGAAATCCGGCGACATGCTCGCCGAGGTCGAAACCGACAAGGCCACGATGGAGCTCGAGAGCTTCTTCGACGGCACGCTGCTGAAAATCTTTTCACCCGCCGGCTCGCAGGTTGCGATCGGTGCCGGCCTCTGTGCGATCGGCAAACCCGGTGAGAAAGTCGATGCGCCCACCCCCGCCGAGCCAACAGCGGCGGCACCGGCTGCGGCGGCACCCACCCCAGCAGTGCCATCCTCGACTACCGCGGGTCCCGCCGCCGTGGTAGGCCAGGGCGCTGACTTGGCCACCCGGCCGCCGGCCGGGCCTACCTCTCCCGCACCCGCCGCATCCGCTCCGTCAGCGCCCCCGCGCGCCGCGGGCGAACGCGTTAAAGTTTCCCCGCTCGCGAAGAAACTCGCCGCCGAAAAGAAAATCGATCTCGCGCGGGTGACGGGTTCCGGCCCCGGCGGGCGGATTGTGCGCGCTGACGTTCTCGCCGCGGAAAAAAATCCTGCGGCCTTGAAAGCGGGCGGCACCTTCAGCGGTGGCGCCCTCGCCCCCAAGGGCCCGGTGCAGGAAGAACGTCTCGTCCCCGTCTCGACGATGCGCGGCGTCATCGCCAAGCGCATGTTGGAGTCCACGACGCAGATTCCCTACGTCTACCTCGACATCGAGATGGACGCCGCTCCGCTCCTGGCGCTCCGCGAGCAGCTCAACACCGGCTTGGAAAAGGAGGGCGTGAAGCTCTCGGTGAACGACTTTATCCTCAAGGCCAGCGCCGAAGCACTGCGTCGCGTGCCGGCCGTCAACTGCTCGTGGGAAGCCACTCACATCCGTCATCACGGCGCGGCGCACGTGGCGTTTGCCGTCGCGATGGAAGACGGACTCATCACGCCCGTCGTCCGTGACGCGCATCTGAAGAGCATCTTTCAGATCAGCACCGAGGCGAAGTCGCTCGGCAAAAAAGCCAAGGAGAAGAAACTCGTTCCGGCGGAGTTTACCGGCGGGACCTTCTGCGTTTCCAATCTCGGCATGATGGGCATTCCGAAGTTTACCGCGATCATCAACCCGCCCAACGCCGCCATTCTCGCGGTGGGCACGACGGTCACGAAACCGGTCGTGAAGAATGGCCAGATCGTCGTCGGCCAAACCCTCACGGTCACGCTCTCGTGCGATCACCGCGTGTTCGATGGAGCGGTGGGCGCGCACTATCTCAACGCCCTGAAGACCCTGCTCGAGTCACCCGCGTTGCTGTTGGTTTGACGTCCGCGACGAGGCCCTCCGCTCCGGCGTTACGCGCACGGGGCCTGAGGCAACATATCCCATCGCGAGACCAGCCACGAAGCCCGTCACGTGAGCGCCCAGATCAATGCGCCCGCCCCCGGCACCGTAAAGTGCGAGCACGATCAGGCCTGACGCGACCGCCACAAACATTCCGCGCCAGCGATCCGGATGCGCCGACTGCGCCACGACGCGGAGCGCGCGACCGGTGAGCACTCCCACGCCGGCAAAGATCGCCGTCGAGGCGCCGAGCGATTGATAAGGCGCAGGGTAATTGAGGGCCGCGACCACGAGATTGCCGGCGAGCGCAGCCGCCGCCACCAGCAGCCAACCGCGGAGTCGGCCGAGGGTTTGGAGCACCGCGGTGAAGACGAGCAATCCGCTCAGCACGTTTGAGACCACGTGCCCGGCGTCGGCATGAAGAAACAGCGCCGTCCCGATGCGCCACCACTCACCGCGTTCGAAGAGCGCCACCGCGTCGAGGGCTCCTTTCGCGGTCCAGTCAGGTCGCGCGTTTTGGAAAGTGAAGATCGTGAGCACCCCGAACGCCCACAACACCGGCGTGAGGAGGTCCGTGGCATGCGTCGCGGGAATGGAGATCGGTCGCGGCGGCCATCCCAGGCTTTCGCGGTCATAGCGGACGAGCTGTTCGCGCGCCCGGGCGAACGCGTCGGGCTCGACGAGCAGCCGATGCCCCTCCGCCGCCGGCACGAGCCAGCACGCCCGCCCCATGGCGAGCACCACCAGAACGTGCGCGAAACCGTCGTCGACCGTCGCATAGATGCCCGCCTCGACCAGCTCGGCCGGCGTATCGTCGTCGACCGCGGCTACGGTGAGCACCGGAAAGGACATCCCCACAACGGAAGCCACGGATGGCGATTAAGCCAACTTGGTTTTGCGTCGGCCTGCTACCGCGTTTTCGTCGCCATCACGCGGGCCACCGCCGCGAGGAAGTCCGGCCGCGAAAACGGTTTTTCCAGCGACGCGATCGCGCCGGCCGCGCGCGCCGAGCGCAGCACGGCGTTGGCCGGCATTTCCCGCGCCCCGCCGGAAATGGCAAGAATGCGCATCTGCGGCCGCGAGCGTTGCACCTCGGTGATCGCGCTCCAGCCGTCGCCATTCGGCATCAGGAGGTCGGTCACCAGCAGATCGAATTCGGTGTGGGCGGCGTGCTCAATCACCTCGCGGCCGCTCGAGGCGCGCGTGACCTGATGCCCCGCCTCCTCGAGCCACATCGCCATCAGCGTCTGCAAGTCCCGCAGATCGTCGGCGAGGAGCACGGACCAGCACGCGGGACGCGTCTCAGGCGTGCGTTTTGGCTCTTCGCTGGGGCGAGAACTCGGATTCATCGACACGCATTGCACCCCGAACCCGGCGCCAATGTCCAGCAACGACGCGAGCGTCGGCGGCGTTAGCCCGCCACCAGCACGGTGAACCCACCGTAGAGGATGCGCGAGCAGTCGAAGGGCATTTCCTGCGCGCTCATGGCCTTCATCCGCGGGTCCTTCATCACCTTCGCGTTGACGCGATCGCGATGCGCGCGGGACTTGAACGTGATCCACGAGAACACGACGGTCTCGCCGCGCTGGAGCTTGAGTTGGCGCGGAAACGTGGGTCCCCATTTCACCTGGAGGTCATCGCCGATGCATTCGCGATATTCGAGGGCGCCGTGCTCGCGCCACACCTTGGCGGTCAATTGCGCCAGCCGACGGTAGGCGGCCAGATTTTTCTTCGGCACGGGCAGAACATAGCCATCGACGTAGTGGGGCATGGTGGATCCTCGGATAGGAGAACGGGGGCCGGAAGGAGTCGGGAGCGCTATTCTCGCGCCGCCGTTTTCTGGGCGGCAGCTTCGGCGATCGCCTTCAGGTTCACGAGACCGGCCTCAAAGTTTTCGCCGATCATCTTATCCATGTTCAGGACGAGGCCCGAGGCTTTCGCGATGAAGTTGTTTTTCATGGCCATGGCCCAGATGACCTCGGTGCCGGCGCCGGTCGAGCGGAGGATGAAGTCCGTCGTGTTCGTGCAATACCAGGGTTTGAAGAATTCAAATTTGAACCGCACGAGCTCGTTGGGCCGACTCTCCATGATGGTCATGCGGCCTTCGCCGACTTTGGCATTGCCGGACCAGGAGAACGACGCGCCCACCCCGGCGTCCGGTCCGGCGTAGGTGGTTTTCGCGGCGGGATCGTCTTTCACGTAAGGCGACATCTCCTGCCACTTGTGGAGATCCTTGATTTGGGCGAACGCGAGGGCGGGCGGGGCCGAGAGGGTGATGCGGCGCTCGACACGCAGCTCGTCGGGCCGCCGCGACGCGACGATGAGAAACACCACGATCAGGACGGCGAGACCGACAAGAATGGAGGTAAGCATGGGAGTGAGGCCGGATTGCGGAGACCTGGGAATTAGGGCGGCCTCACGAGCGGTCGGGCTTGAGGCTGTCCAAGGCCGTGAGAGTCACGAGCGCGGCGAGAGTAAGGACGACTGCGAGCATGGTGTCACTCAGGTTTTGGCGAGCAGCGACACGAGGCGGTCGAGGCTCTCGCCCCAGCCGGCGTGAAAGCCCATCTTTTCATGCTTCTCGCGGTTCTCGATCGTCCAGTGCAGCGCGCGCGCGGTGTAGTTCGTTTTGCCGCCCGGCAGCGCCTCGAACGTCATGATCGCAGTGAAGAAAATATCCCTCGACGGCGTCCAGCCCGCATCGAACGCATCGGTGAAAACAATTTTTTCGTTTTCGACAACTTCGAGGAAGACGCCCTTCGTCGGATATTCGGTGCCGTCGGGCGCGCGCATCACGGTGCGGAAAACGCCGCCCGGCCGCAGGTCCATTTCGACGAACGGCGTCGTCATCCCGTGTGGGCCCCACCAGTGCGAGAGCTGCGTGGTCCACGCCCGAAAAATGCGTTCGCGCGGGGCGGGGATAATACGGGTGAGGACAAGTTCGCGATCGGCGGTGGCGGTGGCACTCATGGTGGTGGTTTCAATGAGTCAACGAACCGGCCGGATGACTCCGGACAGGAGTCGGAAAATTTCCCGCGGATTCATCCCGGCAGTTTGCCCACACCAAGCACCAAAAGCCAAAAAACTCGCCGGTCCATCTTTGTGGCGTTTGGGCTTTTTGTCGCCATCCCGTCCCCGGCCTTGAGGCGGGTTGCGGTGAAATGTCCTTCCGGGCCGCGCTCGTTCGTAGTAAAGAATGGAGACTGCTTCCTCCCCCACTCAAAATCCGGACCCACCATGGATACCATCGCCTCCACCGCGCCCGCGCCCTACATGCTGTTCTTCCGCAACAGCGGCCCCGAAGTCTTCCAACATCTCTCGGCCGACGGCCGCCAGCAGCTCATCACACACTGGAATGAGTGGTTCGAAGGCCTCGTCGCGCAGGGCAAAGCCATCGAGGGCCAGCCGCTCGAACCCGAAACGCGCATCGTCGCCGGCGCCGGCGGCGCCCGCATCACCGACGGCCCGTTCCCCGAAGCCATGGACGCGATCGCCGGCTACGTGACGCTCATGGTAAGCGGAGTCGAAGAAGCGACCGCGATCGCGAAACGCCATCCCGGGCTCGCCCACGGAATGAAAATCGAGGTTCGGCAAATGACGCCCCATTGCCACCTCGGTGTGACCACGCGTGGGCGGGCACCGCAGGAAGCCGCCGCCCGTTGAGCTGACGTGTCCGACGCGGCTCCAGCCTCGCCGCCGGCGAATCAACCCGCCCGGCTGGTCGAACACTTTTTCCGCCACGAAACCGGGCGGTTGCACGGTGCGCTGGTGCGCATGATGGGCGTGCAAAATCTTGCGCTCGCCGAAGACGTGACGCAGGAGGCGCTGCTCCGGGCGCTGCGCACGTGGTCGATGGGTGGCGTGCCGCCGAATCCTTCCGCGTGGATCACTCAGGTGGCCATGAACCTCGGCCGCGACGCGATGCGACGGCAGCGCATGTCCACCCAGAAGGAGCCCGCGATCATCACCCACGTGGAGCAGATGACCGCGACGCCCGCCATCGCGTGGGAAGCGAGCCACGAGATTCGCGACGACGCGCTGCGCTTGATGTTCGTGTGCTGCCATCCGTCGGTCGCGCCCGATGCGCAGGTGATCCTCGCGCTCAAAGTGCTCTGTGGCTTCAGCACCGCAGAGATCGCGCGGGCGTTTCTGAGCAGCGACGCCGCAATCGAAAAGCAGCTCACGCGCACGAAGCAGCGCATCGCCGAGGCCGGCATCGGTTTCGACCTTCCCGAAGGCGAAGATCTCACGCCGCGGCTCAACGGGGTGCTCGCCGCGCTCTATCTCCTCTTCAACGAAGGTTACAAGGCTTCCGCCGGCGATCGGCTCTTGCGCGTCGAACTGTGCGAGGAGGCGATCCGCCTCACCTCGCTGCTCCTCGTGCATCCGGCGGGTCGCACGCCGCGGGCCCACGCGTTGCTCGCGTTGATGCTGCTGACGGCCGCGCGCTTCCCGTCGCGCCTCGACGCACACGGCGAAATTCTCCGCCTCGACGATCAGGATCGCGCGAAATGGGATCAGGGGCTGATGGCGCGCGGGCTGTTCGAACTCGGCGAAGCCGCGCACGGCCACGAGTTGAGCGAGTATCATCTGCAGGCGGGCATCGCGGCGATTCACTGCACGGCGGTGGACTATGCCTCCACGGACTGGGCGCACATTCTCCATCACTACGACGCGCTGCACCGCCTGAAACCGTCGCCGGTCGTCGCCCTGAATCGTGCCGTGGCAGTCGCCCAACTCCACGGCCCGCAAGCCGGCCTCGATGCCATTGCCGAGATTTCCCAGCGCGATCGGATCGAATCGCATTATTTGCTCCACGCGGTCGTCGGCGAGTTGCACTGGCGCCTAAAAAATGATCGCGCCGCGGCGGAGAGTTTTCGCCGCGCGCTGCAACTCGCGCACGTCGGCCCCGAGCAGCATTATCTCGCGCAGATGTTGGAGCGCGCTTCGGGCGGCGCCACGGGCATCGCCCGTTGAGCGCGAACGCTTGAGTCGCGCGCGCAACCTTTGCATAACCACGCCGTCGTCGCGTGCCCCGGGTTACCGCACCCTCGTTTCACCCCAAGTCCACCCCACTCCATGATCCTGCCTCTCCGTTTCCGCCTCCGCTCTATTGCCATCGCTGGCGCATTCCTCGCACACGTCGCGACCGCCGCGATGACGACTCCGTGGACCGCCCAGGTCGATCCGGCGGCACCGTGGCCGGAATATCCGCGGCCCCAGCTCCAGCGCGAGGCGTGGGTAAATCTCAACGGCTCGTGGGACTACGCGATCCGCGCGCGCGAGGTCGCCGCGACGCCCGCGACCTTCGACGGAAAAATCCTCGTGCCGTTTCCGATCGAGTCGGATCTGTCCGGCGTGAAGCGGCGCGTCGCGGCCGGCGAACGCGTGTGGTATCGGCGGACGTTCACGGCGCCCGATCTCGCCGGCGGGAAAAGACTGCTGTTGAATTTCGGCGCCGTCGACTGGCAGGCGGATGTGTTCGTCAACGGCCAGGCGCTCGGCCGCCACGAAGGCGGCTACGATCCGTTTTCGTTCGATATCACGGGTGTCTTGAAGCGCGGCGGCGAACCGCAGGAGTTAGTGGTCGCGGTGTGGGATCCCACGGACGAGGGCAGCCAGCCGCGGGGCAAGCAGGTGCAGAAACCCGGTGGCATCTGGTATACGCCCGTCACCGGCATCTGGCAGACCGTGTGGCTGGAAGCCGTCACGAATGCCCGCGTGGGTGGAGTGGCTTTTACCCCCGACCTCGATCGCGGAACGGTCGCCGTGAAATTGGAAACCCGCAGCACTCCCGCCGGGGCGCGCGCCGAAATCGCGGTGCTCGCGGGCGGCCAGCGGATCGCCTCCGCCGAACTCACCGACTTCGCCACGTCCGCCGTGATTACGCTGCCGCAGCCGCACGCGTGGTCACCCGACGATCCGTTTCTCTACGACGTCGAGGTGACGTTGCACGCGGGCGACACCACCGATCGCGTGCGGAGTTATTTCGGCCTGCGCAAGGTCGAGGTGCGCCGGGCGTCCGATGGCTTCGATCGGATTTTCCTGAATAATCAACCGTGTTTCATGATCGGGCCGCTCGATCAGGGCTGGTGGCCGGACGGACTCTACACGGCGCCGACGGACGCGGCGTTGCGCTGGGACGTTGAGACGATGCGTGCGATGGGCTTCAACGTCGCGCGCAAGCACGTGAAAGTGGAGCCGGCGCGCTGGTATTATCACTGCGACAAGCTCGGCCTCATGGTCTGGCAGGATCTACCTTCCGCGATGCGCGCGGGTGTGCCCGGCCACCGCGTGTCCGGCAACCAAGTGATCGATGGAGTGTTCTCGCCCGAGGACGATGCGCAGGTGCGGCGCGAGTTGAAGGCGCTCGTCGACAACTTTAAATTCTTCCCGTGCATCGTTGCGTGGGTGCCGTTCAACGAAGGCTGGGGCCAGCATCTGACCAACGACATCCTCGCGTGGACGAAGCGCCTCGATCCCACACGCCTCGTCGACGGCCCGAGCGGCTGGACCGATCTCGGCTTCGGCGACCTGCTCGACAAGCACGATTACCCGGGGCCGGGAATGTTTCCAGCGCAGGGCGGACGCGCCTCCGTGCTCGGCGAGTTCGGCGGTCTCGGTCTGCCGGTCGCGGATCATCTTTGGCAGCAGGACAAAAACTGGGGTTATCGTTCGATGAAGGACCGCGACGAACTCGGCCAGCGCTACGCGGCGCTCATCGCCAATCTCCCCGCCCTGATCGACCGCGGACTATGCGCCGCCATCTACACCCAGATCACTGACGTCGAGGTCGAAGTGAACGGCCTCGTCACTTATGACCGGCAACTCGTGAAAATCCCGGCGGAGAAACTCGCCGCCCTGCATCGCGAGATCACTTCGCCGAAGAAGAAGTAATACCCTCTGCCGGAAGTTTGGAATTTTCCGTGGTGGGGCTGGCTCTCCGAGCCGGCCTAGGTTCAAGGTCGAGGTATGGGCTGGAACTCAGGCCGTTTCGGAGAACCGGCCCCACCCGCCACCATCGTCCGACTCGGACGGAAGAGAACACGGCCCGGTCTCACGGCGTTCGACGCGCCTGAGTCGCCACCGGATGGCGCGTGGACCGGATGCTTTCGTCATACGCATGAGCATTCCTACACTTGGCATTGCGATTGCTCATTGTGGGGCGTTCCACGCCCGCGGGTTTCTACTCGCGAGCTCCACCGCAACTCAAAGGTCTATGCACATCCTTCCACGTGTGTCAGTGAAGCTGGCTGTTTGCGTCGCACTCAGCCTGCTATGTCGGTTCGCCGCCCTCGCTCAAACCGCGGCACCTGCGCCCGCCACCCCGCCACCGCCGACCCCGACGCTCGAGCAGCGCATCGCCGGCCTGGAGGCTTACCTCCAAAACACCGACCCGACGGCTTCGCTGAAGACCGAGAAGGACAAGGATGGCAACATGACCATCCCGAAGGATCTCACGACCTTGTCGGTCGGGGTCGCCGGCCCGGGCCATAATGCCTGGCAGATGACCTCCGCCGCGCTCGTGCTCTTCATGACGCTCCCCGGCCTCGCGCTCTTCTACGGCGGCCTGATGCGCCGCAAGAACGTCCTCTCCGTGATGGCGCAGTGCCTTCTGCTCTCCGGCCTCGTCTCGATCCTTTGGTGGGCCGTCGGCTATAGCCTGGTGTTTCACTCGGGCAACCCGTTCCTCGGTTCGCTCGACTTCGCGATGCTGAAGGACGTCACCTCCGCGCCGAACACCGACTACGCCGCCTGGGTTTCCCAGAACGTGTTTTCGATGTATCAGCTGATGTTCGCCATCATCACGCCCGCCCTGATCGTCGGCGCCATCGCGGAACGCATGAAGTTCTCCGCCATCTTCCTCTTCATGACGCTGTGGATGTTCGTCGTTTACTTCCCCCTCGCGCACATGGTCTGGGGTATCGACGGTTTCATGAACGGAGTCTGGAACGCCAAGGCCGCCATCCACGCGATCGACTTCGCCGGTGGCACCGTGGTGCACATGAGCTCCGGCTGGTCCGCGCTCATCCTCTGCATCATCCTCGGGCCGCGCTTGGGCTTCGGCAAAACCCCGATGCCTCCGCACTCCATGGTGCTCTGCATGGTCGGCACCGGTATGCTCTGGGTCGGCTGGTATGGCTTTAACGCTGGCTCCGCGGTCGCCGCGGACGGTGTCGCGGCCAACGCCTTCACCACCACGACGCTCGCCACCGCGGTCGCCTCCTTCGTCTGGCCGATGATGGAATGGTTCACCCGCGGCAAACCCTCGATCCTAGGCTTCTGCTCCGGTGCGGTCGCCGGTCTCGTCGTCGTGACGCCCGCCTGCGGCTTCATCACGCCCAACGGTGCGATGGTCATCGGGCTCTTCGCCGGGGTCGTGCCGTGGTTCTTCTGCTACAAGGTCAAGGGCTGGTTCGGCTACGACGACGCGCTCGACACCTTCGGCGTGCACGCCGTCGGCGGCACGATGGGCGCCTTCCTCACGGGCGTCCTCGCCCGCAACAGCGCCAACGGCAACCTCGCCGCCAACCTCAAGGACTACGTCACTGACTCGCCGACCCAGAAGCTCGTCATCGAGCAGGTCAAGGCCATCGGCCTGACGCTCGTCCTCGCGGTCGTCGGCACCGTCGTCATCGCCTACATCGTCAAGGCCGTCATCGGCCTGCGTCCCACCGTCGAAGCCGAACAGGAAGGCCTCGACCTCAGCGACCACGGCGAAGAGGGTTACATCCTCGAGTCCAAGGGCTGATCCGCTCCTCAATTTACCCATCGCACACCCATGAAACTTATCATCGCGATCATCAAGCCGTTCAAACTCGAGGAAGTTAAGTCCGCGCTCGCCGAGGTCGGCGTCGAGGGCATGACCGTCACCGAGGTCAAGGGCTTCGGCCGTCAGAAGGGCCACACCGAAATCTACCGCGGCAGCGAATACACCGTCGACTTCCTGCCGAAAGTGAAAATCGAAGTCGCCGTCACCGACGACGCAGCGGCCAAGGCCATCACGGCCATCACCGCCGCGGCGAAGACCGGCAAGATCGGCGACGGCAAGATCTTCGTCCTCCCGCTCGAGCAAGTCGTGCGCATCCGCACCGACGAGCGCGGCGAGACGGCGATCTAAGCCGACGCGCAGCGGTTCTCGTTTTTGCAGCCGGCGGCCCAAACGGCCGCCGGCTTTTTTTCGTGCGCGGCATTGCCTTCGCGGGCTCGGGCCTTGGAATTCTCGCATGCCCCAACTCCAGCGCGTCCGCATCGTCGATTCCCACACGGGAGGGGAGCCAACGCGGCTGGTCCTCGACGGCGGACCCGATCTAGGTGGGGGGACGCTCGCGGAGCGGGCCGCGCGCTTCCGCGGACGTTTCGATCACTACCGCGCGGCGATCGTGAATGAGCCGCGCGGCTCGGACGTGATGGTCGGGGCCTTGCTCGTGCCGCCCGAGCGCGCGGGCTGCGATCAGGGCGTGATTTTCTTCAACAATGTCGGCGTGCTGGGAATGTGCGGCCACGGCACGATTGGCCTGGTGGCGTCACTGGCGCATCTCGGCAGGCTTTCGGCGGGCGTCGTGCGGCTCGATACGCCGGTGGGCGTGGTGGAGGCGGAACTGCACGCGAGCGGAGACGTCTCGGTCGCGAACGTGGCGAGTTTCCGTCGCGCGAAGGCCGTGGCGGTCAACGTGCCGGGTCTCGGTGAAGTGCGCGGTGACGTCGCGTGGGGCGGCAACTGGTTTTTCATTGTCGAGTCGCACGGGTTGAAACTGGGGCTGGCGAACCGCGATGCGCTCACGGATTATGCGCGGCGCGTCCGCCAGGCGCTCAACGCGCAGGGTTTTCCGGCGGTCGATCACGTGGAGTTGTCGGGCCCGTCGCCGACGGCGGGGGCGAACAGCCGCAATTTTGTCCTCTGTCCCGGCGGCGCCTACGACCGCTCGCCCTGTGGCACGGGGACGAGTGCGCGGGTCGCGTGCCTCGCAGCCGACGGCGAACTCGCCGAGGGCGCGCTGTGGGTGCAGGAGAGCATCATCGGCAGCACGTTTACCGGCCGCTACCGCTGGCTCGATCGCACGAAAGGCGAAGTCGCGCCGGTCATCACGGGCACGGCGCATGTGACGGCCGAGGCCACCCTGCTCCTCGATCCGCGCGACCCGTTTTGTTGGGGGATCGGGACGAAGCTATGAGCGAGGCAAAACACGTCGTGGTGTGCGGGGGTGGGATTGTCGGGTTGTGTTGCGCCTATTACCTCGCGCGCGACGGCCATCGCGTGACGCTGATCGAGCGCGACGGTGAAAATCACGACACGTGCGCCGGGGGCAGCGCGGGCTACGTGTCGCCGAGCCACGTGATTCCGCTCGCGGCGCCGGGCATGGTGGCCTTGGGCCTGAAGTGGATGCTGCGTTCGCGTTCGCCGTTTTATATCAAGCCGCGGCTCGACGCGGAGCTGTTGCGTTGGGGCTGGCACTTCCTGCGTTCGTGCAACGAGCGCAATGTCGCGCGCGGTGCGCCCGTGCTCGCCCAGCTCTGCCTGCGCAGCCGCGATCTGTTCTGCGAGTTTGCCGACGCGACGAAGAACGAATTTCAACTGGAGAAACATGGCGTGATGAACGTCTGCCAGACGCAGGCGATGCTGGATCACGAGGCGTACGGCCTCGCCCAACTCGCGAACGAACTCGGCGTCGAGGCGCGCGTGCTCACCGCGCGCGAAGCGGCGGCGGTCGAACCGGGCGCAAAGCTGAACATCATCGGCGCGGTTTATTTTCCGCTGGACGCGCATCTCACCCCGCGGCGGTTCACCACGACGCTTACGCGCTTGCTGCGCGCAGCGGGCGTGACGATTCGGTTCAACACGCCGGTGACGGGCTGGCGCGCGGCAAATGGCCGCGTCGCCGCGGCCCTCACGCCCGAAGGCGAAGTGGCGGCGGATGAATTCGTGCTCGCGGGTGGCGCGTGGTCGCCGTCGATCCTCGCGGGCTTGGGCGTCCGGCTGCCGATGCAGGCGGGGAAGGGTTACAGCCTCACGCTCGAGCGGCCGCGACTGAAACTGAAAACCCCGATCATTTGCACCGAGGCGCGTGTGGCGGTCACGCCGATGGGGGACACGTTGCGTTTCGGCGGCACGATGGAGATCAGCGGACTCGATTCGCCGCTGCGGCCGGAGCGCGTGCGGCAGATCATCGAGGCCGCGCCGCGCTATTTGCCGGAGATGCGCGTGGAGGATTTCGACGGCGTGCAACCGTGGCATGGGCTGCGGCCGGTTTCGCCGGACGGGTTGCCCTACATCGGGCGCTTCCCGCGGCACGCGAACCTCCTGGCGGCCTGCGGCCATGCGATGCTGGGCGTGACGTTGGGGCCGATCACGGGCCAACTCATCGCGGAGGTCGTGGCCGGACGAAAACCCTCCGTCGCGCTCGACACCCTCCGGCCGGATCGATTCGGATAACTGGAATGACGAGTCACCCCATGAATTGGAAAGGCGTCCTCCCGGCCATCACCACCAATCTGCGTGCCAGCGGCGCCATCGATCACGCGGCGCTGGCGAAACACTGCCGCTGGATGATCGACTCGGGATGCGCGGGGATCGTGTGCGGCGGCTCGCTGGGCGAGGCGGCGACGCTGTCATTCGAAGAAAAAATTGCGGTGGTGAAGACCTGCGTGAAGGCGGTCGGTCAACGCGCGCCGGTCGTGCTCGGCATCGCATCGCTTTCGACCGCTGAAGCAGTGGCGCTGGCCCAGGCGGCGGCGAAGGCCGGCTGTCGGGGCCTGATGGTGCTGCCGCCGTATGTTTACTCGACGGACTGGCGCGAGATGAAGGCGCACGTTGCGGCCGTGCTGCGGGCGACGAAACTGCCGGGCCTGCTCTACAACAACCCGCCGGCCTACAAAACCGACTTCACGCCGCCGCAGATCGCGGAGCTGGCGGCGGAATTTCCGACCCTCGCGGCCGTAAAGGAATCGAGCGGCGATGCACGGCGCGTGACCGCCATTCGGGCCCTGCTTGGCGACCGGCTCGACGTGCTCGTCGGGATGGACGACGCGATCGTCGAGGGGATTTACGCGGGCGCCACCGGCTGGATCGCGGGGCTGGCGAATGCGTTTCCGGAGGAATCGGTGGCGTTGTTCGATCTTGCGCTGCGCGGGGACAAAGTGCGCGCGGGTAAACTCAACGCGTGGTTTCTGCCGCTGCTGCGGCTCGATACCGTCCCGAAATTCGTGCAATACATCAAGTGGGTGCAGGCCGAAGTCGGCCGCGGCACGGCGGTGGTGCGCGCGCCGCGCCTGTCGCTCGCCGGCGCGGAACTGGCCGCCGCGAAGGAGATCCTGCGGGAAGCGCTGGCGCACCGGCCGTGAGGGTGCGTTGCGAGGGCCGGAAAATAGCCGTGGCTTGAACGCCACGACCTCGCGCAATAGGCCGCGCTGCGACCGACCCCAAACCGATTTGCGCCATCGCCCTCATGCGGCCCGAGATGCGACTTGCGGCAGGATCGGGGGGACGGCATGAAGTTTGCGCCCCACCTTGGATCCGAAAACCCAAAGAGAAGTCGTGCTGCGCTGGCTGCTCGCGCTCGGTTGCTTTGCCACGCTGATTTTTTTCTTCAGCCCGACGTGGGGTGCATTTCGCGTGTGGTCGCGCGTGCCGGAAATGAGCGGGATGCTCGAAGTCCGCCGCGGCGCGGCCGTGCTGCAGCAGATCTCGCATCCGGGTGCGGAGATTTCCGACAAGCTCCACGCCGCGATCCAGTGGCGGCTGCTGTTTCCAGCGATCGGGCACGTGCTGAATTTGCCGCCGGTGATTTTCTTCGCACTCCCCG
>JBBRLB010000066.1:0-34708 GCA_038231575.1 Opitutales bacterium | reverse complement strand
CTCAGGTGGCTTTTGCGTGTGTTTCTTTTTCTCTCTTTGTTTTATTTTTTTTTTCGCTTCCCAGGGGTTGGCCGGGCGCGCCCCCGGCCCCCCGCCCCGCCCCCCCCCCCCCCCCCCCCCCTCTTCCCGCCAGACCGCAGGTCTGGCCTGCTGGGGAGACTTTGCGAGCCGGGCCGGCAGAAATCGAACGTTCTGCACTGCGAGTGCTGTCATCTTAGTTTCCGCCGGTCCGGTCCGCAGCCACCTGCAACGACTCCTCAGAGAACGAGGCCAGTAACCTCCCTCCCTATTGCCGACGCCTGGTGGCTGGATCGCAAAGGCCATTAACACCCCCACATCCCCAACCCATGACCGCCGCCGAATCAATCCCGCGTTACGACCTGCTCGTCTCGCTCGACCGTTCCGACCGCACCGCCGCCCTCGCGCTGTTCGACTGCACCGCAGGCGTTTTCCTCTCTGAAAAGCCCGCAGACCAATCCCGGTGAAGTCAAAGTGCTCGATCAAATGCCGCGATCCGAGAGCGGAGGTTTTCCGTCAATTGATCGAAAATAGATCACGGCAAGCGGCTAGGCCTGTTCATGCCTAGCCCGAATGTTAACCGCGAGGCATACGCTTGGTGTTGCTAACCCCCGTGCGGGATATGATTCCAGACGGTGACCAAGCATGTTCTTCTGGCGACCCATCGATTATTGCCGCCGAGAATCTCCCCGACCCGAGCCAAGATTTGAACGGGAATATCTCGTGACAACAAATCGTTCTGCGACGGCTCCTTTCCGTGAGGACAGGGATTTCGTTTCGCGTGAGGGCCGCATGCCATGAGCCTCAAACTGCGATTTGCGCTTCTGCTCGGGTTGCTGCTCACCGGCTTCGCGATCGCGCTGGCCGTGCTGCACAATTTGGAGCGAACGCAGGCGACCGCGTGGCTCGCCGAGGAACGAGACACTCGCGAATTGCTGCTCAATCACTGGCTCGATTTGACCGACCGCGCGCTGCCGCAACTCGCCTCGGACTACGCCGAGCAGGAGTCGCTCGTGCGACTCGCGCGAGAACCTTCGCTCGCGGCGCTGCGCGAAGGAATTTCCAGCGACTTGGATCGCTATGGCTTGCACAGCGCGTGGTTGCTCGACGCCGACGGCGCGACTGTCACCCACATTGGGCACGCCGATACCAGCACCACCCCGCCCCTCGCTGCGGCCGATTTCAAGAAACTGATCGCGCAGACTCCGAGTCCTCGCTTTTTCGCCGAAGCCTCCGATCAGCTGATCGAAATCTGCGTGCGGCGGCTCCGCGCTCCCGTCGATCCCGCCGGGGCGGGCGGCACGGCTTGGTTGCTCTTGAGCCGGGCGTGGAACCAATCCCACCTCGCCACATTGGCCGCGACGACGGGCGGCACGGTTTCGATCGTCGCGCCGAGCGCCACCGCGCAGTCGAGCAGGGCCACCGAAATAATTTTGCTCCGGCCTCTCGCCGACTGGCAGGGCCACGCCCTGCGTCTCCTTCGCGTGGACTATCAAGCGCCGGAACTCGCTCGCATGGCGAGGGACAACCGCTCGCAAGCCACCGTGTTCGTCGTGTTCGGTTTGCTCATCCTCGTCGCGTTGTGGCTCGCGCTCCAAGCGTGGGTCTTGCGCCCCCTCGGCTTGATCGGCGCGAGTCTCGCGCAGGAAAATCGCGCCGTCATCGAACCGCTTCACGCGAAGCCCGACGAACTCGGCGGGGTGGCCCGCCTGATCACCCTTTCCTTCCAGCAGCGCGATGACTTGAAACGCGAGATCGAGGAACGCGCGCGCGCGCAGGAAGCGTTGCAAAAGACCGAGGCCAACCTCCGTCGCACAATGGACGAGCGCACCCGGCTCGGGCGCGACCTGCACGATGGCGTCATCCAGTCGCTCTACGCGGCGGGCATGGGGCTCACGAGCATCCGGTCCCAACTCAATCTTGGTCAGACCGAGGCAGCCGCGCGACTGGAGCAAACGCGCGCCGCGCTCAACGAGACGATTCACGATCTCCGCAATTTCATCAACGGCCTCGAGCCCGAGTCGTTGAAAATGCAAAGCTTCACCCAGGCGGTCACCGCGCTGCTCGAGGTGGTGCAAGGCCTCCGGCCGTTGCAGACCGCCGTCTCGATCGACGAGACGCTGGCCTATCAACTCACGCTCGCCCAACGCGTGCACGCACTCCAAATCGCGCGCGAGGCTGTGAGCAATGCCTTGCGCCACGGCGACGCCACTCGCGTGACCATCGCGCTGCGATCATCCGGTGAATCCGTCGAATTTGAAGTGACCGATAACGGCCGCGGCTTCGATCCCGCCACCGCGCCCGCCGGACACGGGCTCGGGAACTTCACCGAGCGGGCCCACGAACTGGGCGGCCAACTCACCGTCACCTCGATGCCCGGCCAGGGCACGCGCGTCCGCCTGGTCTTCTCTCTCTTGAAAACTTTATGAGCTACCCTAAATCACGCGTGCGGATCCTGCTCGTCGACGACAGCGAACTGGTGCGCCGCGGCATCAAGAGCGTGCTCGCCGCGCACGCCGCCCCGGCCTTCGCCGTCATCGCGGAAGCCGGCAACGCGGCCGACGCCGTCACGCAATGCCTCCGCCACAAGCCTGACATCGTGCTTCTCGACATCCGACTGCCCGACGGCTCCGGCTTCACGGCCTGTCGGAAAATCTTGCAGCAACTGCCGGACACCAAGGTCATCATCCTCACGTCGCATGCGAACGATAATTTCGTTTACGAAGCCGTGATTGCCGGCGTGCAGGGTTACTTGATGAAGGAAATCGATCCGTCGGCGTTGCTCCAGGCGCTGCAAGCGGTGGCGGAAGGCCGCTCGATCCTCGATCCCGATGCGACGGCCCGCGTCTTTCGCCTGTTGCGCGGCAATGGCACGACCTCCCCCAACAGCGATCTGTCCGTGTTGTCGTCCCAAGAGCGGCGCGTGCTCGTGCTGGTGGCCGAGGGGCTCACGAACAAGGAAATCGGCGAGCAACTCGTGCTCAGCGAAAACACGGTGAAAAACTATCTGGCGAACGTGTTTGAGAAATTAAAGGTCAAGACCCGCGCGCAGGCGGCCGTCGTTTACACCCAGCAATCCGCGCCGCCCAAACCCTGAACCGCCCGCCTCCTCCCGTCATGCGCTCCCGCCCGATTTCCGCCCGCCGTCCACCGCTCCCACGGTCGCGCGCGTTCACCATCGTCGAGGTGATGATTGCGGCGATCGTGCTGACGCTCGCGATCACGACGTCGATCACCACGCTGCAGGGCGGCTTCCAAGCCGTCGATCTCGCGCGCAGCTACACTTACGCGTCGCAGGTGATGCAATCCGAGGTGGAGCGGCTCCGGTTGAAAAACTGGACGCAATTGCAGGCGTTGCAGGAGGCGGGCGTCGGCACCGTCACCCCCGCCGCGGTCCAGGGCACCGCGCGCACCGCGTTCACCTGCACGCGCACCATCCGTGATCTCAAGCCCGACATGAAGGAGATCACGCTCGTCTCCGAGTGGCGCGGTTACGACGGGCGAGCCCATTCGCTTCGTTTTGTCACCCGCTATGGCAAGACCGGCCTCTATGACTATTTCTACACCGCGCACTAAGGCCTCGTCGACACGACGCACCCTGACGGCGGGCTTCACGCTCACCGAACTGATGGTCGCGGCCACGTTGTCGCTGCTGGTGCTGACGGGCGTGCTGAGCGCGTTTCTCATGATCGGGCGCAGCGGATTTCTCGCGAGCAGCTACAGTGATCTCGAGCGCGAGACGCGCCGCGGCCTCGAAACCTTTGGCAACGATGCGCGCAAGGCGGTCGATCTTCACTGGAACTCAAGCCAGAGCGTCACGCTCACGCTGGCCACCGCCAGCAACGCCACGACGCTCGTCACCTACGCCTACGACAGCGACGCGCGCAGCGCCACCTCCGGATCATTTTACCGGCTGGTCGGCAACGCCGACTCCACCAATCCGCGACTCGTGCTCGTGCACCGCGTGGCGGACTTTGCGTTTCAGCGTTTCAAACTCGAACAGACCGGCGTCGAGGACAACACCGCGACCACGGACCTCGAAACCAAGCAGATCCAAATCGCGCTGCGGGCCTCGCGCAGCGGCGCCACGACGGTGGCAGCCAACCAGTCGGCCCTCTCCGCCCGATACATTCTGCGCAACAAGCGCGTGAGCAACTGATGCCAATGGAGCGCCCAAAGTTTATCGGTTTGTCCCGACGCGGCTCCGTGCTGATTGTCGCGTTGTTGGTGGCTGCGCTGATCGCCCTCGTGTTGAGCAGCTACCTGAACCTCAACCTGGCCTCGACGCGCCTCGCGCGCCGGACATTCTTTGGTTACGCCGCTCTGAATCTCGCGGAGGCCGGCACCGAGGAAGGCGTGTGGTCGTTCAATCATGCCGCCACGCCGGGGGTCACCGCGTGGGACGGTTGGACGAGAGGCAATGGCGCGGCGTGGAAAAAATTTCCGGACGTGGACTTGGGCGCCAACGCCACCGGCACGATCAAAGTTTACGTCGACAATTACAGCCCGCTGCCGAACGCGCAGCCGAAAGTGGTCGCGCAGGCGACGCTCGCGACACCCGGTGAAACTTCGGTGGTCAAGCTGGTCGAGGTCACACTGCGCCGCCGTTCTTATTTCGCGAACGGACTCGTCGCGAAAAACGCGATCGTCTTCAACGGCACCAACGCGTCCGTCGACAGTTGGAATTCCGATCCCGACAACGATCCGGCCACGGCGCCGGTGCCCTATTCCACGGCCGTGCGCACCGATCACGGCAGCGTGGCGAGCGTCGCCGTGCAAAATTCCTCGGTCGCAGTCAACCAGGCCAATGTCTGGGGCTACGTCGCCACCGGAGGTTCGCAGCCGCAGGTCGGCACCAACGGCACCGTGCGTGGCGTCGGCACGCCGGCCAACGTCGCAGTGGATCCGTCGCGCGTTTCGACCGACTTCAATGCCGACTTCTCCGTGCTCACCGCCCCGACCGACGGCACGTATCTCGCATCGGTCGGCGCGACGCTCGGCACGGCCGGCACGTCGACCCGGTGGCGTTGCCCGAGTATTTCCCTCACCGGCAGTCAGACCCTCACCATTTTCGGCCAAGTCACCTTGATTCTCTCCGACGGCGCCGGAGCCCAAACCCTGTCGGTCGCGGGCACCGCCGCGATCATCATTTCAACCGGTTCGAGCCTTACCATTTGGACCGAAGGTGATGTGAAAATCGCCGGGCGCGGTCTCGTCAACAGCAACACCCAGGCATCGAGCGCCCTGCTGCTTGGCACCAATCGCACCGTCATCGGACAGGCGATCGACATCGCGGGACAAGGCGGACTCAAGAGTCTCGTCTACGCGCCCAACGGTGACGTGAAGATCAACGGCAATGGCGACGTGATGGGCTCGATCGTCGCGCGCAACATCACTTTGACCGGTAACGCCTATTTTCACTACGACGAAGCCCTCGCCAATGGCGACGGCACCGCGCCGTTCGGCATCGCCAAGTGGCGCGAGCTGACATCGGCAGCGGACAAAGCCCGCTACAGCGGTGTGTTTGACGGTTGGTGATCCGGCGGCCGCGAGAGGCTCCAACCTCACACCCCGCCGCTTCGGGCCTATTCATGCTAGGCCCGAAACTGGGGGGCTTTCGCCTCTAACTTCTTTTCCGCCGCGGCGCTAAACTGGGGCCACGATGAAACGTGCTTCCCGTTCTTTCACGAAACAGCAGAAGGGATTCACCATTTTCGAACTCTCGATGGCCGTCATCGTGATGGCGTTTGCGCTGGTGACGTCGCTGACCGTCCTCCAGATGGGCCTGCGCGGGTTGGATACCGCCCGCAACACCACCATCGCCGCGCAACTCCTCCAGAGCGTCATGGAAGATTTGCGCATGCTGCCTTGGAGCGCCACGAGCCCGCAAAACTCGATCTCCTCGCTCGAGGCGGCCTCCAACAACAACACCGCCGGTAACGTCACCCTTGATGCCTCGTTCACCAACGGCGACGCCGCGGCGATCTCGATGGTAAGTCGCTTCACGCTCACCCGGAAAATCTCCGACGTGGATGCCTCGATGAAGCAGATCGATCTCACCGCCCAATGGCGCGGCATCGATGGCCGGAGCCACTCACTCAAGTATTCCAGCTACTACGGAAAAAATGGCCTCCATGACTATCTCGTCCGCTAAACTCCGCCCATCGGCCCGCGCCGGTTTCACGCTGGTCGAAGTCATGATCTGCGCGGGCATCGGCTCGTTCGTCATGCTCGGCCTCATCACGTGCTTTGGCATGATCGCCCGCACCGGCACCTCCCTCTACAATTACGTGGACATGGAGGCGCAAGCGCGGCGCGGACTCGAAAAATTCAGCGAAGACTCCCGCATGGCCAGCACGGTCACGACCGATTCCACCACCTGGCCCTACAAAGTGATTCTGACCGTGCCGCATGTCGCGGCCGACATCTACGGAAACACCATCACCTATTGGTGGGATACCACGACGGACAGAACCAGTGCCACCTATCAATGCTTCCTCCGCACGGAACTCGTCCGGGACAGCACGGGCGCGACGGCCTCCACCACGACCTCGACGGTGATCCGCAACGTCGCGACCTTTCAGTTCGATCGCTGGCAGGCCGGCGGCGCAACGGGCGTACAAGCCACCTCCGACGCCAATACCGATCAACTTCAGATCCACCTCACGCTGAGAAAACAGGGCAATGAGCGCGGCTCCCTCAGCTCCTCGATCGTCGCCGCGACCAATCTGGTCGTCTCCGCCCGCTACATCCTCCGCAACAAACACTGATCCCCTATGAAAACGCCCCATCGTTTCCGCAGCCAGCGCGGCTCCCTCCTCGTCGTGGCCCTCGTCTTCTCCGCCGTCACCGCGATCCTGCTGACGAGTTATCTCAGGCTTTCGACCAGCGCCCTCAAACTTTCGCAGCGCGCGTTCTACGCCAACCCGGCAATGAACCTCACCGAATCCGGTCTCGAGCTGGCCATGGCCGCCATCAACACCAACACGTGGACCAGTCCGTGGACGACCAGCGGCAGCGACGCCTCGGCTACGTTTCCCACCGGCATCACGCTCCCGCAGGGAGCCACCGGACAAGTTAAAGTCTACGTGCAAAACTACGCCGGCAGCAGCCCACTCGTCGTGGCCAAAGGCATCGTCACACCCGCCACAGGTCAAGGTGCGGATATCATCAAGATGGTGGAGGTCTCCGGCATCGCCCAGCGTTCGCTTTTTGCCAAAGGCCTCGTCGGCCGCAACGGACTCGTCTTCAGCGGCGCCAATGCGAGCGTCGACAGTTGGGATTCGGCCTACGATCCCGCCACCGGCGCTCCCCGCGCCTCGCCAGTCGGCTACAGCATTACCTACAAAGACGACAATGGCAGCATCGCGGCCGTCAACGTCACCGCATCCGACTCCGTCGGTAACGCCAAAATCTGGGGCACGGCGTCGGTTGGTGGAAGCTCCACCTCTCTCATTACCGTCGGACCAAACGGCAGCGTCGGACCGTTTGGCACTGCGGCAGGGACCAAGGACGCCAGTAGCGTCTCGGCCAACTTCACCGACAATCTTCCCGCAGTCGTCACGCCCACTCCCACGCTGCCAAACGCGCTCGGCTCCGTGAACAGCACGACGAGCCTTCCCCGCGGCGGCGACACAGCTATCGGCGGAATCTACTACTATTCGATCGACGACCTCACGCTCGTCGGCGGAACCAAGACCCTTTCAGTCACTTCGGGCAACGTCGTGCTGCTGTTCAGCACCCCCGTCGGCACTCAAGCCATCAAGGTTACCGGCGGCAGCACCAGCATCTCGGTCGCATCCGGCGCCAAACTTTCGATCTACACTAAAGGAGATATCGCCATTGCGGGTAACGGCATCGTGAACGCAAACAGCTCGAGTGCCTCCGATTCGCTTCAAATCTGGGGCACCAACCCGACGGATCCGGCCGGCGGCCCGCCCGCGCAGGACATCTCCATCTCCGGCGGCGCCTCACTCGCCTGCACCTGCTACGCGCCCAACGCCAGCCTGAGCGCCACGGGCGGAGGCTCGGGTGGTGCGATCTACGGCGCGTTTGTAGCCTACAGCGTGAAGATTACCGGCAACGACTCTTTTCACTACGACGAAAACCTGGGACGCGTCGGCAATGCGGGAAATTTCAATCCGTCAAAATGGCGCGAACTCGTGAGCGCGAGCGACCGCAATACTTTCGCGACCCAATTGAATTTCTAGCGCGATGTCCGCTCCCCACCCTTTCCCGCGGCGGCGCGCCCGCGCGGCTTTCACCATCTTGGAAGTCATGATGGCTGCCAGCGTCCTCGTCCTGGCGATCGCCACGTCGATCACGACGATGCAGCGAGGGTTCGCGACGCTCGACACCGCGCGCAACCTCACGCTCGCCGGCCAGATCATGGTCTGCGAAATGGAAAAGATCCGCATGCTCGATTGGGCGACCGTCTCCGCCTACCCCGCCAGCGCGACCGTCACCGTCGATTCCAGTTTCACGAGCAACGTGAAAATCGGCAGCCGCTTCACGGTCACCCGCGCCGTCGCCACCGCCGGCAGCGCCGACATGCTCCAAATCACGCTCACGATCTCGTGGCGCAATTTCGACGGTCGCAGCCTCTCGCGCTCCTACATGACCTACTATGCGCATTACGGGATTCATGATTATCTCTACAACACTTCCTAAGATCCGGCGCCGCGCGCGCGCCGGCTTTACGCTGGTCGAGGTCATGATCTCCGCCACGCTCGCGAGCTTCGTCCTCGCGGGGGTATTGTCGTCGTTTCTCATGCTCGGCCGCAGCGGCACCGCGCTCGTCAACTACACCACGATGGACACACAGGCCCGCCGCGCGCTCGAGGATTTTGCCCAGGACGTGCGCATGGCCACCAATGTCACCTGGACCAGCGAGACCTCCGTCACCCTGACCGTCTCGGACAATTACACTACGACCAGCAACAAGGTCACCTATGCCTGGGACAATACGAGTGGCAGCGCGACCTACCATTATTTTTACCGGAAACCCGGCGAGGCCAGCTCCACCGCCACCAAGACCACCTATATCGCGAACGTCGCGAGCTTCGCGTTTTCGCGCTACGATCGGCTGAACGCCCCAGCCTCCTCCGACGTTTCCACCAAACGGATCCAGATCTCGATGACGATTGCCACCTCAAGTCAGACGGTGGTGAGCGCCACCGACAGCTTGGTGTCCGCCTCCTTCATTTTGCGCAACAAGGTCGCGACCTGACATGAAATCCTCCCCTGAAAATTTCCGCGGCCGCAGCGGCCCGCGCGCGCCGTCGAAGGGCTCGCTGCTGATTGCGGCGATGCTGCTCGCAGGCATCATCGGCATCTCACTCGTCAGCTATCTCAATCTGGCGCGCACGGCCCTCAAGACCGCCAACCGCTCCTTCTACGCCAATGCGTCCGTCGACGTGGCCGAAATCGGCGTGGAGCAGGCCATGGCCTGTTTTTATCAGGTGACGGCGGGCACGGCGGCCGCCACGGCGTTCGCTGATTGGACGCGCTCGGGCAACGATGCGACGCGGATCTTTCCCAGTGCGTCGACCACTTATTCCGTCGGCCCCAACGCCACCGCTGTCGTGCGGGTCTACGTCCACTATTACGCGATGAATGGCACACCCGTCATCGTGGCCAAGTCCACCATCACCCCGCCCGACGGTGCCACGATCAACAAATACATCGAGGTGACGCTGCGCAGCCGCTCGCTCTTCGCCAATGGGCTCGTGTCGAAGAACGCGATCACGTGGGTGGGCCATCCGAGTGCGGATAGTTGGGACTCCACCGCCTCGGGCGCCTACGCCGCCGCGGCCCAGAAGGCCGGCGTCACACTCGGCGCGCTCAACGGCAGCATCACGCTGGGATCGGGCGGCAACGTTTACGGCTACGCGACCACCGGGTCCACGGGCACGACTTCCGGCGGCAGCGTGCATGGCCTCGCGACGACCACCAACGACTCCACCCGCATCAGCAACGATTTCTCCGCCAATTTTCCCGCGGTCGCCACGCCGGCCTCCAGCAGCCTCGATCATTCCTACACCATTGCTTCGGGCAGCGTGCCCGTCGATTTCCCCCGGGCGAGCGACGTCGCCAACACGTCCGACAGCAAATATTATTATTACTTCGACTCCGGCGCCAACATCTCCGCCACGACGACGATTGGCACGACGGTTCCGAACAAGAATGTGGTGTTCATCATGAACAACCATTTTAGCGCCATTGCCATCGGCTTCACTGGGAGCAAGAGTCTCACGATCAAGACCGGTTCCGCCCTGACGCTTTACACCAACGGCAACATTGACGCGCACGGGAATGGCGTGCTGAACGGCACCACTGCCGGCGCGAACAAAGCCGCGGCGCTGATCATCTATGGCACCGGGACCACCGCCGGCAGCCAGAGCATCACGGTGGGCGGCAACGGTCAGCTCTACGCCGCGATCTATGCGCCCAACGCCACCCTCACGCTGCAGGGCGGCGGCAGCAGCGGCAAGGTGCTCGGCTCGGTCGTCGCCGACAGCATCTCCATGAACGGCGGCACCGATTTCCATTACGACGAAGCTCTCGCGAGTCTCAACTCCGGCGCCGGCGTGGGCGTTTCAAAATGGAAGGAACTGCAGTCCGCGGCCGAACGAAACACCTACGCGACCCAGCTCAATTTCTAGGTGCGGCCACCCGCGAACAAACCTGATCCGAATGTTCCATCGCTCCCCTGGCCAAGCGAAGCTTTGTTTCACTGCGAATCATCATCCCATATTATGAAATCCATCCCCTTCTCCCGCCGCGGCTTTACCCTCGTTGAAATCATGATCGTCGTCGTCATCATTGGCTTGCTTGCCGCGATGGCGATTCCGGCGTTTCAAAAAGTCCGCCAGTCCTCGCAGGACAAGGCCGTGCTCAACAACGCCCGCCAGCTCGCTGCCGCCGCCGATCAATATTTCCTGGAAAATGGCGTGACGTCGGTGACGCAGGGCAGCCTCGTCGGTTCGACCAACTACGTGAAAGCGCTGAACCTCGTGGCGAACGAGACCTATCCCGCCGGCTTCACGCAGGGTGTCACCGTCACTGTCGACGCCGTCGCCGGTCAGCGAACGATCACTTATGCCCCCTAAAGCTGAGTAAGCAGCTGCGGCCTTGAGCCGCGATTTTAGAAAAAGGAAGGGCCCGGCGGAAATGCCGGGCCCTTCCTTTTTTGTTTTCGAATCGTCCGAACTTGGCCGGCACGTCGGGCAGGAAGCGTGCTGCCGGGCTGAGTGTATAAGAGCAGGGCTGATTGGCCCTATTTAGACCCTAGTCGTTGCCCGATAAATTCCTGTAAGAGTCCAAAGCTCGCCGTATTTTTCTTCCACCATAGGTAAATTGGAGGATATTTAGGTGCAATCAGACTAGGCCCGTTTCAGGGTAGCTCTTGTCGCTCCCCACTCCATTTTCAACCCCCGCAACCCCTCCGCTCTCGTGTCCGACTTTTCAAAATTTCCCTCCCGCCCGTCGGCTCTGACCCATGCTTGGTCGTCGCGCTCGGCCACAGTCTCCGGCCACGGAGCGAACCGGAATGGCCGCGGCTTTACGCTGGTCGAGGTGCTCATCGCCTCCGTCGTCATGACCATCCTGATGGGTGGCATTCTCACGACCATCATTCAGACGCGCCGGCTAACCGAGGGCGGCATCGTCCAGAATTCCGCCAACACGATTTTGCAGGGCTACATTGAGCAGATGAAAACCATGGCCTTCGACACCGATCTCGTGGTCTCCCCGGTCTCGGCGCCGAACCCCTTTGTGGCCGGCACGTCGCTGAGTGTGCCCTGCGCCCGAGACGAAACCGTGGCCGGACAAGACCCGATTTATTTGTCCGCCGGCACTCCGCCCGCGTCGCTGCCGGCGATCGGCACCACGCCGACGGGAGCGGTCGACAATCCCCATTTGATCGCGATCAAGACTCCGGCCGTAAATCCCAACGACAGCCTCGATCTGAATGTCTGGCTCTGGATCAACGATCTCACCGGGGTGGCGACCAACGTCACCCAGTCCAAGTCGATCACCATCATCTACACCTACAAATTCCTCGATGGCGGTCGCGTCCGCTACATCCGTGGCTCCCTTCGCACCATTCGCTCGGTGGTGCCCTCCTTCTAATCCCGTGCTGCCGCTTCCCATGAAAACCGAATCTGGCCGGCGCCAACGCGCCTTCACCCTCGTCGAGATGCTCATCGCGGTCACGATCATGGGGCTCATCTCGGCCGTGATGATGCGCAGCTTTCTGCAGGTGCTGAATATTTATTTCTACGACACCGCAAAGATTCAAATCAACCACGACATCCGGACGTTCACCGCGTCGATGAGCGAAAATGCCACCTACGCGAACTACTTCAAAATCTTTCCCGCCTACAATAACCTCAGTCGCACGACTCCGACTCTCGTCAATCCCTCTGATCCCGATCAGGGCTACACCACGGCGTTGACGGACACGTCCGTCAATGACGGGCAGTCCGGCGACTGTCTCGTGTTGGTCTACAAGGAGGCGGGGGATGCCACGCACGCCGCGGACGACACCAAAATTGCCCGCCTCATCATCTATTTCCGCTCGCCCGATGCCGTGACGGGAATTGGGCCGGTGCGAATCCTGGACTTGGCGGTCACGCCCAGTTCCAGCCTGCCGGTCTTCCAACTGATCCCGGACATCACGAATCCCGCGCTCTATCCGATCGTGGTTCAGCTCTCGCAAGATGTCGCCACCGGCAAGCTATTCTACAACTACCACGACCGCGCCATCATTGTGAAAGGGAATATCCTCCAGCGCGGCGGCCAGACCAATTCCGTCCACGCCACCGCCACCGATACCTACAATTTCACCGTCTCCCCCCGAGGATAATCTCATGAAAACCAACTTTTCGTCCACCCACCCGCAGCGCGGCAGCGCGCTCGTCACCGTCACGATGCTGTCCCTCGGCCTGATGATCATCCTGGCCGGCATCCTCGGCTACTCGCTGAACGAGCGTCGGATGAACTACCGCGAAGGGATGCGCCTGGAGGCGCGTAATGCCGCCGAGGCGGTCTCCGAATACGGCCTCGCCCAGGTCCGCCAACTGATGCAGTCCGTCTCGGATTTTACGTCGACTCGTTTTACGTCCAACGAAGGCGCCCTCTCGGTCCCGACGTCGTCGTTCTGGGGCGGCGGCAACGTCACGGGCAACGGAACCTACGCCCCAGAATTGATCATCGGCCTCGTCTCTCCGATCACGCAAGGCTCCACCACCGCGCTTTACTATTACAACCCGAGCGATCCCGACAATGCGAATGACCCGCTCAAGGGCTGCTACGCCTTCCGTTTCGACATCAAGGTGATTTCCAAAGCCACCGTGGTGCCACCCGCGGGCGGAGCCGGGGGAAGCCAAACCTGCTACATGACGCAGACGCTGTCCTCGCGCGCCTCGCCGCTCTTTTCCTACGCTGTCTTCTACAACATGGACATGGAGATTTCGCCCGGCCCGACGATGAACATCATCGGCGCGGTGCACGCGAACGGCAGTCTCTACGCCCGCAAGAACAGCAGCAGCGGCACCGCCTCGCTCAACTTCGTCGGGCCCGTGACCGTGTCCGGCGGCGTTTATGCCAACGTGGCAAAATATCCGACGACCAACGCCGACGGCAGCATCGACAATATGCTCAGCGGCACGGACAATGTGAACTACTCCACCGCCGCTGGCGGCCTCGTCGGCATGAAAAGCACGGCCGGCGTCTGGCAGGACCAGATGTGGGGCACCACCACCGAAAGCTCCACCACCCAGGCCAGCTTCCGCACCTGGAGTTCGCAAACGTTTCAAGGCAATCTCCAGTCGTCCGTGCACGGCATCCAGCCCTCTAATCCCTCGGGCATCCCGCCCTACAATCCGGCCACGGCAAATCCCGGCACGCCCAACTACGACGCCGGCAACTCCGCCCGCAGCTTCATTGTGACCCCGCTGCGCACCAGCGAAACCGGCAATCACACGATGGACGCGGGCTACGACGCGAATGTCGAAGCCCAGAAATACTCGCGAAAGTCCGGCCTCTACATCGTGGTGAACCCCACCTCCACCGTTCGCGTCGGACGCAAACCGGACGGGAGCGTCACCAACGATGACGCGACCTCGTTTACGGTTCCCGCCTGGAGTTACCGCGTCTTCAACAAGGACGGAGTCGAACTGGTTTTGCCCGGCCAGCCCACTTACGGCAACGGCAACGCCACCAGCAATACCGCCCACACCAATTGGAACGGTGGCACGGCCATCATCAACATCCGCAAGGCGGAAATGACCGACATGCGTCGGGCGAGCTTCGACTTCCTCTCCGCTCGCTCCGCCACCAACCCGTATCTGCCCAAGAACATCACCACGATCGATGTCGACATCACCGAACTGAAGAAGGCCGTCGATCGCACGGTCAATGGCCTTTCGACGAGCACCGTTTACTCGACCGTCGCGCCGAACTCGGGCACCTGGGGAAGTTTCATCTACAATGCGGCGGCAACCCCCGCCGCCACGACCATCACGGATGCCAATCTCATGACGGACACCAGCCAGGTGGCCGCCAGCGGCTGGAACGGCGGCATCTACATCTATTCCATCGACGCCGATCAACAGCCGTTTCAAAGCGACAACTCCTCGGCGAATACGCTGTATCGCGGTCTCACCGACCCCTCCGGCGTGCGATTGATCAACGGTCGCGGCCGGGTCGCCTCTGCCACGAGCGCAACCTCGACGCGCGAACTCGGCCTCACGATCACGACCAACGACGCCCTCTATATTCTCGGCAACTACAATGCCGATGGCACGGTCATCCCGCAAACCGCGGCCGGCACCACCAATGACGGCACCTCCAACAGCGGCCGCTACTACGAGACGGGCGAACAACCCTGTTCGGTCGCCTCGGACGCCACGACGATCTTGTCCGCCCCCACCTACGCGAGCAACTCCGGCATCATCACCCAAACGAGCGGCTGGAATGATGGCCTTAGCATGCTGCGCATGAGTTCCGGCAACTGGATCGCGGGTTGGAGAAACACGGCGCCCTCCGGCTCGAATGTCGTCGACGGGGACAATAATGGCCCGGCGGGCACCGGCTACGCGACCGGCGCGGGCTACACGTCTGTCCCCACGGTCACCATCACCGGCGGCGGGGCGTCCACGACCGCCACCGCGACGGCAACAGTTGGGATCGGAGCCGTCACCAGTTTCACCATCACTAACCCGGGCGCCGGCTATAACTCAGTTCCCACGGTAACCTTTACGGGCGGCACTCCCACCACGGCCGCGACCGCCCTCGCGACGATTTCAGGTGGCGTTCTCACCGGCTTCACGATCACCAACCCGGGAGCCGGCTACGTCACGCCTCCCGTCGTCGCGTTTATTGGCGGCAGCCCGGGCACGGTCGCGGTTGCCACTGCGACGATCGGGGCCATCACCGGCTTCACGGTCACCAACCCCGGCGCGGGCTACACCTCGATCCCCACCGTCTCGATTGCCGGTGGCACCCCCACCGCGGCGGGAAGCGGGTTTGCTTGGATTACGAATGGCCAGCTCTCCGCCGTCACCGTCGGCGCGCTCAACTCGCCCGCGATTAGTTTTTCGGGCGGTGGCTTTACCACGGCCGCGACCGCCTCCATCGCGATGATCGTCAATGGACAAGTCGTCGATGTCTACCCTTCCGCCGGCGTTGGCTACACCTCCGCCCCGACGATCGCGCTGTCCGGTGGCGGCGCTACGACGGCCGCCACGGCCTTGGCTGAGGTCGCCGGAGGAAAAGTGGTGCGGATTGTGCCCAACAACCCCGGCGCCGGTTACACCTCCGCGCCCACCGTCACGCTGACGGGTGGCGGCTTTACCACCGCGGCGACCGCCGTCGCGACGATTCTCGGCGGGAAGGTCACGGAAATCACCGTCCTCTCCGGCGCCGGTTACAGCTCCACGCCCACCGTCACGGTCGCGGCAACCTCCTGCGTCTCTCAAGCGACGGGCATTGCTGCGACCGTTTCCAGCAACAAAGTTTCGGCCCTCACGCCCACCGGCTCGATTCCTTTCGTGCTGCCTTATAGCCGCGATTCAGGCCTGCAGGCCACCTCCACCTCCCGCGACACGAAATTTAGCGGAGCCACCACCGAGATTTCGTCGGCCATCCTGACCGGCCTGGTCGTCTCAAATAAAAATGGCGTCCACCAGGCCGCAGGTGGCGTGCATAACTTCCCGCGCTTCCTTGAAAGCCACAGCGGCACCGTCGCCATTCGCGGATCGCTGGTGGCGATGTATGAAAGCCGGGTCTCCACCGAACCCTTCAGCCTGCGCGTCTATAGCCCGCCGGTCCGCCTCTGGGGTTTCAACGAACTCTTCAACCAAGGCCGGTTCCCGCCCCTCACGCCGACCGCCATGTCTTATCGTCGCGTCAACTTCAACGACATCACGGCGGCGCAATACGCCGCCAGCAAGACGTCGTTCGGTCTCTGAGTCACGACCGTCGCAGCGATCGCCCCGGCCGCCGCTGACGTGAACTCGTCGGTTCAAGGTTGGTCCGACCGTCGCCCGCGGTTGCCAAGCCCGACGAATCGGCTATCACACCACTGATGGGCTCGCCTCCCTCCGCCTCGCAGCGCGCGTCGACGCCGGCGGCGCCACCGCGCCCGTGGCTCTTTTCGCCGGCGCTCGATCTCCTGGTGGGCTGCGGCGCGTGGTCGCTCCCGCTGCTCGCGCTCACGTTTTTCGCGCAGCGCGAGAACGCCGTCGCCGCGTCGTTCTCGTTCTACCTCCTCGCGGTGTTCTGCAACAACCCGCACTACATGGCGACGATCTATCGCGCCTACGGCACCGCGGCGGATTTCAAGAAATACCGTTTCTTCACCGTCTACGTCACCGTGCTGCTCGCGCTCACGGTGGTGCTCGTGCATCTCGGGCCGGGGCTGATGCCGTGGGTGGTAACGCTCTACCTCACGTGGAGCCCGTGGCACTACACGGGGCAAAACTTCGGGATCGCCCAGATGCTGGTGCGGCGCGCCGGCGCACCGCCCGATGCCGGCACGCGGCGACTCCTCTGGTTCAGCTACGTGGCCTGCTATGCCGTCTGGTTCCTCACGCTCCACTCCGCGCGTGCCGCCACCGATCCTTATTTTCTCAGCCTCGGTCTTCCGGCGGGCCTCGCCACGCTGCTGCAACTCTTCTTCACCGTCGCCTTTCTCGGCTGCGCCGGCGCGGCCTTCGTCCGCCTCGCGCGCGCGCTCGGGCCGCGCGGGCTCGCGGGGCCGGTCGTGCTCACGATGACGCAAATGCTCTGGTTCGTCCTGCCCGCGCTGTTCACGCGCTTCGCCGGCCTCGCGCTGCCCGCCAGTTACTTTAGCGCGGGTGCCCTCGCCTTCATGCACTGCGCGCAGTATCTGTGGATCACCAGTTATTACGCGCGCCGCGAATCGCCCAACTTTAATTTTTCGCGCTACTACGTCGCCCTCATCGTCGGCGGCATCGCGCTGTTCGTTCCCGGTCCGTGGGTCGCCAGCCGGCTCCTCGGGCACGATTTCGTCGAAAGCTTCCTGATCTTCATGGCGCTCGTGAACGTCCATCACTTCATCCTCGACGGCGCCATCTGGAAACTGCGCGACGGCCGGATCGCCCGCCTGCTGCTCGGCCGTCCGACGTCCACCGTCACGGCGGGAGAAATGCCCGCCATCGATGCCACCGGCGCCTCGCATCACCTCGGCTGGCTCTTCGGCCCCACCCCCGCCGCGCGCCAGGTTCGCTGGGTGCTCGGCGGCACAATGCTGGGGTTGGGTGCGCTCGACCAGTGGCAGTTTTTCTCCACAACGCGCACCGCCTCCGGACCCGCGCTCGCGCGCGCTGCCACCGTCAACCCCGCCGATCCGCGGCCCGGGTTCCGTCGCGCCCAAGACTTGGAAACCGCCGGCGATCTGGTCGGCGCACGCCGCGCGCTCGAAGCGCTCCTCGCGCACCACCCGCACAACGCCACCGCGCAACAACTGCTCGGCCGCGTGCTCATGCGCCTCAACGACTCCGCCGCTGCTCTCGCGCACTACGACCGGATGTTCGAACTCTATCCGCGCGATGCCAGCGTCGCCTTCAATCGCGGCCTCGCCGCCCTCGCGGAAGATCAGCCGCCCAAGGCGCTCGCCAGCTTCGAACGCGCCGCGCGCCTCTCGCCCGACAATCCCGACGCGCACGCCGCCCTCGCGGAGGAACTCGCCCGCCACGGCGAACCCCAGCGCGCCATCGACGAATATCAGCAAGCGATCGACCTGGTGGAGGCCGATCCGGGATCGCGCGACCTCCGCGACTACCTGCGGCAATCTCTCGCGCAGGCGGATCTGCTCGAGACCCAGGCCACCCCCGCCGCGCTCGAACGCGCGGAGCGCCGACTGCAACGCGCCGGCGACGTCGGGGCAACTCGCCATTTCTTCCGGGAAACCGCGACGCTCCTGGCGCATCTCGCCACCGTGCAGGAAAAACGCGGCCACACCGAAGAGGCCGCGAAGACGCGCGTGCTGGCGACCAAGGTCGAGGGCTACGCGCACTAGCGGCTCAGCGTTGCGGCCACAAAAAATCCCGGCACGACACAACGCGCACCGGGATTCTCTTCCCCACCGTTCCGCTGCACGGAAATTTTCTGTCAGTCGCGCGTCGCCGCGACGGGTGCCGCGGCCTTCCCCGCCGCGAGTTCCGCCCGCGCGGCGGCCAGATCGGCTTGGAATTTTGCGCTGCGCAAGAACTCCTGCACCAGCGCCTGCCCGAGCACCCGGCCGGCAAAAACATCCGACGGATAGTGCACGCCCCCGAGCACCCGCAACCAGCCCGATTCGCGCCCCTGCTCGAAGAGCGCCGTGCGCTGCTCCGGGAAAAGTTCCCCGAGCAACGCCGCGAACACCGTGCCGCGCGTCGAGTGACCACTCGGGTAGCAATAGTCCGTGCGCTGCTCGTGTTCGATCGCCTTGGGGAACAGCGCCGGCTCCACGTGATAGGGTCGGATTCGTTGCCAGTGTTTTTTCGGAACGCCGGTCACGATCTTCGTCTCCACCTCAACCTCGGCGAACAGCGCCTCGGTCTGCGGAAATCTTCCCGGCTGAAACCACGCCCCGATCATCGGCGCGAAGTGAAAGAGGGTGAGTTTCACTTCATCCGTGCCGCGCGCGAGCTGCTCGGACGTGGCCGCGGAGTGAACGCGATACGTCGCATCGAGTTCCCACCGATCCTCGACTGAGCCGGCGGCGGGCGGTGGCGCCAGCAGCGCGACCGCATTCTGAATCCCGGGAGGAAGATATTTCGTGTCCGCGCCGCGCAGTGGCGCGACGCCGAGGGCGACAATGAGTCCAAGACCGAGGAACGTGCGGCGGTGCATGGTGATCACTCCGGCTCAGAATTCGCTCGAGACCGTGAGGAAATAGCCGCGCGTCACGAGCGGATTGTAGGTGCTCGTGAGCCGATTCAGCACCCCGGAACCGGTCGCGGTCGCTTTCGCCGCCTTGATGAGAATCACGTCGCGGTCGAAGAGATTGTTGATCTGCAGGCGCGCCTTGAAGCTCTTCAGGAATCCGCCGCGCTGGAGCTTCGTGCCGTAACCGAGCGACAAATCGATCATCGTGTAGCCACCCTGGACGACCGCCACCGTGCCGGCGGGCACCGCTTGGTCGGGATTGGCTTTGCCCGCGTCCGTGATCGTGTATTGCCCGCTGTATTTGGAAAACAGCGAGGCGAAGAATCCCGCGTGATCGTAAACAAATCCCAATCCGCTCGTCGCGGCCGGCAGGCCGTCGATGCGGCGCTTGGATTTTTCGTAGGTGCCATAGTTGCGTGAACCGTTGGCGAACGCGCTGAGTCCGCCGCCGACGTAGTAGGTGCACTGCGCCTCGACGCCGTAGTAGTAGGCCCCGGTGGCCGTGTAGGTGATCGTGTCGTTGGCGTTGATGACGCCGACTTGATCCGGATTCACGATCGTCACGGGCAGGTTGTGCGAGCGAATGAAGTAGCCATCGATGTCGGCGTTGAAACGGTTCGTCTTGTAGACGGTGCCGAGCTGGTAATTCGTCGTCGTCTGGGGCTTCACCGAATTCTTCTGCGGATTGTCTTCCTGGAAATACGCGAGCGGCGGAGTGAGCAGGCCGTTCGCGAATTGCGCGTAAGCCGACCAGTGCGGCGCGATGCGGTAGTTGGCCGTCGCGAGCGGCAGTGGCTTGGAATAAACCTGACTGTAGAACGCGGGCAGCAGGTTCTTCGTCTGATTGATCGGTGCGTTGATCGCGCGCTGGATCCACATGTATTTCACGCCGGGGGTGATCGTGAGATTCTGCATCGGGCGCCACGCGTATTCCACGTAGGGCTCCCACGTCCGCGTGAAATAATGCATATTATAGACGTAGCCGCCCTTCGTCGCGGGCGCGAGCGGGTCGAGGTAGCCGGACGGCGTCGCGACTAGGCCGAGCTTCTGCGCATTCGCGACGTTGTAATCGAGCGCGATCTGGTAGCGCGGGCCGTGCTGGTAATCGAACCAGAAGCCCGTCTTGAACGTGCCTTTGTCGTCCTCGTGCGAGATCGCGAACGTATCGCCGACGGAGCGAACGGAATTCACCTTGAAGCGACCCGCGAGGTCCGTGCCCGCGACCGTCTTGCCGGCCACGATCGTCGCGCCGCCGTTGTTGGCCGGCGACTCGTGGCTGCTGTTATTGTAAGAGAAGGTATAGACCTTGTCGTTGAGTTTCCAACCGCCGCCGAGATCGCTGTCGAGCGCGAGGAAGCCGGTGTCCGTCTGCTTTACCTGGTAATTATTGCCGTAATAGTCGCCGTTGCGATCGAGCGGATTGTTCGTCTGGCCGAAGTTGCGGCCGAGCGTGATGATATCCTGCCCGGTGAGCGTGCGGTTCGGATTGTTGAACTTAATGTTGTTGTATTCGCCCATGAACGAGAGCGTCGTGCGCCGCCCGATTGGCTGGAGATACTTGAAGAAATAGGTGTTGCGGCGCAGCGTGCCAAACGTGCGGTAGCCGTCGGAATCCATGTATTGGTAGCTGGTGATGAGGGACCCGCCGTGGGCTTTTTCCATGACGCCGGTGTTGGCCTCCAAGTGCGCGAGGCGCGTCTTCCAACTGCCGTAGCTGAGCGTCGGCACGAACGATGCCGTGCGGCGCGGATCCTTCGTCTCGAGCGCCATCGTGCCCCCGAACGTCGCCATGCCGATCGTGCTCGCGGTGCCGGGACCGCGGTCGACTGTCACGCGGCCGAGGAGTTTCGCGGGAAAATAACTCGTGGTGTGGTGCGTGAAATCGTTGCCGTCGCCAAACGGGATGCCGTCGATCGTGACGTTGTAGGAGCCATCGGTGAAGCCGCGGAGCGTGGGCTTCGACTCGTTGAGGCCGGGGCCGTTCGTCGAGAAGTTCGTCACGCTCGGTGAGAGCGCCGCGATCATCGAATAGTCGGCGGTCGGCGCCATGCTGTTCTGGATCGTCTGGAGATTGATGATCGACTCGGGCTGCGTGACGTCGAGCCGGCTCTCCGTCGGCGCCATGGTTTGCGCAGACGTGCGGGCTTCGGAGACTTCAAATTCCTCGAGGCGGACGATCGAATCGGCTTTGGCCTTGGTATTCGACGGATCGCCCGCCGCTCCGGGAAAATCAGCGGCGTGCAACGACAGCGACGCAACGGAAACAAACAGCGCAGCGAGCGCGCGAAAAGAACGCAGGTGTAGGTTGGACGGTTTCACCCGCGCACGGTGCCGTCGCCGCGTGACAGACTCGCGTCGCACTCGTTACGAGCGCGTGAACTCGCGCGTCCCGACCCGCACGTCAGTGCGGACTCGCGAGCAGATGCTGCCGCAGTAAATCCTTGCCGTAGTCGTTGCCGTTCGGCGTGCGCACGACCACATGGACGTGCTGGCGATTCGGCAAATTCGGATTCGCGGCGAGGTGCCGCAAATTCGCCGGCCGCTGGTGATCAAACTCGATCAGCACAACTGGACTGTGAATGCGGTAATAGAACACATCACTCTCGCCGCTGCCGCCGACCCACGCGAAAGACGTTTCGTCGAGGTGCGCGCGCACTTCATCCATCTTCACGCGCGCGTGACCTTCGTCCAGGTTGCTCACGAAAAGCTCGATGAGGTCGACGAGAGATTTTTTCTGCGCGGCGTTCAAATCACTCGCGCGCACACCGGCGTAGTCGAGGACGACGTTGTCCTTGAATGCCTCGGTGAGGTTGTTGTTTCCCGTTTTGGAAACTTCGAGCACCGCGCGTTTGCGCTGCGGCCCGTCGAGCGCGAGCAGCATTTTCAAACCGCGATTCTGCTCCTCCTGCAGGATCGCGAGGCCCTTGTATTTCCCCGACGGCGCGATGACCGGCTCGGAACCGACAAACACGGGCGACATCACGATCTGATCGCCGAGGATAAAATAATTGATGATGAGATGGTGCCCATCGATCTGAAAGCCCCACGGCTGCGTTGCCGACGGCTCGCCCATCACGGTGATCCAGTAGCGTTGCTCGCCGTAGCGGACGAAATCGTTGTTGTTTAATTCGCCGAGCGTCTCGTTCAGCTTCATGATGTCGCGCGAGAGTTGCAGGCCTTTCGTGCTGAGCGCCGCTTTCAAAATTCCGAACGCCGCCGCGCGCTGCGCCTCGGTCATTTCGAGGAAACTCACGCCCTGTCGCACGTAGAAATCCTGATTCATCCACTTGCGCCACTCGACGTCGTCGACGGCGAATTTCGCTTTCGCGCGTTGCTCCGCGCTGAGCGACGCGAGCCACGTTGTCACCGCCACGCGCACCGGCTCGGTCGAAACGCCGGTTGAAAAAATCTTGAACAACCCCGGCTGCACTTTCCCGTCCGTCGTGATGCCGCGAAACGGTTCTGCGAGTCCGACCTTCTCCGCTTCGCGCGACAGGCGCGCCGCACGATCGGGCCACGCTTCGGCCGCCGACGGTGGCGGTGATTGTGCAAACGATCGGCTCCCGGCGAGCGCAACGAAAGCGATGAGTGCGACGAACAGAATTTTTTGGCGCATGGAGTCGTGGGACTGGGGCTGGAAAAAATTTAGCTTTGGGGCCGGTAAGCCGGATTCTGTTCTGCGCCTCGCGACGCTTCGGCCGTCATTTCTCTCACGTCCTTGCGGACGAGCCCGCCGCCACTTCGCTTGCGCGTCGTGACGACAGGTGCGACTTACCCGTGACTATCGGACGGGCCGCCCAGTCACCTATTTAGTCTTGCACCGGAAGGGGTTTATCGTGCCGCCGCCATCGCTGTCGGCGCGGTGGGCTCTTACCCCACCTTTTCACCCTTACCGCGCGGTTGCCCGCGCGGCGGTATATTCTCTGTGACACTATCCGTCGACGCACCTTGACGCGCGCCGCCCGCACTTGCCTTGCGGCTCGTGCGGCATCCTGCCCTGCGGTGTCCGGACTTTCCTCTCCGAACTTTCTAAAACGGGCGCGGGTTTAGCCCACGCCTTGGGATCAAAGAACTCGGAGCGACGACCAGGCCCCAAAGCTAAGCCGCGGAGTCAACTCGCCCGACCTGCCAATGCAAGCCCGAGCTTCAGCTCTCCCAATACACGATCCGCCCGCACTGGTCGCAGGTCGGCAACGCGACGGTCGGATCGACGCCTTTGCCGCGCGCCGCCGATTCCACCTCGCTGGAAATCTTCAGGTGGCACCCGCCACAATTCAGCCCGTGGATCGCGACCACCGCCGGCATGTTGCGCGCGGCGACGCGGTCGTAAATTTTCAGATGCGGCGCGGCGACCGGGGTGCGCGCCGTCGCGAGTTCCGCCTGCGCCGTCGTCAACTCCGCCGTCAAACTCGCCTCGCGATCGCGCAGCATTTTGATCCGCGCTTCGTGTCCGGAAATATTCGCCTTCAGCTCGGCCTCGGCCGCCGCGAACTTCTTCTTCGCCTCGTCGATCGCATACATCACCTCGAGTTCCTGCCCCTCAAACTCGCTGATCTGTTTGCCCATGGTCTCGATCTGGTGGCCGAGCGCCTGATATTCGTCGTTTTTCTTCACCAGCGACTGCTGCGTCTTGTATTTCGCGAGCGTCGTCTCCGCCGAGCCGATTTCGGTCTCCAGCAGCTTTTTCTTGGTCTCCAGCTCCTTGACCTCGGTCTTGGCGGCGTCGATCGCGGCCTTTTCCGCCGCAATTTTGCGCTCCACGGCGGCGATATCGAGGGGGGTGGCCTTCAATTGGGCCTCCAACGCCAGCCTTTTTACATCGCGATCTTGCAGGATTAGCAGGGCTTCGAGGGCGGGACTGGGCATTTCCGGGGCACGCTGCCCGCTACCCCCACCCCGGTCAAATGAAACTCTCGTTTCTAGGGCAAAAGAACGGCCTTTCCCGGCGCATTTTTCCTCAAAAAAACCCTCGCCACTCCCGGCGTTTCGCGAGAGATTTTCCCTTCATTTTTCACCCTCGCAAAACCCTTTCATGGCCGACCAAACCGACGCAGAACGTAACGTGATCAACCAAGCTGGCGCCGACGCTTACGACGCCTCCAAGCTCGGTAAACTCGAGGGTCTTGAGGCCGTCCGCAAGAAGCCCGGCATGTATATTGGTGGCACCGACGAGCGCGCGCTGCACCACTGCGTTTCCGAAGTCCTCGATAATTCCGTCGACGAACATCTCGCCAACTTCTGCTCGCGCATCGAGGTCAACATCCACGTCGACGGCTCGATCAGCATTCGCGACAACGGCCGGGGCATTCCCGTCGACATCCATCCGACCTACAAAATCCCCGGCGTCGAGATGGTGCTCACCACGCTCCACTCCGGCGGCAAATACGGCCAGGGCGGCTACAAGTTCTCCGGCGGCACCCACGGCGTCGGCGCGAAGTGCGTCAACGCCGTCTCCGAATGGTTCGAGGTCGAGGTCTCGCGCGATGCCAAAGTCCACCACATGAAATTCGAGCGCGGCAAGGTCGTGAAGAAGCTCGAGGTCATCGGCAAAGCCAAGGGCACCGGCACCTACATCACGTTCAAGCCCGACGCGGAAATCTTCAAGGACACGACTGTCTTCCAAGCCGGTCGCATCAGCCAGCGCCTCCGCGAACTCGCCTTTCTCAATTCCGGCCTCGAGATCATCTTCACCGACGAGCGCCCCGCCGAACAAAAACCCGAGCGCTACTTCTACAAGGACGGCGTCGAGGAATTCGTGAAGCAGATCAATCAGGGCAAGCAAGCGCTGCACCCGAAGCCGATCCGTTTCACCAAGGAAACCAAGCTCCTCCTCGACGACAAACCCGCCGAGATCCACTGCGAGGTCGTCCTCCAATACAACGACACCTACAACGATCAGGTCCTCTGTTACACCAATACGATTCACAATCCGGACGGTGGCACGCATCTCTCCGGCTTCCGCAGCGCGCTCACCCGCGCGATCAATCAGTTCTCGAAGGCCAACAATCTCCTCAAGGACAAGGATCCGCAGATCACCGGTGACGACGTGCGCGAGGGTCTCGCCGCCGTCATCTCGATCAAACACAGCGATCCGAAATTCGAGTCGCAGACGAAAGTAAAGCTGCTCTCGCCCGAGGTGGAGAGCGTCGTCGGCTCGGTCACCTACGAGGGCCTGATGCAATATTTCGAGACGAACCCGCCGATCGCGAAGCGCATCGTCGACAAGTCACTCAACGCCGCCCGCGCCCGTGAGGCCGCGCGCAAGGCCCGCGAGACCGTCCGCAAGGGCGCCCTCTCCGGCGGCGGCCTCCCCGGCAAACTCGCCGACTGCTCCGAGCGCGATCCCGCGCTCACCGAACTCTACATCGTCGAGGGCGACTCGGCCGGCGGCTCCGCCAAGCAAGGCCGTGACCGCCGCTTCCAGGCGATCCTTCCGCTCCGCGGCAAACTCATCAACACCGAGAAGGCCCGGCTCGATAAAGTTTTGTCGAACGAGGAAATCCGCACGCTCATTACCGCGTGCGGCACCGGCATCGGTGAGGGCGACGAGTCCGTAGGCGGCTTCAACGCCGCGAAGGCCCGCTACCACAAAATCATCATCATGACGGACGCCGACGTAGACGGCTCCCACATCCGCACGCTGCTGCTCACGTTCATCTACCGCCAGATGAAGGGCCTGATCTAACGCGGCTACATCTACATCGCCCAGCCGCCGCTCTACAAAATCAAGCGCAAGAAACGCGAGCAATACGTCGACAACGACGATCAACTCAACCGCATCCTCCTCGAGCTCGGCTCCGAGGATATCGTCCTGGCGCGCGTGGCCGACGCCCACGTCTTCGCTCCCGCCGCGATCGACAAGATCGTCGAGAATCTCGCCGCACTCGAAAAACTCGGGGCGGGCGTCACGCGCTACGGCGCGGAGCTCGCCGAGTATCTCGACACGCACGATGCCACGACGCTGGCGCTACCGCGCTACGTCGCGCGCATCCGCCAAGGCAATCAGGAGAGCCATGAGTTTCTCCGCGACGAACATGCCCGCGCGAAATTCCTCGAAGCCCACAAACTCAACGCCGACCTGACCGAACAAGTCGAAGCCCCCGTCAACGGCGAGGCCGGCTCCGCCACGCCTTTCTCCGGCGAAAAGAAACCGCTCTCCGCCCAGAAGCGCGTCACGATTCACGAAATCTTCGAGAGCACCGAGATGGCGAAACTCCTCAAGGCCCTCGCCGCCACGGGCCTCGACATCGCGAAGTTCGCGACGACCGAACAGACGCGCTTCACGATCACCGAGAACGCCGGCCAGAAGAGCGAAGCGAAGACCGAACTCCACGGCCCGCTCGAAATCATCACGCAGATCCGCGCCAACGGCCGCAAGGGGCTCAGCATTCAACGCTACAAGGGACTGGGTGAAATGAACCCGAAGCAGCTCTTCGAGACGACAATGGACCCCGACAAGCGCCGGCTGCTCAAGGTGAACATCGACGACGCCGCGAAAGCCGACGCGCTCTTCACGCTCCTGATGGGCGACGAAGTCCCGCCCCGCCGCCAGTTCATTGAGGACAATGCGCTGAACGTGCAATTCCTGGACGTCTGATGATCGGATTAAGCGCAAAGACGCGAAGCCGCAAAGATATGAGCGAAGTAAGAATATCCGAGGAGATCGAGCGGCTCGCAACCGTGGTGGTGAATGCCGCGCTGGCCGTGCATCGCGCGCTCGGCCCCGGGTTGCTGGAAAGCGCCTATCACGAATGTCTCGGCATCGAACTCTCGCTCGCCGGCCTGCAAGTCCGGCGCGAGCAAATCCTACCCCTCACCTATCGCGGACATGCGATCCAAAACGCCTACCGCATCGACCTTCTCGTAAACGACAAACTCCTGGTCGAGCTGAAAGCCATCGATGCCGTGCAAGCGATCCATCGCGTGCAGGTCACCACTTACCTTCGTCTCCTCAAACTCCCGCTCGGCCTCCTGATCAACTTCAATGTCCCGCTCATTAGAGACGGCATCACCCGGGTCCTGAATCTCGATTTCAAAACTTCCGTCGAAACCACGCACGCCGCTTCGGCCCCAAAAATTACGCCTTCTTCTCCGACCTTAGCGCCTTCGCGTCTTCGCGCTTAATTCCCTCTCCGTCCGAATGTATACCGCCAACGAAAAGCTCTCCACTGCTAACATCACCGACATCATGCAGACGGCCTACATCGAGTATTCGATGTCCGTCATCATCTCGCGTGCCCTGCCCGACGCGCGCGATGGCCTGAAGCCCGTGCAACGCCGCGTGCTCTACGCGATGCTCCGCGAAGGCCTGCTGCACAACCGTCCCTTCGACAAGTGCGCCGGCGTCGTCGGGGAAGTGCTGAAAAATTATCACCCACACGGTGACTCGTCGGTTTACGATACGCTCGTCCGCATGGCGCAGCCGTGGGTCATGCGCTACCCGCTGATTGATCCGCAGGGCAACTTCGGTTCCGTTGACGGCGATCCGCCGGCGGCGTATCGTTACACCGAGGCGCGCCTCAAGGATATCGCGGAAGATCTCCTCAAGGACATCGAGGAAGACACGGTCGACTTCGCCCCCAACTACAAGGAGTCGACGACCGAGCCGACCGTCCTCCCCTCCGCGTTGCCGAATTTGCTGATGAACGGCTCGACCGGCATCGCCGTCGGCATGACGACGAACATCCCGCCGCATAATCTCGACGAGATTATCGACGCCACCGTCGCCATCATCGACAACCCGCGCATCTCGGTCGACGACCTCTGCGACATCGTCAAGGGCCCCGACTATCCGACCGGTGGCATCATCTCCGGCCGCGAAGGTATCCTCTCCTATTTGAAAACCGGCAAGGGCATAGTCCGCACCCGCGGCAAGGCCCACACCGAGGAGCTCAAGGGCGGCATGGAGCAGATCGTGATCACGGAGATTCCGTATAACGTTAACCGCAACACCCTCGTTCTCCGCATCGCCGAGCTCGTCGGTGAAAAGCAGATCGATGGCATCCGCGATCTGCGCGACGATTCGGACGAAAACACCCGCATCGTCATCGAACTGAAGCGCGGCGAGCAGGCGAAGGTCGTCATCAACCAGCTCTTCCAGAAAACCGCGCTCGAATCGTCCTTTGGTGTCACGCTGCTCGCCCTCGACAAGAAGCGGCCGAAGCAGATGAACATCAAAGAACTCATCGAGTGCTACATCGAGCACCGCCGCGATGTCGTCACGCGCCGCACGCAGTTCCGCCTCAAGGAGGCGATGGATCGCGCGCACATCCTCGAGGGCTACATCATCGCCCTCGATAACCTCGACGACTTCGTCAGAATCATCCGCGCCTCGAAAGACAAGGACGAGGCCCGCGTCCGTTTGATGGCGAAGTATCCGCTCTCCGAGCGTCAGACCGACGCCATCCTCGAACTCCGCCTCTACCAACTCACCGGCCTCGAGCGCGGCAAGATCGAAGCCGAATACCTCGAGTTGATGAAACTCATCGCCGAGCTTCGCGCGATCCTCGAGTCCGAGGCCGTGCTGCTCGCGTTGATCAAAAAAGAACTCGCCGAGATGAAGGCGAAATACACCTCGCCCCGCCGCACCGAGATCGTCGGTGGCGCCGCCGACTTCCGCATGGAAGACGTCATCCCCAACGAGGGCTGCGTCATCACCGTCTCACACCTCGGCTTCATCAAGCGCACGCCCGTCGCCGACTACCGCTCGCAGAAACGCGGCGGCAAGGGCGTGATCGGCGCCGAGACTTACGAGGAGGATTTTGTGGAGAACCTCTTCACGGCCTCGACCCACGACTACATCCTTTTCCTGACGAGCATCGGCCAGTGCCATGCGAAGAAGGTCTACGATGTCCCCGAGGGCACGCGGACCTCGAAGGGCAAATCCGTCTCGTCCTTCCTGCGTCTCGCCGAAGGCGAAAAGATCGCCGCGATGCTGTGCGTGAAGGATTTCGAGCCCGGCAAGTTCCTCACGATGGTCACGCGCTGCGGCATCACGAAAAAGACCAGCCTCACCGACTACGCCAACACCACCCGCGAGGGCGGCCTCATCGGCATCAATCTCGAATCCGGCGACGCGCTGGTCGGCTGCGTGCTGACCAACGGTGAAAACGAAATCGTCCTCATTAGTCACAAGGGCCAGGCCGTGCGCTTCAACGAGACCGATCTGCGCGACCAGGGTCGTGGCACTGTCGGTGTCACCGGCATGCGTTTCAAATACGAGGGCGATTACGTGAAAGCGATCGAGGTCTGCGATCCTGCGGCGCGCCTGCTGGTCGCGCGCGAGGACGGCATCGGCAAACGCACGCCGTTCGAGGATTACCGTCTCACGAACCGCGGCGGCTCCGGCGTGATCGCGATCGATCTGCCGGAGGATGGCTCCGTCAATGTCGCCGGCGCGCTAAGCGTCTCCGATACCGACGAAGTCATGCTCCTCACCGCGAAGGGCCAGAGCATCCGCACGCGCGTGAAGGAAATTCGCGAAACTGGTCGTGGTGCCAAGGGCGTCCGCCTCGTCTCCCTCGAACCCGGCGACAAGCTCCTGAGCATCGCCCGGATCGTCGAGAGCGAGGAAGAGCAAGCCGCGACTGCCGCGGCCGGCGAAGCGCCCGACGCGCCTCCGACCGCTTAACGTTCGGTCCCCGTTTGGTCCGAAGTCGGTCAGGTCTCCCACCTGACCGACGAACTCCCCCGTGGTAAAAGGGCAGGTTGAAGACCTGCCCTTTGTCTCGCGCTCGGGCGGCGCTTCTCAACGACCAATCCTGTCCGCAACCGACCGGGCCAATCTCCCGCTTGCACCCGGGAGAAATTCCCGGCTCGTTTTCGCCCGCTCCCGCGTTTTTTTCGCTCGCGGCCGCTAGGATCGAGACATGAAAGCCTCCGATCCCATCGCGTGCTTTCCGCGCCTCGCGTTTCCGCTGCCGCGTTTTTGCTTCGCGGTCCCTTGCCTCGGTTGGTTTTTGGCCCTCGGCCCGACGACCCGGGGCGCGCCCATCGATTCCTCGCTGGCAAATTTCACGAGCCAGTTGCCCGTCGTCGTGCTCGATACGCAGGGCACCGGCCCGCTCAACGCCAACGATCCGGCGCGTCCCGTCCGATTCGATCTTTTCGCCGCGGCCGGCGAGGGCGCACCCCGGCCGGGCACGTTTGCCGCGGGCCCGCTGTTCTCCTCCGCCGCGGCGGCGCGCGTCCGGGGATCGAGTTCGGCGGTCTTTCCCAAGAAAAGTTATTCGATTCAACTCCTCGACGATCGCGGTCGGCCCGACCCGCGCGCGCTGCTCGGCCTCGCGGTCGACGACACGTGGAATCTCATTTCGCCGTGGAACTATGATCGCACATTTCTCCACAACGCCTACGTTTACTCACTCAGCCGCAGCCTCGGCCGTTGGGCGCCGCACACCAAATTCGTCGAGGTCTTCACCCGCGGCGACGCGGCCCCGCTCACGGCCCCGCTCACGGCCGCCCACGACACCGGGATCAGCCTGCTCACGGAGCGCATCACGATCGATCGCGAACACGTGAATCTCACCCCGCTCTCCGGCGCCGATCTCACGGGCGGCTACCTGCTCAAAATCGATTCCCCCGAGCCCGGCGACTTCACGTTCACCACCCCCCATCTCGTCGAGTGGGGCCCGCCGTCGAGTCTCATCGTCCATCGCCCGAACGCCGACGATCTCTCCGCCGCGCAGCGTAACTACATTCGTGATTACGTGAACACCATGGAAGGCGCGCTCTACGCCGACGCCGCCGCGAACTGGACGACGCACCGGCATCTGCTCTACCTCGATCGCGCCTCTTGGGTCGACTATCACCTGCTGCAGGTGCTCGCCGGCAACGTCGAAGCGTTCCAGCGGAGTTTTTTCTTTACCAAGGATCGCGGCGGCAAGCTCGTGGCCGGCCCGCAAGGGGATTTCGATCGCGCGCTGGGCTCGGCCGATCACCGCAACCGCGCCTGGGATCAATGGAACAGTCCCGACGCCACCGATCTCTGGCACTACGGCTGGTGGGGCCTGCTCACCCGCGACCCCGATTTCATGCAGGCCTGGATCGATCGCTGGCAGGCGCTGCGTCGCAGTGAACTCTCGGCGGAAAAACTCTCCAGCCTCGCCGACCGACTCGCCGCCGAGATCGGCTCCGCCGCCGCCGCGCGCGATGCGGCCCGCTGGCCCGACGACGCCGGCCATTTCGCCGACGGCACCTGGGCCGGCGAAATCGCGCAGATGAAATCCTGGGTCACGCAACGCGCCGCCTGGATCGACGCGAAGTTCGTGGCACCGCCCCAACTTGAAACCGACGGCGTGCTCCTCTGCGCCACCGCGCCGGCCGGCGCACGGCTCATCTACACCGTCGACGGCTCCGACCCGCGCGGGCCCAACGGCCAGGTCGCGCTCACCGCGCGCGTGGCGACCGCGCCGGTCGTCGTCGACGCAAGCGCGCTGCTCTGCATCCGCGCGTGGAATCCCACCGCGCTCGCGTTTCCCGGCAGTGCGTGGAGCGGGCCGCTCACCCGCGCCGAGGCGCGCCCCATCACGGCGGACGCCAACCCGGCGTTCCAATCGCGCCTCGCGAACCTGTCCACCTTCGTGCATCTCAGCCCCGGCTCCGGCGCGCCACTGACGGGCCTCGTCGTGACGGGCGACACCGCGAAGCAAATTCTCGTCCGCGCGGTCGGCCCCGGGCTCCGCCAGTTCGGCCTCACCGCCACGCTCGCCGATCCAGTCCTCTCGATCCTCAACGGCCGCGGCGTCGAGATCGCGCGCAACACCGGCTGGACACTCGGCCCTGATGCCCTCGATTTGCCGCGCCTGAGCACGAGCGCCGGCGCGTTTCGGCTCCCCGCCGCCAGCGCCGACTCCGCGCTCGTCCTGCGCCTCGCGCCGGGCAGTTACACGGTCGTGGTGTCGAGCGCCTCGGATTCCACCGGCATGGCGCTCGCTGAAATCTACGAACTCGATCGCGTCGGCTCGCTCGCCAACCTCTCCACCTGCGCCATGGTCTACGCCCGCGCCCCCTTGCTCGCCGGTGGTTTCGTGGTGCGGGGCAGCGCGCCGAAAAAATTTCTCGTGCGCGCCGTCGGCCCCACCCTCGCCGCGTGGGGCGTGACCGACGTGCTCGCCGACCCCGTCATCACGATCGCGGCCGCCACCGGCTTGATCGCCCGCAACGACGACTGGGGATCCGCCGCGACCGCGGACGCGCCAGAAAACAGCAGCGGCGACTCCACCGCGATCGCGGTGGCCGCGACCGCCTGCGGGGCGTTCGCGTTGCCCGCCGGGAGCCTGGACGCCGCGCTCGTCGTTACGCTCGCGCCCGGCGCCTACACGGCGCAGGTCACCGGCAAGAACGGCGCGTCCGGGCTGGTCCTGCTCGAAGTTTACGGCGTGCCGTAGGTGGGGCTCGAGGCAGGCCGCGTTAACCTTGACGTGCCGCTGAGGATTTTCGCCGCCATCCCGGCGGCTCCCCTCTGATTACTTCAGTTGCCGCACGCGCAGCTTGTAATCGAGCTCCATGAATTCGAGCCAGTAGCCGCTCATCGAAGCGGGATAGATTCGCACCTTCGGGTTCAACACGCGCTTCGCCTGCATCGGCTGCGGCTTGTTGTCCACGCGCCAGATCGTTCCGTCCTTCATGCGCCAGACCGTGCCATCATCCCAGCCGCTGAAGGCCCCGTCGATTTCCGTCTCGATCGCCGCCACTTCCACCTTGGTGCCCGGAGCGACAAACACCTTCTTGGCCCGGGTGAGAAAACTCTCCTCGGATCTTTTCTGTTCCGCTGTGGCCGCGGCGGCCGCGGCTCGCGCAGTCGTGGCTTCGAGCTCGGCCGTGCGCACGCGCGCCTCCGCCGCGGCCACACGCGCCGCCGCCTGCTTGGTCGCCGCCAAATCGATCTCGGCCTGACGCGCCGCGGCGGCCTCGGCCGCGGGGGCGGTGACGGACTCGGCGGACGTCGCCAGACTCCTCGGCGCGGCGATCGCGGGCGGCGGAGTGTTCGCGATCGCGGAGTTCCCCGCGCCGTATTTTCCAAAGAGCGCGTCGAGCTGCGCGAGTTCCGACGCCGAAAGCTTCCCGAGCCCTGCCGTGCGGAATTCTTCCGGCGTCATGCGCCGGGAAAATGACTCGTCGGCTTGTGGTGACCCTGCCGAATCCGCCCGCAATCCCGCCGTCAACGCGCCGATCGCGGCGGCCAGCCAAAGCAATTTTTTCATGCGCTCATTCTGAGCCACGCCCGCCGCCGCGCCGCAACGCCTATTTGCCGCCGCCCAGCGGCACCACCTTCACCCGCTGGTTCACGCCCTCGATCGTCATCCAAAATCCGCCCATCGTCGCGGGCGAAATTTTCACCTTCGGGCTTGGAATCGTCGGCGTGTAATACCGGCCGGCGTTGGCGAGCTGCCAACGCTGCCCGTTCTCGAGCGAAAAGATCGCTTTGCCCTCCCAGCCCGTGAAATCGCCGACGATCCGGCTCTCCGTCACGGCGTAGTCGACGTCCGTGCCCGGGGTGAGGAGCACTCTCGCCCTGACCAGCAACCCGCCTTCGTTCTTCTGTTCGTTCGCGGCGCTCGCGGAGGCGATCCGCGCCGACGCGTCGGCCTCCGCCTTTGCGGCCTTGGCCTCGGCGGCCACGCGCGCCGCCTCCGCTGCGGCGGCCTCGCGCCGGGCGACGGTGAGGGCCCCGCTTTTGAACTCCTGCACGAGCGCGTCGAGCCGGGCGAGTTCCGCGGGCGAAAGTTTCGCGAGCCCGGCCGCCGAAAAATCCTCCGCGCGCACCGCCTGCGAGAAAGTTTCTTCCGCCCGCCCGCCGAGCACCCCGGCCAAACCCACGCATCCCAGCAAGAGCATCCGTTTCATGGCCGTAACTCAGCGCGCCCCGGGTGGCCGCGCAACGCGATTCGCTTTTTGTCCTTTCTCCTTTTTGTTTTCTCCGTTCACCTTCTCTCCCTGCTCCCCGCAATGGCTGGAAAAATCTCTTCGCTGCTCAACCCCGCCTGCCTCGCCCTGCATTTAATGGCGACCAAGCGCACCGCCGCGCTCAACGACATCGCGCGCCTGCTCGACGGCCATCCCGATGTCGCCAACTTCGCCGGCTTCTATGAAGAGCTCCTGGCGCGCGACCGGCTCGACACCACGTGTCTCGGCAACGCCGTCGCCCTCCCGCACGCGCGCACCGAGCACGTGCGAAGAATCGTCATGGCCGTGGGCCGCAGCGATGCCGGCATCCCGTTCGACGACAAGGGCGAGATCGTGAAACTCATCTTCATCCTCGGCACGCCGAAGTCGAAACCCGGCGACT
>JBBRLB010000065.1:0-35209 GCA_038231575.1 Opitutales bacterium | reverse complement strand
GCGTCGATGGCGTGCCGGTGTGCGCCTTCCAGCCGTCCTTCCAGCCGATTTCCTTCTCTTCGCGCGTGTGCGGTGCGTGATCGGTGGCGACGATATCGATGGTGCCGTCGTTGAGGCCCTCCCACAGGCTCGGGGTAAATTGCTCGTAGCGTTTGATCGGACCGGCGACGAGGGACGGAAAATAAATCGCAAAGAGCGCGAATTCGCCGAGCCGGCGCATCGGCGGGCGGCCGCGAAAAACCTCCACGAGATAGTGGACGAATTCGAAGGTGAAAAAGCTGATGGCCAGCGGAGGCGCCGCAGGCAGCCACCGATGCGCGGTGCGCGCGCCCGCTTTGGCCCACTCGGCGTTCCACGCCCCCAGCAAGTCCCCGGTCAGGAAATAAGTGTATTTGTAGAACAGGAGGCCGCCGGCGCAGAGCGCGATGGCGAGTCCGCAGAGCCAGCGCCGCTGGCTCAAGGCGCAGAGGTAAGTCACCAAACCGAGCACGACGATCGGGAGGACGCCGGCCGGACCCGCGAAATGAAAGTGAAACAGGGCGCACGCCCCGAGCAGCCACGTGGCGCGGACCGCCGGCCAGCGCAGTCCCCAATAAACCGGGAAAAACGCGGCCGCGAAGAGCACGAACCAATAGGTGTTGAAGATCATTTTCGCGGCGCGGCCGCGGGCCACTCTGCACCGTCAGAAACCAACCGCCGAACCAGCGGCGAAACCAATCAATTCTGGGCGACGACCTTGCTGCCTTCGAAGTCGAAGCGGAAGCGGACCTCCTGCAGGCCTTTTTCGCGCATCGCGTGCCGGAGCTTCTTTTTATCGCCGGCGTAGAACATCAAAAACCCGCCGCCGCCGGCGCCGATGAGTTTGCCGCCCAGCGCGCCGTTCGCCATCGCGTGGTCATACCACTCGTTGATCCGGTCGTTGCTCATGCCGGAGCTGCGCGCTTTTTTGCGCTGCCAGTGCACGTCCATCAGTCGCGCGAACTCCTCGAGCCTGCCGCTTTCCAGCGACGCGAGTGACTGGTAGCCGAGCTCTTTCGTGAAGTGCATGTTGTCAAGCATGGCCTGGTCGTTCGCCTTCGACTTGTCGTTTTGATCCTTGAGGATCGCGGAGGCGCTGCGCGAGTAACCGGTGAAAAACAGGAGCAGGTTGTCCTCGAGATTGAAAAGGGTCTCCTCGGAAATCGCGCACGGGCGATAGGTAACGCTGCCATCCTTGTTAAACGTGAACGCCGTGATGCCGCCGATCGCCGCGATGTATTGGTCCTGTTTGCCGATGGGCTCGCCGAGTTTGTTGAGCTCGATGTCGCAGGCTTGCTCGGCGAGTTCGGCGGGCGAGATGAGGGTGCGTTTGTAGGCGTGCAGCGCCTTGAGGAGCGCGGTCGTGAAACTGCCCGATGAGCCGAGGCCGGTGCCGCCGGGGATGTCGGCCATCGACGTGAGCTCGAGGTGCGGATCGGAAATGCCGGTGAGTTTCAGCGCCTCGCGGAAAATCGGATGCTCGATTTGATCGACGGAGGGCACGCGCTCGAGCTTCGAATACTTGATGATGATCTCCGGTTGAAACGTCCGGTGCTGCGTGATGTAGACGTATTTGTCGATCGCCGCGGCGACGAGGAAGCCGCCGAACTCGCGGTAATACGACGGCAGGTCGGTGCCGCCGCCGCCGAGCGAAACACGAAGGGGTGAGCGCGTGATGATCATTGAGGGATTTCCGATTTTAGATTCTCGATTTTCGATGGCCGCGAGCGGAAAACGAAAATGCGACCGAGCGCGGTCGCGCTCCCCAGCTTCGCCCCGTGACTTCCGCCGCACGAGGGATGACAACCGACCGTCACAAACCCGCCTCCGAAACCGGATAGCCGCTCTGGCGATAGATGGCTTCGACGATTTCGAGCGTGCGAATGCCCTCGTTCAAACCTGGCGCCGGTTCACGTCCCAGGCGGAGGTCATCGACGAAGGCGCGCGTTTCGACCGCCCACGAATCGTCGGCACCAGGGAACTCAAAGACGGTCGTCTCCGGCGGACCCATTTGCGGGAGCATCTTGTAATAGGTGAGTTTTTCCGGCCCATAGCTGCCGCCGAGTCCTTCGAGGGCGAGCTTGGCGTCGCGGCCATAGAGTTCGAGCGAGAACATGTTTTTCCACTCGGTGCAGCTCGCGTGCAGCCATGCGGTCTGGCCGGCGGCGGTGCGGAGCGAGAGAAAGGCGTTGTCGTCGACCTTCATGTCCCAAAAGAGCGTCGACGCATGGCCCTCGACCTTCGTGAACTCGCCGAGGAACCAGCCTGCGAGATCGATGAGGTGCACGCCCTGATCGATCAGTTCGCCGCCGCCGGAGAGCGCGGGATTGGCGCGCCACTCGCGGTCGTAGCCCTTGCGTCCACCGTGGCCGTAGCGCGCGCGGAGAAACATCATCGGCCCGAGGACGCCGCTTTCGCACAGCGCGCGGGCCTTCAGCAGGGCGGGATGAAAACGGTGATTGTAGCCAACGCGAACGCGCACGCCGGTTTTTTGCGCGGCGTCGCGCACCGTGCGGAGTTGCGCCGCGTTGAGCGCGCCGGGCTTCTCGACGATGACGTGCTTCCCGGCGCGGACCGCAGCGAGCGTGATCGGCGCGAGCGAGGCGTTGAGCGTCGAAACGATGACGGCGTTCACGCGCGCGTCGGCGAGCACCGTGGTGTAATCAGTCGTCGCGACGCAGCCGGGCACGAGTTTCGCGAGGTCAGCGGCGCGGGCGGCCTCGAGATCGCAGGCGTGGAGCAGGGTGGCGCCGGGGACGTGGGCGAGGGCGTTGGTGCGCTTCCGGCCGATGAGGCCACAGCCGATGACGGCGAAATTAGTTTGCTCGGAGTTGGCGCGGTTCATTCCGTGTCGAAAGAATGACAAGGCGAAGCCAAGCGACCGCGGGATGCAAGTGACGTTTTGAACGCCCGATGAAATCCCCCGAGCGAGTTCTGCTGTTGGCGGTCGCCCTCCTCGTGCTCGCGTTCGACGTGTGGACCGTGCGCTCGAGCGGCGACGCGTGGCATTTCGGGAAAAAACAGAACGACTATTACAACCTGCTGATCGACGGCTGGCGCAGCGGGCAACTGGCGATGAAAGTCGACGTGCCTGAGGCGCTCCTGAAAATTCCCGATCCCTATGATCCCGCGCAACGCCCGCCGGGTCTGGCGCTGCACGACGCGTCGTTCTACAAAGGGAAATACTATCTCTATTTCGGCGTCGCGCCGGTCGTGACGCTGATGCTGCCGTTCCGGCTACTGACGGGAATCGACCTGCCGCAGGCGGTGGCGGAAATCGTGTTCGTGTATGGGGCGTTCCTGGCGAGTGCGGCGGTGTGGCTGCGAATTCGAAAAAAATATTTTCCAGAGTCCGGTCCGGGGACGGGCGCCCTGGGGGTGCTGGCGCTGGGTTTCGCCAGCCTAGGCCCCGTGCTGCTGCGCCGGCCCCATGTGTGGGAGCTGCCGATTGCGTCGGCGTATTGCTTCGCGATGCTGGCGCTCCTCGCCGTGTTCGAGAGTTTGCATGCGGAGCGTCGGCGGCTGGTCTGGTTTGCGGGTGCCGGACTTTTTCTCGGTCTGGCGGTGGCCTCAAGGCCGACCTATCTCGTCGCCACGCCGCTCCTGCTCGCGCCGCTGCTGAGTTGGTGGAGCGAAAAAAAATCCCTGCCGTGGCGTGAGCTGATGGCGGGGCTGCTGCCGCTGGCAACCGTCGGCGGATTCATGGCGCTGCACAATTATCTGCGCTTCGGCGATCCGCTGCAATTCGGGCAGGCCTACCAATTGAGCCTCGATTACGAGTCGAGGATGCCGCACTTCCGGCCGGGCTATGCGGCGTTCAACGGCTGGCGGTATTTCTTTTCGGCGGCGCGCTGGTCGGAATATTTTCCCTTCATTTCCCCTGCGGTCGTGCCGACGAAGCCGCCGGGCTTTAACGGCTACGACGACGTCTATGGGCTGTTCTCCAATCTCCCGCTGGCGTGGTTCGCGCTGGCGGCGCCCTTCGCGCTCAGGGGAAGGTCCCAGGAAGAGCGCCGACCGTTGCGCGCCTGGCTCGAGTCCGCGGCGATTCTCTTTCTGGCGCTGGCCAGCGTGCTGCTCTGTTTCTTTGGGTCGCTGGCGCGCTATGAATCGGATTTCACGCCGGCGTTGATGCTGCTGGCGTGCGTCGGGGTGCTCGCGTGCGAGCGACGGGTGCTCGGGCGATCGATGGTGGTTCGCGTGGGCGGGCGGGTGCTGTGGAGTGCCGCGGCGATCGCCGCGATCGGGTTTGCGATTTTGTTCAGCCTGCAACTCAACGGGCTCTACCCGGCCCGAAATCCGACGGGCTACCAGGCAACCGCGCGCCTCTTGAACCACGTGCCGGCCTGGATCCAATGGGCGAAAGGCGAGCAGCCGGCGGCGTGGGAAGTGGAATTCTGGTTGCCGCGCGGGGAGAAGGGCCAGACGGCCACGTTGTTGAGCGTGGGCGATCCACCGGACGTCGACCGGGTGTTTGTGCGGACGGTGGACGCGACGTCGGTGCAACTCGGGTTCGCCCGCGAGCCGATGCCGGAAGTAACCAGCCCGCCGATTGCGATCAATTTTTTGCAGACGCATCGCGTGCGCGTGACGCTCGGCGCTTTTCTGCCGCCGGACACCTTTCCGTGGTTTACCGGTGCGAGCCGGGACGAGGCGCGCCTGGCCACGCGGATTGTGAAACTCGAACTCGACGGCAAAGTCGTCGTGCAAACCTTTCGGCGGTTCGAGCGGGTGGCGGGCGGCCGCGTGCGCGTCGGCGCCAAAAGCCTGGGCGACACGGCGCACCCGCGGTTCAGCGGCGAATTGATCGCGACGCGGCGGATTCCTCTCGAGCGGCCGGAGCTGAAACTCGCGGCGACGGCTGATTCGCTGCGGTCCGGTCGCAGCACGTTTGTGTTTAACGTGAAATTTCCGGACTCGCGCCCGCGGGGGATCGAGCCGCTGGTGGTGAGCGGGGCGGCGGGAGTGGGAGACATGCTCGGCGTGGAATACCTCGGTGATTCGCGGGTGCGGTTCGTGTTCGACCACTGGGGCAGCACGCTGCTCCGGAGCGAACCGGTGCGCATCGACGCCGGCGCGCAGGAACTCACCGTGAAGCTGCCGTGGCTGGCGGGCGCCGACGGCCAGGCGGAACAGCGGGGCGAATTGTCGGTGAGCATCGAAGGAACCGTGGTCTGGTCGCAAACCACGATGGGCTTCCTCGCCGACCCCGAAGAGATCGCGATCGGGACCAACCCGATCGGCGGCAGCAATGTGGGCGCGGCGTTCAGCGGCGAACTGACCGAGACGCGGCGCGGGCGAGAATGACGTTGCGGGCTGCGCGGTCCTCGCGTCCTGATTTCGCGATGCTGAAAGCCCTGCTCTCGTCCCAGGAAAGCCGCTGGCGCGCCGCGCGGTTTCTGGTCGTGGGTGGCACGGCGTATGGGGTGCAGGTGGCGACGATGAAATTATTTTCGCTCCGCCTGGGGACGAATCTGGCCTTCACGCTTTCGTTCGTGTGCTCGACCTCGACGCATTACGCGCTCAACCGGTTCTGGGCGCTGCCGAGCTTGCGGACCGACACGTGGCGGCAGGCGCGCGAGTATCTCGGCACGGCGGCCCTGAGTTGGATCATCAACTTCTCACTCTTCCGACTATGCATCGACGTGTTCGGACTCGGGGAAATCTGGGCGACCGCCATCGCGGTGCCGCCTTCCACGGTCGTCGTGTTTCTGCTGCTTAACTATCGCGTGTTTCGCGCGAAGACCAACGCAGGTTAGCTCCACTTCTGGCCGCGTTCCTCCGGGATGATGCGGCGCAGCGTGAAAATGTCGGAGGCCGCCAGCGCGGCCTTGTGCGGTGCCAGCGTCTGCCACGGATCCCACGACGCGCTGATGAGCCGGCCACTGACTCCGTCGCTCGCGGGCGAGAGCAGCCACTCGACGCAGTCGAGGGCTTTTGCGAGAGACGCATCGCCACTCGCGGCCGTTTGTTTTTTCGCGGCGGCGAACTCGGCCTCGCCAACCACGGCCGGACCGAGCGCGAGAACTTCCTCGGTGAGGCGAGTGTTGATCGCCCCGGGGGCGAGGGCGTTGATATCAAGCGCGCGGGCGCTTTCTTCCGCGGCAATCGTTTCGACGAGGCGGACGATGCCGGTTTTCGCGACGCCATAGGCGGAAAAATTGACGCGCGGTTTGGTGGCGCCCCCACCGGAGAAACAGATGATTTTCGCGCGCTGCGGCGTGCGGGACAACAAGGCATCGAAAGCGCGCACGGCGAAGAACGTCCCGTCGAGATTCGCGCGAATCGTCGCGCTCCATTTCGCGGGGTCTGCGGCAACCGTGCGGCCGATTTCACCTTGGAGACCGGCGCAGGTGATGAGGCCGTCGACATGCGGCCAGGCGGCGGCGACGGCGGTGGCGGCGCGGGCGACGTCGGACCAGTGGGCGACATCGCAACGCGAAGAGAAAAATGCGCCGGCCGGTGGCGGAGCGAAATCCGACTGGTCGGAACGGGCCAGTCCCCACACGCGATGGCCGCGGGCGAGCAGGCGTTCGGCCAGCGCGCGACCGATGCCACTGCTGGAGCCAGTGAGGACGAGATTCATGGAAAGTTCAGATGGATTGCCGCGTCGCCGCGGTCGTCGCAATGCCGGACTTTGAAACGCCGCGCTAAATCGCCCGGCCGAGCGGATGCGCGCTCAGTCCGTATTTTTTATCGGCGAGGCGCGAAAGCAGTTTCCACGGGAGCAATCGCTGCCACGGGTTCGCGTTGCGGACGCCGAGCTTCTTGAGGATTTTGAAGCGCACGATGTCGTCCCAGCCGGGGAGGATGCCACGCGGGAACGGGGCGAAGCCGGTTTGCCGCAGCGCGTCGCTCAGCGCGCGGGAGGTGAAATACGACACGTGAATTTCCGGGCTCACGTAATACCACGAGGGAAAATCCGGCGGCGCGGTGTCGGCGTTGGCCGTGGTGAGGAAGAGCAGCCCGCCGGGTTTAAGCAGCCGGCGCAACTGGCGCAGCACCTCGAGCGGCGCGACGCAGTGCTCGATCACTTCGACGGCGGTGACGATGTCGAAGGTGCCTTCCTGGCGCACGAGTTCCGCGTCGTTGAGGATCGGCAGGCCGCTGGCGCGCGCCTTGTCGGCCCAGGCGCCGGTGTCGTAGCCGGAAATAGCGTAGCGCGCCTCGGCGCGGACATAGCGGACGAGCCCGCCGTTGCCGCAGCCGTAGTCGAGCCACTTCGCCGGCGCGGGGCGCAGGTGCGCGATCGCGCGGGCGAGGCCGCGCCACTCGTAGCGGCGGACGGAGCGGGCGGGGTGCTCGAATTCGTAAACGTAATCGACCCACGGATCGGAGCCGTGGCCCGAGTAGTAAGCCTCGTCGTAAATCTGCGCGTAGTCGGTCCACGGCTCAGCGACGAAGCTGAAACCGCACGCGGTGCAGCGCCGCAGCGCGAAGGCGCGGCCGGTGCGATGGCCGAGCTTTTCGCCGGCGGGCGCGGTCGCGGCGCGGCAGATGGGGCAGACGGGTTCCGACATCGGCGCAGCGATTATTTCAGCGGACGCGCCTCGTAAACCCAGGGGTTGGCTTGGAGCCAGCGCAGCGTCTGCACGATCCCCTGCTGGATTGTGAGCTTGGGTTTCCAGCCGGTGGACTGGATTTTTTTCGTGTCGAGAAAGATGAACGGATTGTCGCCGATCCAGCCCTTGTTGCCGCCGGTGTAATCGAGGCGCGGCGTGAGCCCAAGCGTGGCGCAGATGAAGCCGATGCTGTCGTTGACCTGCACGAACTCCGGCGTGCCGAGGTTGTAGATTTGCGTATGATGCTTCGCGTCGCGCGCGGTGCCACGGCGCGTGACGTGCAGCACGGCGTCGAGACAGTCCTGCACGTAGAGGTAGCTTTTGCGCTGCGAGCCGTCGCCGAGCACGCGCAGATGATCGGGGTGCGCGACCAGTTGCTGGTAGAAATCAAACACGTGCCCATGCGTGTAACGTTCGCCCAGAATCGACACGAAGCGGAAAATGTAGGCTTCGTCGATCTGCGCGCCCTCGGCGTAGGCGGCGAGCAGGCCTTCGCCGGCGGTCTTCGACGCCCCGTAGAGTGACGTCTGAATTGGAAACACGTCCGTTTCCGGCGTGGGCCGATCGGGTGTCACGAGCGCCTCGCCGTAGACCGAGCCGGTCGAGGAAAACGCGATGCGCTTCACCTGATTTGCCCGCATCGCCTCGAGGACGTTGAACGTCGCGATCGTGTTTTGCTGGAGATCTTTTTCGGGGTGCGCCCAGCCATCCTTGATGTCGGCGTTGGCGGCGAGGTGAAACACAAAGTCGGCGCCTTTCATCGCGGCGGTGAGCGCGGGGACGTCGAGGTTGTCGCCGCGCACGAGCCGGAAGCGGGGATGCTGGTTCGCGCCGTCGAGAAACCGGAGCTGGCCGGTCGAAAGATTATCCCAGCCCGTGACCGTGACGCCGTCCGCGAGGAGGCGATCGACGAGGCTGGAACCGATGAACCCGGCGGCGCCGGTGACGAAGACGTGTTGCATGGTAACGGAAACCACCAGTCCCGCGAGGGAGCCGCACGCTGTCAACTAGCGATGCGTGGCGCCGAAGAATCCGTCCACGCCCTGGCGGAGGTGCTGGTAGTTTTGCTTCATCTCGTCGGGGACGCCCCACACGGAGTCGCCTTGGAAAAAAAGCGAAATCGCGAGCGTGGTAAAAACCGAGAGCGCCGTGAGCGTGCTGGCGACGACCAGGAATCCGCGACGAAGCGGCAGAGTTTCTCCATCCAACGCTGCGACGCCCCACGCCGCGCAAGCGATCAGGATGGGGCAGAAATCGCCCGTGTAGCGGTGTGACGTCACGATCGCGGTCAGGAGCGCAGCGGTCATCGGCGCCACCGCGACTAGCAGGACGAGCAGCGGCCGTCGGGCCGCCGGCGCGTAAGCGAGCGCCCAGATTCCCCCGAGCAGCGCGACCATGAACAGTTCGGGCATCGCGAACGGCAGCGCGAGCGTCGGCTCCGTGAGGTCCATCTTGGCCCCGGGGTAGCCGCGCCCTTGGCGGGCGCCGAGAAAGAAGTAGGGAAAATACGGTTCGAGCCGGAAGTCGGGCCGGACGAAATAGACGTCGAAGTTATGCGACACATTGACGAGGTGGAAATTTTTCCCGTCGAACCGCGCGAGGCGTTCCGGCGTGTATTGCACGCTGTAGCGCAAGGGTGAGCCGTCGAAGGTGCCAAATTTCAAATAACTGAGCCCGTTGAACGAGAGGACGCCCAACCCGGCGAGCGCGAGCACCGCCAGATCGCGGCGCGCGGCACCGAAGGCGAGGGCGCGGACTTTCGGCCAGGCGTGCAGGGCTGCGACCACGCCCACCAGACTGAGGGCGAACAATCCCGACGAGGGTCGCGCGTGCAAGGCGAGCACGCCACAGGCGAGGGCGGCGATACCGTTGCGGTTGTCGGGCGCGTGCAGGTAGCGCAACGAAAAGAAAATCGTCCACAGCGTGAACATCGCGCCGCAGAGCACCGCTTCGTGGTAGATGTAGGCGCGGCTCCCGAGGAAAAGCAGCGTGCTGCCGAGCCCACTGCTCAATAGAAAGACGATCGTCGCCCAGCGCGATGGCCACAGGCCGGGCCCAAAGACGGCGCGTGCGGCCTGACACAGCAGGGCGTAAGCGGCGACGAGGGCCGCGAGAAAATAACCGCACATGAAGAGGCGGATGACTTTTCCGAACGCGATGTCGGCGGCGACGAGGGGTAGACGCAAAATCGCGGGGGTGATGCCGAAGTAACCGTAGATTTTTCCACCGACGATGAACGCTTCGCCGCTCAGCGCTTTGTCCGGCACATTCAGATGTCCCTGGAGCACGCTCGCCGCCTGATGATCGTAGAACGTCCCGAACGAGTCTTCGACCACGAAACGGAACGTCCCGCCCGTGATCAGCGTGGCAAACACCCCGCCGCAAAAAAGGATCGTGGCCGCCGCCCAGCGATGCGGCGCGTGCGCATGACCGCGCAGCACGTGCGCCCGGCGGCTCGAGGCCACAGGGTCACGCGCGGGCAGTTGCTCGAGAATCCAGATCGGCACCACGCGGGCCGCCCCGCCTGCGATGATCGCCGTCAGGACGATCCCGAGCACCAGCCATGGCTGGTGGGCCAAAAGTTGGGCCACTTGCCCGGGCCATTTGAGCGCCGGCGCGATTTGTCCTCGCAGCGTGGCGCCGGCGCTGTCCCGCAGTTCGCCGCGGAATTGCGCGTTCGAAACGGAGCCGCCGATCGGGTTGGCGGCGAAATAAATTTCCTCGGGCGCGCGGCGGTGAAAATAGACGCCCTCGCTGATGAGTTCGCGGCCCGCGAGCACGATCCGCAGCGGCCGTTTTTCGTGGGACTTGAATTCACTGACCACCGCGAGCGTCGGCAGATCGAGTTCGAGGGTGCAGGGTTGGCCGGGCACGAAGTCGAAGGGCTGCGACAGCGGGCCGCCCATGCCCCAGACATCGTAGACGAACACCGCCTGGGTGGCCTCGAGATAACGGACCGCCAGAAGATCCGCATTGCCGAACGAGCCCGTCGTAACGATCGGTTCGGCGGCGCCTTTGAGGCCGGCCGGAAAAACGATTGTGAAAACCTGGTGCGACGAAAGCGGCGGGTAGGTCTTCGGGGCGTGGGCGAGCAGCAGCCAACCCAGCACGCCGCCGCCCACGAGCCAGCCGAGCCACCGGGCGGCAGTGCGAAAGGGGGCCATGCGCGGCGCGTTCACGCGGGGGCTGCCTCAGCGCTTAAAACCTTCCGCGCGATCGACGATGAACTTCGGGCGGGCGCGGACTTCCTCGTAGATGCGGCCGATGTATTCGCCGAGAATGCCGATGCTGATCAATTGAATGCCGCCGAGGAACGAGATGAGGATGACCTGCGTCGGATTGCCCCAGAGGATTTCCCAGCCCATCAATTTGTAGAAGAGATAAATCGCCATCACCAGAAACGAAAACCCGGAAACGATAAAGCCGAGCCACGTGCTCAGCGTCAGCGCGTAGGTGGAGAAACAAAAGATGCCGTTGAACCCGATGCGCAGCGAACCGAGGAAGCGGTTGTAATTGGTCTCGCCCGCGAATCGCGCCGGTCGATCGAACGGAATGATCACCTGCTTGAAGCCGACGATCGCCACCAGGCCGCGAAGGAAGCCGTGCGACTCCTTCAGCCGCACGATCTCCTGCACCACGCGGCGCGACATCAGGCGGAAGTCGCCGGTGTTCGGGGGGATTTTCACGTCGGCGATCTTGTTGATCACCTTGTAGCCGGTGGCCGCGACAACTTTTTTGATCCACGGCTCGCCGGTGCGCTGGCGGCGTTGCGGCAGCACGACGTCAAAGCCCTCGCGCCACTTTGCGATCATTTCCTGGACGAGTTCCGGTGGATCCTGGAGATCGACATCCATCACGATGACGGCCTCGCCGGTGGAATATTCGAGTCCGGCGAGCGTGGCCATCGGCTGGCCGAAGCGGCGGGAAAATTTGAGGAGCTTGATGCGCGCATCCTGCGCGCGGTGCGCGAGAATCACGTCCTCCGTGCGGTCGGGCGAGGGATCGAGCGAGAAGATGATTTCGTAGTCCTCGGTCACCCCGGCGAGAATCGGCCCGAGACGGCCGAGAAACTCGGGGATGTTTTTCTCTTCCTTGTAAACGGGAACGACGAGGCTGAGGAGCATGGCGGTGAGCGGTCAGATGGCTTGCTTCGTCGCTTCGCTTCTCGCAACGACAAACAAGGTCAGAGGCGGATGCCCCAGTCGGCGAGGCGGGAGTGCCACGCGCCGTCCACGCGGGTGCGGTGCGCGTAATGCTCGATCTTCCGGTGATCGATGTTGGCGACGCCGCCGTGCAGCGCGGCGCGGATGCGCGTCATTTCCTCGTGGCCGAGCGTGTGGATCTGCTGGCTGGTTTTTTGCGCGGCGTGCACCCGGAACGCGCCGAGGAACCACGGCAGCCGCACGAGTTTCATGCCGGCCTGCTGGAAGCGCGCGATCAGATCCCAGTCGAGGGCGAATTGGAACGTCGGGTCGAGACCGCCAACGCGATCCCACGCACGTTTGCGCCAGAAGAGGGTTTCCTGCGGCACGTAGTCGATCCATTCGAGGGCGGTGTTGTCGTGTGGCGGCATCACCCAGCGGCCGATGTCGCGATCCACTTCGTCGATGATGATCCGATGGCCGTAAACGACGTCGACGTCGGGATGTTCGACAAAATATTTGGCGACGGCGTGTAGCGTGCGCGGGCCGAGCAGGTCGTCGGAGTTGAGCCACGCCATGAGATCGTTCGGGCCGAGCTGGGCGGCGACGTGCTTGAATCCCTTGCGAATCGCGTCGGCCTGACCGCTGTCGCGCGCGGATTCCCAGTGATGAATCCGGGCGGCCTCGCGCTTGATGACATCGACGCTACCGTCGTTCGAGCCGCCGTCCTGCACGACGTAGAGCAGATGCGGATAGTCCTGCCGCAGCACGCTCGTCAGGGTGGTGGCGAGGAAGTGCGCCTGGTTATAGGACGGCGTGACGATCGCGATGCGCGGGAGACGCTCGGCGGGCAGTCGGCCGCGCGGCACGCGCGGATCCCATTTCAGCGGGCGCGGTTCGTAATGTTTCAAGATGCCGATCTGCATCCAGTAGCCGTCGAGAATTTTTCGTTCGAACCACTGGCGGAGTGGCGCCGAGATTTTCGCCTGCCACCACGCGCCGGCGGCGAGGCCGAGGCGGCGGAGGTGCGCGGTCGGCTCGGTGGACTCGGCGGTGAGTTTGCGGATGAGCGACTCGCGCTCGGCGCACACGCGTTGGAGGATCTGGAGCATCCGCTCTTTTTCGTGGAGCAACCCGATCAAATATTTCGCCTGATCGAGCTGGGTGAGGCCGTCGAGGTGGCGCTTCAACGTGGCTTCGCGCTCAAGGAGCGACTGCCGCAAGGCGGCGATTTCGGTCTCGCGGGCGGCCAGCGTGGAGTGCAACGCCGCGAGCGCCGCCTCGTGCGCCACGGGATCGATGGCGGGCGCGTTCGAGGAACCCGGCGCTGACCCGTTCGACGGGCTCAGGGCGGTCGACGCGGGTTGCGACGCGAGCTTGGCCTGCAGCGCCTTGACGTTCGTATCGAGGATGAAGATGACGCGTTCGCGTTCGTCGCAGACGACCTTGAGCGCATCGATTTCCTTCTCCTTGTCCGCGATGGCCGCTTCCTTTTCAAAGATCGACGTCTCCTTTTCAAAAATCGACGCTTCCTTTTCGAGGATCGCGACGTCCTTTTCCTCCAGCTTGCGCTGACGGATGGCGTGCTCGGCGCCCATCGCGCGGTAGCGCGCGGCGGCGCGGCCCATCAGGTCGCGGATGTCGGCGGAAAGATGTTCGACGCGTTGGATGGTGAACGTGTTTTTGGCCGCACCCGTGAGGGTGGTATCGAGTGCGAGCACGGCATCGGCGACGGTAATGCCGCCGAGGCACGGTGCGTTGTCGAAGGCGCAGTCCCAACCGCAACCGAAACACGGCAGCGGTTGCACGACCGCGACGCCGCGGCGCGCGGCCGGGGTGAAGCGCGGCCACGTGCCACCGCCGAACACCGCGACGACCGGCACGTCGACGGCGGCGGCCAGATGCATCGCGCCGGTGTCGTTGCCAAAATAGAGGGCGGACTCGGCGAGCAGGGCGGCCAGCAACGGCAGTTCGCCTTCACGACCGACCCAGAGAGTCGGCGCGGAATCGGCCGGCAAGCCGCTCGCGGCGCGGACGGACTCGAGATGGGCGCGCTCGCTTTCGTGGCCGACCAGCAGCGTGCGCAAGCCGTGTTGGGCGTGGAGATGTTTCAGGGCGGCGCCGAAATGAGCCGCGGGCCACGTCTTGATTTTGACGTTGGCGAAACCGGCGGCGGCGCAAACGGCGAACTTGCCCGGGGCGAGTTTCTGCGCGGCGAGAATCGCCTGGGCGGCGGCGCGCGCGGCTTCGTCCGGCTGCAACGACGGCGCGGTGCGTGCGACGGTCTGGCCGAGCAGCGTGTCGACGAGGTGAAAGTTGCGCTGCCAGTCGGGCTCGTCACCGGGCAGGGCGATGGCCTCGCGGAAAACTTCGGCCGCGCGCAGCCCGAGCTGGATCTGAAGCTGCGCGGCGAAAAACGTGTCATCGGTCACGGCCCCGAGCGAAAGGCAGCGGACGCCCGGCCCGTTCGACGCGCTCTGGCCAGGCGCGGCCGCGGCGAGCGCGACATCGAGCCAGTGGCGGCGCGAACTCGCAGCCGCCACGAGGTCGGGCTGCAGTGCGCTGATCGTGGCGCGGAGTTTGACGAGTTCCGGATCCTTCGCGTCGGGCCCGTGCGCAAACGGATCGAGTGAGGTGGTGAGCCACTCGACGCCGGGCGCGATGAGCGGCGCGAGGTCGGCGTAGGCGCGGCGGACGAGGACAACGAGGCGGGTCTTCGGCCACGCTGCGTGCAGCGCGCGCAACGCCGGCGCGAACAGCACGAGATCGCCGAAGGTGTCGATTTTGAGAATGAGCGCGATTCGCGGCGCGGTGATGGCTGAAGGCGTGGTCATGCGTCGGGCGCGGGCGTAAGATCGGCTTGAAGGAGGCGGGCGGCGCGGCGTCGGGTGTCGGGTGCGGGCAGCGGATAGTCCGCGGGCAGTTCCAAGTGGACCGCACGGGGATTGACCGAGGCCGGCAGGCGAAGGCGGACGGTGGCGTATTCGCCGGGCGCGAGCAACTGGCTGGAGCGCGCGGTCGGCGCATCGAGTTGGATTTGGATCTGGGCCGCTTGGGCGCCGGTCCAGTTCGGATATTCGATCCGCAGCGCGAGGTCTTGCGCGATCGCGCTGGCGGGGAGCGTGAGCGTCGCAGCGCGGGCCATCCAGCCGTCCTGATCGATGCCGACGGACGCGAAGCGCATCGCGCCCGGCGTGCCAAAATCGAAGGTCTGACTCGGCAGCTTGGCGAGGACCTCGAGCAACTCGAGTTTGCCGCCGGTCGGCCGCTCGTCACCGCCGGGAAGCGGCGTGGTGGCGGTGAAGCGCACCGCGACGCGCGTGGTGTGGGTCGTGGCGGCGAGAGAATCGGAGCGGACGGCGGGCACGGGCAGCAGCCAGTCGAACGTGCCGGTCACGGCGGGCAGTTCAAGATCTCCGCCGTTGACGGAAAGTTTCATCGTGCCGCCGCCGAGCGGAGAGCCGGGCAGCTCGGGCACGAAGCCGCGCAGGCGCACGACGCCGCCAGGCGGCACGGCGCCGAGGACAAATTCGCTGTGGGGCGAAAGCCAGCCGTCTTCATACGCGCCGGAAAATTCCAGTGTCTCCGCCTCCGAAAGATCCTCAGGAAAACGGGACAGCCGCAGCGGGCGGGTGAGCCGGCGATATTCCTCCACACTCACCGCGGAGACGTCGCGGCCCCAGCCCAGCACGCGGCGGTAGTCGAGCGGGATGTCGAGATTGTAGAGTCGCTTGAGGCCCGAGCGTCGGTCGGGAATCACGTGGGGCGCCTCCCAGAAGTCGACGGCCACATACGCGACGCCCTCGTGCATCAGCGGACGGATCGGGCCGGTGAAGAGATTGAACGCGCCGTTGCCGACGGCCTCGATCGGAACATCGACGGTGCCGCGCACGATGGGGCCGACGACCTTTTGATCCGAGTTGAGGCTGGGTTGCCGCCACGCGGTGCGGCCGGTGAGTTGCGTGCGCGTGGCGGCGATGCGGACGTAGATTTCCTCGCTCGGATGCTCGACGCGCAGGAGCATGAAGTGACCGATGCCGTTAAAATCGCGGCCGGGCGCGAACTGATCGGGCTCCTGCTGGAAAAACGAAATGAAGCCGCGGTTGCCGAGATAGTAGTGATTGCCGAGGCCGGAGTGAACGAAGACGAGCCGATTGTGCACCGAGCCGGCGGGCTGGAGTTCGAACACCGCGCGGATCGGCGCCGCCGGATCGGCGCCGAATTTGTTGAAGAGCGAGAGCTGGGTCGCGACATCGAGATAAAAATCGGTCGGCCGGGTGAGCACCGGCTGCGAAAACGCGGTGCGCCAGAGCGTCGAGGTGGTCTCCCATTTTTCGTTGCGTTCGTTCATGAGCGGCAGCGCCTGCGCCATGTCGGCGTAGTGCGGCTGAAACGTGACGGGCAGAGGAGGCTTGCGAAAATCGATGCGGGTGTTGGGCGTGAAATAATCGCGGGAGGCGAACGCGAGTTGATGGCCGCGCAGTTCGCCGCCGGCGAATTTGGCGGCGACGACATTCTCAATCGTCGCGGTGATTTGGGCGTCGGGATCGGCGGGGGGCGGGATCGCCATGCCGAGGCGTGAGCCGTAGCGCAGCTCGGTCATGCCGCCGGAAATCATGCCCTGTGAAGCGCGGGCGTAGTGCAGCGCGCTGGGCGCGGTTGTGAGCGCGAACGCGGCGATGAGCAGCGCGGCGCGCCGGTATTTCAACGCGAGCCCGGCGAGCGCGATGGCGAGCGCGGGCTGCAGCCACATCGCGAGCTTGTAGAGATTGAAGTCACTCGCAGAGAGGTAGAATTTGACGGCGACCCCGGCCTGCACGAGCAGCAGGATCGCGGCGGCGTTGACCCGCCAGGCGTCGCGCACGGCGCGCCAGAGGACGACGATCGAGAGCGTCATGCCAGCGAGGATCGACAGCGAAACGACGGGCTCGGAAAAATCTTTCGCGATGGGCATCCAGCCGAAAAGATTCGAGAAGCCGGTCGGCAGCAGAAAATAGGGGAAGAGCGAGAGGAGGAGATTGGCCGAGTGCAGCGCGGACGTGAGCTGCATGATGAGGACGGAGACGTAAGAGATGAGATTGTGCCGCAGCAGCAGCACGACGCCAAGGAGCGTGTAGGCGGTGATCGCGATGATGACCGCCGGCCGGGCCTGTCGACGCCACAGGCTCAGGGCCTGGAAACCGAGGTAGGTGACGACGGTGAAGGGCGTCGTCTCAGGATAGTATAAACACAGCGCGGTGCCGGCGACGGCGGTGAGCACCGAGTAACGGATGACGTCGCGTCGACGCGACGTGGCCGACCAAGACCGCGTGAGCAGGGCGAGGACGACCAGTTGCAGCGCGATGCCGCCCACCTGCGCGATGAGCTGATAGAGCGTGCCCAGCATGAACAACGGCGAGACCGCGAGAATCCACGCGGCGGCGAGGGCGCGGCGGCGGTGCCGGCCGAATTGGAGCGCGAGACCGGCGGCGGCGAAAAGTTGCGTGAGCGCCAGCGCGAGGATCGCCGGCATGAAGCCCTGCGTGGCCTTGAGGCCGCCGAAGCGCGAGACCCACGCCACGGTGTGCTCGGCGCCGAACCGCATCATGTCGGCCACGTGCATGAAGAAATAATAGCTCGTGTAGTCGCGGCCGGAGAGCTCGGCCATCGTCGGCACCGCGTAGAAGCCGTGGTCGGCGAAGCGTTCGGCAGCGAGGCAGTAGTTGGCCATGTCGTCGTTGCCGTAGCTGATCCAGTTGAAACCCACCTGGAGCGCGGGCCAGCCGGTCCACACCAGCGAGAACAACGCGGCGCCGAAAAACGGCCCGAGCGCCCGCGGTGACCACTTCGGCCGTCGCCAGAGGAGCACCGCGATCGCGAGGACCGCCCAGCCGGCGGGCATCACCCGGGCGAATTGACCGATGGGCCAGCCGGCCTGGTTGCCGACCATCAGTGAAATCAGGATAATTGAGAGGCCGAGGCCGGGCGCGAGCAACCAGGCGCGGAGCACGCCAAACCGGGGGCTGACGACTGCCAGCAGCGCGCGGCCCACCAAGGTCCAGAGGAGGAAGACTGAAAACGAAAACGCGAGCGCCAGCATGGAGTAAAGGACAAGCCTCGCACGGATTCCCACCATCCGGCGAGTCGCTTTTTTTACGCGACGCGGCGCACGAAATCCGCGCAGGCGGCCAGGGCGAGGTCGGCGGAAGCGTTCAAGGGTCGCGGGGACGACGTCGTGGCCAGGGCGCGTGCGGCGGCTGCCTCGTCGGCGAGCGGGGAGAGCAAGGGCGCGCCGAGTTCATGCGCGGCGGCGCGAAGTTTTTCGTTGGTGGCAACCACCACGATCTTCGAACCCGCCCACGCGCCCGCGAGCGCGGCGTGATAGCGCGAGGTGACGAGCCATTCGCCGCTGGGCCAGTGGGAAAGTGCCGTCGTGATCGGTGCGCCGCTTTCATCCGGGATCACCAGTCGCCACCGGGCGCGATCGCGGGCCGGCAGGGCGGCGTGCAGGGCGCGTTCGGCGCCGCCCAGCTCGCGTGATTCTTGCGCGAGCCAGACGCGATCAGTCGCGGGCAGCGCGTCGGTCGCGCGCAACAGCGCGGCCTGTCCGGCCCAGGAACCGTAGTCGAAATTTGCGACCACCGTCACGCGACCGGCGACGGCGGTCGGCGGACGTTGATCCCGGAAGAAAAGGTGGGCGAGGTCGGCGGCTTTTTCGAGGTGGTCAGGCCGCGAAGGGAGGGCGGCGAGAACGTCGGCCGAGCCGGCATCGCGCGTCCAGATTCCGGCCGCGCGGGAGCAGAGCCGCCGCACCTCGGGCTGGGCGAGTTCCGCGGACGTTTGAACACCGATGCCGAGGAAAAACATTTTTTTGCCGGCGGCCTCACAGAGCGCTGCCTCCCGCGCCAGATGATCAATGAACCAGCGGCTCTGCGCGCTCTGAAATGGCGAGCCGCCGAGGCCGAGCCAGGCGTCGCACTCCGCGACGCAACGCGCGCGCGTCGGTTCATCGTAGGGCAGCCACTGGATCGCGGGAAACCGGCGGGCGAGTGGTTCGAGCGCGAAAGGCACGCAGCACGTAAAAGTCGCGCGGGGCGCCAGCGTTCGCATCGCGGCGAGAAACCCCGCGACCATGAAATCATCGCCCAGATTTCCCGCGCCGTAAAAGTGGTGTCCGAGGTGGATGCGCACGTTAAGCGCTGTCGCACACGACGACTTAATAGGCGAGCGAGACTTTCAGGTGCCCGCGTCCGTGATCCGTGTGGGCGTAAGGCAGGTGGGTGATTTGCCAGCCGTAGTCCGCGCTCAGCGAAAAACTATTCGCCCAGTTCATGCGCACGCCGACACCCGTGCTCGCGAGCGGTTTGAATTTCGGATCGAGGGCAAAGGGGATTTTGCTGCGCACATGGGCGACGTCGTAGAAGGCGAGGAACCGGGTTTCGAGCGGCACGAATTGCTTGCCGCGAACCGAGATCCGCTGCCGCCAAATCGGCGACAGGAGATCGTTGCCGAACACGAAGCCTTCATCGCCGGAAAACACGTTTTCGTCGAAGCCGCGGACGGTCGCCGCGCCGCCGGCGCCCAGGTCTTCGCTGGAAAGCAGATTGCCGTCCGCGATTTGAACGTTGCCGCGCGCGCTGAACTCCCAACCCCGGTCCAGCCGCTGCAGGCGCTGGAACGAAAGTGTGGCGTAGGCGTAGCGGGATTTCGCGCCCCCGCGCGAGGTGAAGAAACGATCGTCGGTATTGCGCGAATCGAGGTGGCCGGGACTGAACGTGGCGTTGACGCCGAACACCCACGCTCCCCGTTTGTCGCGATGCACCCGGCTGGCGCCCACGGTGAGCTGGAAGATGTCCGTGATCGGAGTGCCGACATTGGTGCCGCCGAACTCCAGGTCGTTGTTACTTTCCTTGAAGCCGACGTTCGCGAAAATCTCCCCCGGGTTGTCGCCTTTCCAGACCGGGATCGTATACCGGACATCGCCCGTGATGTTCTGGGCGTTTTGATTGAAATAGCCGCCGAACAAAACCGGACGGGCTTGGAGATACGTCGCGCTAAATTGGACGAAATGCCGCCACGGCAACGGCGCGCGGTAGCTGAAGACATGGCCGATAAAATTCTGGCCGCGACCGGTCGTGATATACTGGTAGGTGGCTTGGTGATCGAGATTCCAGAGGTTCGCGTAGGTGGCGCCGAAGGTGTAATGATTCTTGCCCAAGGTCTCGTTGCCCGAATCGTCCACGGCCGCCACCAGTCGCAGCGGCGAACGCTCCTGCACGCCGACGATCAAGTCCGCTTCGTTGGAGTTGGGCACCTGCTCGACATGGGCCTGCAGCCGGCGAAACGGGTTCCGATCGTTGGTCCAACTGATGGCTTCCTCGAGCGCGGAGAAGTGGATGATTTCACCGCGTTCGACATGAAGGTCGCCGAGCAACTGGGACTCGCTGAAATAGCGATTGCCGACGAATTTGATCTGGCGAAATTTACCCGGGACGACCGCCAGGCGCAACGCGCCGTCCGCAATGCTCTGCTCCGGAATGCTGATATCGACGAGCAGATAGCCATGCTGCCGCACGTAGATCAAGAGGGCTTGGGAGATTCCCTCCAACAGCGCCTTGTCGATGAAATGATCTTTCGCGGCGATCAGGCGCTTCGTGAGTTCCGCGCTCTCGAGCGGCTTGAGTGAGCCCGTGGCGACAATGAACGGGCCGTCGGGCTGGAACGACAGCGCCTGGGCCGTGGCCGTGCTGTCCGCCAGGAGAATCTGCTTGAGCAGGTGAGCATTGGCCGGTGCCGGTGCCGGGGCGGGGGCTTGGGCCGGTGGCTCGATCGCGGTCTGGGCGGCCCCGCGCGGCGCGAGCGCCGCGCCGACGAGCAGAAAACAAACCGGCAGGATTTTCTCAAAAAGTGAGCGCACGTGAGCGATGACCGGTCTTGCCGGCGTTTGTTCTAGGCAATTTCGGAATCTACGGAGCACGCGTCCAATCGGCCCACGGGGTTTATTCCCGAATCGGTTTCCCGGCCCGGATGACGGCCAGCCGCCGCTCGAAGATCGTCTGCACGTTCGCCGGATCGCCTTTCAAGCGCGCGTTGGCGAGCGCCCGGTCGGCGGCCTGGGCCGCTTCGGGAAAGCGGCCGTTTTCGGCCAGCGCGGCCGCGAGGGTGTTAAGGAAACTCGGCGAGTTGGGGTCCGCCTTGATCACTTCCTCCGCCATTTGTAGCGCCTCTTTGCCGTTGCGCAGGCTGTCGTCGGGGGTGGTCGAGAGCACCCAGGCAAGATAACATGCGAGGCTGGGCAGGTATTGTTCCGCCAGAGCCGCGCGGTAAATCTGGATGGCGAGGGCGTGCTGCTGGTTGTTATAGAAATTGCCCGCGGCCGTCAGATAGAGGCCGGGCCGCTCGTTCGCCGGAGCGAGCGAGATGCCCTTCAGGGTGCTTTCGACGGCGGCCGCCCAATTGTGCCGGGCGAGCAAAAGCTCTCCTTTGCGCAACCACGGCTGGTAGATCTGGGGCGCTTGTTTGATCAGGATATCAAGGGTGCGTTCCCCTTCTTCGATGGCGCCGCTGGCGACTTCCGACAGGGCCACGTTGTAGAGTGCCTGGGCCAGGTTTTGCTCAAAGTTAACTTTGAAGAGCATTACCGACATGTTGAGCTTCTTGAGATCCTCCGGGATCGAGTAGGGGATCATCTCGAGCCATTGGGGCACCCGACGGTCGGCGAGAATTTGATAGCCGAAGCACTTCTTGATCTCGTCGGCGGTTGCGCCCGGATGTAGCAGTTGAAAATACTGCACGACGAAATTTTCCTCGGAAATCATCGCGACGTGCGTGACGTGATATTTTTTGATCAGCTCCGCGGCCTCCTTTTCGGATTTGGCGCTGAAGATTTCCGCCGAGTGGTGCAGCCCGGCGTCGTTTTCCCAATACAACGTTCCGAGGGTTTTGAAGCGGCCGTAGTATCCCACGCTCGTGGAGGCATTCGGGCTCGAAAGCAGCACAATGTCTCCGGTCGGTTGCGAGGCCCTCAGGGAGGAGGCGATGTCACGAAACAGCATGTTGTTCGCGTCCCGCGGGGACACCCGCCGGGCGTTGATATCCTGCGACGAACCGAAATAACGCATGATCCCGCTCGGCACGAACAGCAGTCCGGCCATGGCGAGGGCGAGGGCCCACCGCGCGCGGACGCTGGTGCTGCCCGTCCACGTGCCGATGAGCACGAGTGCCAGGCAGACTTGCACGCCGCTCGCGTTGAGCAGCCAGCGCGATTGCCACCACGCCATCACGTTGAACAAAAGGGTCGCGATGGTCGCGAACCAGACCACGAGGGGCGTGTCGCGACCTTTGTAGGTCAGCGTCAGGATCGCGGCAATCATCGGGACGTTTTCGACGAACAAGACCTTGTAGACCATCGTCGCGTCGAAGTTCTGGATGGTCTTCCAAATCGGCAGGAATTCCTGGATGTAGTTCTTGTGCAGGCTGGCGAGGAAGGGATCGGCCAGAATGAAAACCCGTTCTCCACCGATGAGAATCGCGACGGGAGCCAGGAGCACCGCCGCCGCCGGCCAGAGCAGGCGCGACAAGTTCTGCCAGCGGTTTTCACGCGGCACCAACCAGCGTTCGCCGAATTGGGCCACGATCTCGGCGCCCCCCAGCCAGCCAATCGCATAGAAGGGATGATTGGCCTCGAGGCGCATGCCGAGGTGGAACGGAAAATACTCGACGAGATAGAAGAAGAAGCTCGTGACCGCTCCCACCCGGCCCCAAGTCCGCCATATTTCGGGGGCGAACATCTCACCGTGACTGCGGGCGGTCCGGCCTTGAATCATAATCGCCAGCCCGCCGGCCGCCCCCACTAGCACAATGGGGGGAAGGATGGAGGCCACGCTCACCCACATGCCAACCGCTCCGCTGATGGCGGAGAAAATGGCGGCACTTCGGGCCGACTCGATGGAGTTGGGGAGCAACAACGCGGTGCCCTTTCCTCCCTCTTTCCACCAACCCCCGCCCATGAAGACGGCCCCGAGCATCATGCCAAAGACAGCGACGGTCATCAAGCCGTGGTGGTCTACATACGACGGGAAGAAACCTTCATAAATCCGATCATTGCACGTCATCGCGGCAACGATCACGACGCCGGCGATCACCCCTGCCCGGCGCGTGGCCCAAGACGAAAGGATCATGATTAACCCCAGCAAAACCACCGGGGTGAGCCAGACCGTGGCTTTTTCGACGGCATTTGGAACCGGAGTGCCGGTAAATAAATGATAGACCCAACCCGCCCCGGCGATCGTCCAAGCCCACGCTGAATTCCAGTGCACTTCGCGGCCGAACGGCGCGTTGTCGATGGTGGTGGCGCGCAACTGCACTTGGTTGCCTTCGAGCAGGGCGAGCGCATGGCGCACCCAAGTCTGGGCATCGGCGGCGAACGCGGGATAGGCCTCTTTGAGCGGAGTCGAAGCGGTGGCCGCGCCGCGCAGCCCCAGTTGATCCACAATCGAGATATAGTCGCGCATCAACCGCGCCTGAAGAAAAAGCAGGATGGCCGCGAGGGTCCAGACGCCGACCAAAACGAGCCAGCGTGTGCGGTAGCTTTCATTGCTTAATTGCATGATATGTTGCTTTGGAAAATAGAAACGAGCGGGACGGTTCGGAGCAGTGTGGAAAATCCGCTCCCAAGAGCCAGTCTCCGACGTAAAGTTCCAGTAGGTGTGCCTCGGTTTATCTCGTCAAGGGCTGAAATAGTCGCTCCATTCAAAGCGCCGGATCGGCTATGCTTGATCACCCACCGGCCGATCGAACTTTGCCCTTGTTTGAGCGCCGAATGAAGTTCAACTTTGGCCCGGGCGAGATGTCGCTAACGGGGGAGCTATCGGGCGGGTCGCCGGTCCTCCCTCGCCAGAGGTATACTCCAGGTCCAGTGATGCCTTTATCTCCTGGGACAATCCTAAGATCATCCTGGCACGTGTCTGGGACTATTGCTCACTGACGGTTCACCCTACGCGGAGGATGGCCTATAGCCCGCCCGCCTTTTCGGGTCTCCGCGGAGCAGCGACCTGAGACCGGAGAACGGAATGTCTAACCCAGCGCCCAGACGTGCAAACCGAGCCCGATGTTCATGCGAAACTACGCGATCGATTGCGGGAAGTCGGGTCGCGATCATGACGCGAATCGCGAATGAATCAAGCTGCCCGCATTCGCAGTTCGCGTCATGATCCCCTTGGCTTTGCCCGTAACATGTTAATCCTAACCCGGTATACCGTATGAGCGGACAGTGCTGACCTTGCTACCCCGCGACAGCCCACCCGCACACTGATCTCGCTGCGAGGCACAGTCTCCCGGCATTTTGAGATCCACTGCGACACGGCGTGCTTGTCCAGTATCACATTCGGCGCCAATCGTTTGAGCCGCGGGTTGCCGTGAGGCAGCACCGCAGCTCGTGCAGGATCACCGATGCCCATCAACCCAAGCGACGATCCCATGGTGGAACGTCACGCCTCTTACCCTCGGGTTGGCGGCCACTTCCACGACCTACTACAAAGCATATACTTACTGCTTCTAGCCGCAGCGCTCTCCCGATCCTTTTCTGAATCGCGACCAGCTTTTTGCTCAATTTATGAGTGACGTCTTGGAAGGGTGTCGAAAAAGGGATGGCGCGACGGCGCGGGCGCGCCTTTGAGGATGCGTTTGCCACGGGTAACTCCCGGCGAGCCCAGCTGTCCCGACCTACCTCACGAACCCTTTTTCGACGCCCTCTCAGCGGGTCACTGCAAGGTCTGTCGTTCTAAGCGCAGGCAAGAATCCCGTAGGACATGAGCACCCCGGGTGACATCGCTTGGATCGGAATGGATTCTTCGCTGCGCTCAGAATGACCAACCGGAGGCATTTTTTCAACGCCACGTTTTTATTTAGCGTCAGTGTCCCGGCTTTCTGGCCCCTATCATTTGGACTATGCCCGGAAATGTGCGGCGTGACTTTTGAAGGCCGTGAGGGTTAAACTTTATTCCACGTGGGAAGCCGAAGGAGCTATTTCGGCCATGAGCCCCTTTGATATTGGGGAAAAAACACCACTTCGGCATAAAATATCTTCTTGCCAGACCTTAGGGCGAGCCGTTCTTCTCGCAATGTTAGGCGTAAACTAGTCAACAACCGCTTACTATCTAAACATGAATAAAGCAGCATCTGTTAAGCTCTCGCTTCGCAAGTTGTTCATCGCGACTCTCGCGATTGGACCTCTTGCGATTCTTCCCAGCCCGCTCTGGGCTGTGCCTACCACGGCTCAGTATGCCGTCACCAATGGTTCCGCGACCTTGGTCACCGGCGCTGGCACCGCAACTTTCACCGTTTCTGATCGCACCGTGCTGGTCTGGACCGGCAACGATGCATCCGCCAACAACACTTTTACGATTCCCACGGGTGAAACGTGGACGTTCGGTGGCCTCAGCACCACGGGTGCTGTGCTCAACAAGGTGGGTTACAACACCAACGGCACGACCAATGGCTTGGCCACGGCGAACATCACTGGTAATTTGAATTCGACCGGCAAGGTGTTCATCCTCGCCAATGGCAATATTGTCGTGAACAGCGGCGCCACCGTCGACACGGCAGGTGGTCTCATTTTGTCCACGTTGAATGAAACTTCGGACTTTAACTTCACGACCCAAGGCAATCTTTCCTTCTCGGGTGCCGCGTCTGGCACGATTGCCCTCGGCAATACGACCGCGGCTGTGAGCGTTACGACCGGCAGCTTGTCTGCTTGGGCGAGCGCAGTCACCGTTAACAACGTCACCGTTGCCGGCGACTTCGTCGTAAACCAAACCGGTTCCACGACGGCGTTCCTGCCGAGCACGGCTATCACGAGCTTGGCTAACGTCTCGGTCACGGTGAACAACGCTGTGATCGGCAATTCGACCGGTCTCTGGACCGTCGCGAATGGCACGACCACGCTCAACACCGGTGGCAACAAAGTCATCGACGTGAGCAATGCCGCGAACAACTTCGGCACGATTGCGGTTTTTGCCGGTAACGGCACGGGCGGCAACGTCACCATCGCTGACGCGAACAACATCACGCTCGCGGCTTCGACGGTTGGTCAGGACCTGACGGTCACCGCAGTAGGCGCCGGTAACGGCACCGCGGTTGGAACCTCGGGCGCGTTGACCATTGGCGGCAATGCCATCGTTACGACGACCAGCGGTAACTCCAACATCAGCTTGGCGAACAACAGCACGGTCGCTGGCACGCTCAATCTCACGACCACCAACTCGTCCATTACGTTTAACGGTCTTGGAAACATCAACATGGGCACGACGACCGCGACGCCCACCGCCACCGGTAATCGTAATTCCATTTCGATCACGACCAACGGCATCCTGACGGTTGGCAATACGATCATCGCGGCGGGTAACACCACCGCAGGTGGCAGCGTCTCGCTCACCGGCTCTAACATCGTTCAGACCGCTGCGATTTCCGGCGGCAATGCTACGAACTGGGGTTCGGTCAGCATGAATGCCTCGACCGGCAACATTACCCTCACGAGCACCACGGTCTTGAGTAATCAGACGATTTCGCTCAACGCCAGCTCCGGTTCCGTCAGTGCAGCGACCACCCCGATTACGACCGGTAACGGCACTGGGACCTCGAGCATCAAGACCAGTGCTTCCGGCACCGCTGACCTTAGCTCGGCGACCAATGCTTTCGCCACTGGACAAGTCATCCAATTCACGGGTGGCTCGGCCAACATCAGCAACACGCTCGCTTCCGTCGTCGGAACGACCAACGCAACGGGCAACTATACCTTCACTGATGGTGCGGCCGCTGGCGTTGTTCTCGGCACGGGCACGGGCACGGCTGGTCAGAACATCACGGTCGGTGGTATCTTGACGATTACTGCGAACAATGCGGCCGGTGTTATCATCGACAATGCTTACACCGCCTTCAACGTCTTCGGTGCAGTCAATCTGACTTCCGGTGGCAGCGGTGCGATTACGCTCAATGCGGCTCGCGCCAACGGTTCGCTTGCTCCTTCGGTTTTCCTCGGGGCCATCAGCGCCTCGACCACGGGCCCGGTTTCGCTTGCTGAGACCACCACGCTTAATGTCGGAACCGTTACTGGCTCCACGGTTGCCCTCTACAGCACCTTGGGTAACATCATCGAGACGGGCAATATCACCTCGACGACCTCGACCACGGCCACGGTTCCCACCAGCGGCTCCATCACGCTGAACAGCGCCAACAACGTGTTCACCGCGCTGACCCTCACGGGCGGCACCGATGGTTCGGCCACGTCAAACGGCGCTTCGGTTAGCATCGTCGGCGGCGGCACGGCCCCTGGTAACCTCTCGATCACGACCCCCGCGGGCAAGAACGTCTCACTTGGCGCTCTGACCGCGAGCAACTTGACCGTCAATTCTGGCGGCCTCATTGCCACCACGGGCACCGTTAACGGCGCTAATGTGACGCTCAACAGCACCAGCACGGCGGCGGGTTCGATCACCCTCTCCAATCCGGTCAACGCGACGAACGCCACCTTGGTGTCCGCCGGCCCGATCGACTTGAGCGGTGCGATTTCCGCTGGCAATCTCACGCTCACCACGACCAGCAGCTCCGCGACCTCCATCTCCCAGACGGTGGGTGCGGGCGTTTCGGGTAACACAACGGTTACCTCCTCCGGCAACGTTGCTCTCGGATCGGGGAATGACTTCGCGTCCGTCACGATCAACACGGTCGGTGACACGGTCATCAACGACGTCAACAATCTGACGATTGCGGGTAACACGGGCGGTCTCCTCACGGCGAAGGCCGGTGGCACCGGTGCCACGATTGCTTCGACGTGGAATCTCTCGCTCGGTAACTTGAGCGTTAACTCGCTCGCGGCGACCGCTGCGAACGGCGGCGGCGGCAACTCCGGCACGGTGACTCAGGTCGCTGGCAGCACGCTGCACGTTGAAAACCAAGCTGACGTTGTGACCAACTTCGGTAACATCGTTATCGCCAACGCGGGTAACAGCGCGGGTCGCGTTCAGCTCTCCACGGGCGCCGTTAGCGGCACCGGCGGAAATGCCAGCATCACCTACACCGAAGACTCCACCGTGAAGCTCGGCACGATCGCCAACAGTGCTGGTAACGTGAGCATCACGAGCCGCACCGGCAGCATCATTGAAGACCCGAACGCGGCCGTCGTCATTGCCACCCACGGCACGATGACGCTCAATGCGACCAACGGTTCGATCATCATCGGTAACACGAGCCACACCACGGGCACGACCACCGGTAACGTTGTGACCTTCGTCGCGACCGCCCCGAGCGGCTCCGTCACGCTGAACAGCAGCGCGTCCACGCTGACCCTCAGCACGATCAATGCTAATTCGCTGACCGTGACCGCGAGCGGCAACATTGCGCAGAGCAATCCGATTTCCGTCTACGGCACGACGAACATCACGTCGACCGGTCAAAACGTCACCCTGACGAACAACTCGAATAACTTCGGGCCGATCATCATCTCCACGGGTGGCGTGAACAAGAATATCTCCATCAACGAGAGCGGCACGCTGAACCTTCGCACGGTGACAATGGCGGGTGGCGGTAACGGCACCTTCACGGCGACCTCGGTGAACGGCGACATCATCAGCTCCGGCTTCGGTGGCGTCCGTCCGGGCGGCACAATCGCTTCGCCTGGCACTGGCGTCGTGACCCTCGCTGCGACCAAGGGCAACATCACCGTTGGCGATGCGACGACCGACTTCCCGACCACGGGCGGCGTTGTGTTCAACGGCAATAACGTGTCCCTCACGGTTCTCGGTAACTCGACCCTCACGCTCGGCGCGAATGCGACGACGTCCGTGGCGAGCAACCTCACCGTTACCACGGCCATCGGCAGCGTCGCGAACGCGGGTAACATTGTCGTCAGCGGCAATGCCTCGTTCACCACGGGCAACGGCAACATCTCGCTCAATCAATCGGGCGACCAGTTCGGCACGTTGAAGTTCTCTGGTAACCAGGTGAGCATCATCCAGTCGAATGATATGAAGCTCTTGACCGGCTCCTCGGCCATTGGCGCCAGCAGCTTGGCCTCGGGTGGCAGCATCTCGATCGTCAATGTGGGTGGCAGCGCTTCCTTCGGCAGCACGCTCAGCCTCATTGCCACGGGTAACATCACGTTGCCCAAGCTCATTCAGGTTGGTAACACCCTGACGGTTAATGCGGCCGGCACCAAGGATCTCAGCGCGCTGAGCATCTCGGGTGACTTGAGCAGCAAGACTCCGGTTAATTTGGGCACGGGCGCCTACTTGGCTCCCCAGCATTGATAGTTGTTGACTGAACATTACGCCGCGAAGGGCGACCAGGAAACTGGTCGCCCTTTTTTTTGTGTATTTTGGTCAGCACCGGGAAACTCGCTTTACCTGGTTTTGGTAGGGACGAGCGCCAGCGAGTCGAAAAGAGTCGGCTCGCTGGCGCTCGCCGCTACGACACATGGTCGAGCGTTGCAGGGATGGGGTGAACCAATGCCCCGGAGCTGCCGGGGATTTTTCCTTGTATGTCGCGCACGTCAGCTTAAGCAGCACTCCTTCAAACTACTCGCATGACTGCTTCGATGACCGACTCCGCCCGACCCAACGTGGCCGAGTTGGCAATCGAGGTGAGCGAGCTTTCAAAAATCTATCGTCAGGACTTGTCGCTGGGCAGCGCGCTGAGGCGCGGCCTGCGCGAAAGCCTGGGGGCCACCGCGAAGCCAGCGGTTCTACAGGGTATGGCCGCGGTGCGGGACGTTTCGTTCCGGGTTTCGAAAGGAGAGGCGTTTGGCATCATTGGGCGCAATGGCGCCGGGAAAAGCACTCTCCTGCAGATTATTGCCGGCACGCTTGCGGCTACGGCGGGCACGTGTCGCGTCACCGGACGGGTGACGGCGCTCTTGGAATTGGGTTCGGGTTTCAATCCTGAGTTTACCGGACGCGAAAACGTCTATCTTGCGGGAGCTATCCTGGGGATTTCCCGGTCCGAAATGGACCATAAGTTTACCGAAATCGAGCGGTTCGCAGACATCGGCGCATTCATCGAGCAGCCGGTTAAGACCTATTCGACCGGCATGCTGATGCGCGTGGCTTTCGCCGTCGCGATTTCCGTCCAGCCCGACGTGCTCATCATCGATGAGGCATTGAGCGTCGGCGATATCCTGTTTCAGCAGAAGTGCAGCCGTCGCATGCATGAATTGGTCGCGCATGGCGTGACTTTGCTGGTCGTGACGCACGATGTCTCGTTCGTGCTGAACATGTGTCAGCGTGCCCTCTGGCTCGATCAAGGACGGATGAGATTTCTCGGGGACGCGGGAGCGTGTGTGCGCGAATACGTGGCAGCGATGGCCGCGGCCGCGGGAAACCTGCCCGCTCCCTCCGATGATTTCTCCGGACTGACGTCCGTTGCCCTGCCGACGGTCGCCGAGCTCCCGTTGGAGGGACGCGATCGCCTCGGTGATGGCGGGTTCCGCGTGGCGCGGGCGTGGTTGTTGCATGCGGACGGAGGTTCCAGCACAACCTTTCGCGTCGGCGATTGGGGCACCGTGACGATGCTCGTTCGCGCCGAACGAGCGGTCAAAAACGCGAGTGCCGGCTGCGAAGTGCGGAACCGGCACGGCCAGGTGGTGTTCGCGACGGGCTTGCGGGTGGCGCGGCGTTTGATTTCGGAGATTCCCGCCGGACAGGACTGTGTCGTTTCAATCCGCGTCCAATGGGAACTGCAGCCCGGGCAATACACCCTCGATGTGGGGTGCGGAGCGGGATCGGAGGCGGACAACACCTGGGACCGCGTGCTCAATGCTGCGGTCGTGGAGGTTTCCAATCAACCCGACCAGGAAATCGTGCACGGCTTGGTGCGTTTGCCTTATGAAATCGGCGTCGCCCGGCCGGTCGCTGGCGCCGTTAGATGACTTCGGCGAAAGAGCGGCGCAGCAATCCGAAGAGGGCATGTCCCCCCAGGAGAACGCCCGCGGCACACGCGTAAACATAGGCCAGGTTCGTCCATCCCATGGGCTGGTGCCAGAGGACGACGGTGCGGGTCAGATTGATGATTTGGAGCAGCGGATTTAGCCGGAGGATATGCCAGGCGACGCCCGCATGATCGAATCTGAGCGGCGAGTAAAACACGGCGCTCGAAAACATGATGGCCGTCGAGACGAACGGCGTGAGCTGGCTCACATCCCGGACGAAGACGCCAATCGCGCTCAGGGCCCACGCCAGGCCAAGCGCGAGCAGGAGCAGGGGCAGCAGGAGAACCGGTAGCCACAGGATTTGCCAGGAGAGGCCGGCCGTGCCGAACGCGCTGCCGATCAACACGAGGGCCAGGCTCACCGACAGATGGAAGCCCGTGTCACAGACTTTGGCCACCGGTAGAATATCGAGCGGGAAAATCACCTTCTTCACGAAATTGGGGTTCGCGTTAATCACACTGGGCGCCACCGCGAGCGTCTCCGCGAAGACATGGAAGAGGCTCAACCCGAGGAACAGAGCCAGCGCGAAATCGAAGTTGGTCTCGTCCGGCAGGACGTGAAACTTGCTCTCGTAGATCACGCCGAAGATGAAGTAGTAGAGCGCGAGCATCGACAGCGGATTCACCAGCGTCCAAACGAAACCGAGCTGGCTGCCCTTGTGCCGGATATGGATCTCGCGGAGCGTGAACTGCCACAGCAGATCGCGGTGCCGCCACAGTTTTTCGCTGATGCGCCACGGATTGAACAGCGACGGCAGGGAACTGGAGGAAGGGTCGCTCACGTGCACGTCTTAACGCCGCGATTCCTTGGCCTGTAAAGCGCAATCACGCCCGCGGCTCTAGGGGATGCACGGCCGCCGCGACTTCGGCGAGGGTGAGAACGGCGAGGGCGCATTGCTCGTCATTGATCCCGTAGCTGATCCACCAGCGCCCGTCATGACAGGCCGCGCCGCAGGGATAGACGACTTCGCCGACCGCGGGATTTAATTTCGGAAAATGGCGCCGGCTTCCCCCGGGATTGCCGAGCGCCAGCTCATCGCGCGGCCCGTCCGTCGGCGAAAACGGCGCCGCACTCGCGAAGCGATACACCGCCGCCGCGTAGCGATAATCGCCGTCGACGCCCGTCACCGAATGGCAAAACGACCAATAGTGCTCGCCGAACAGTTGCGGCGGTGCTCCACCGCGAAGCACTCCATGCGCGGCCGTGTAGGCGGCGTCCTTCCAGGCATGGGTCACGACCTCGCTGAACTCGATGTCCTCCTCGCCGGCGACGGAGAACTCCAGCACCCGCTGCGGCATCACCGAATAAATTGCGCGCAATTTTTCCCCGTCGAGCAGCGTCCAGTTCTTCTCCAGCGGCTGCCGCGGCCCGCGCAGCACCAATTCACGGGGGCGTCCTTTGGGCTGGAGGCTGGAAAGATCGAGTTCTTGGAGAAATTGATAATTTCGCGGTTCGTGCCAGCCGGAGTTCCAATAGATGAAGGCCCGGCCTTGCAGGAGATAAAGTCGGGGATCGGCGAACCAGCTTTTCGCCGGGCCGGCGTAATTGCCGCCGGCCGCAAAACGCACCCCATCGCTGAAGGGCACGGCCGAGCCGGCGACGACGCGCAGAGCCGCATCCAGCCGGCAGAGGCCGATTCGTCTCACTCCGTCCGGACCGACGATGCGATAGGCGAGGATCCAACCATCGCCGGCGCGCAGCAGACCCGGATTGAATGCGCGCACGGGTCCGTCCGCTATGAAATGTTGCCACGCTTTGGGCAGTAGCTCCTCGGTCTTGAACAAAACGACTTCGGGCATGGTGTCAGGCTGCTCCGGTGCGGGCGAAGAAGGCGCGAATCGCCGCACACACCTCATCGATCTGTTCGGCCGTGTGATGAGGGCTGAGGGGGAGACTGAGCACCTCGCCGGCAAATTTCTCCGCGAGGGGAAAATCCCCGCGCTTCCAGCCATGACCTTGATACGCCTTGGAGAGATGCGGCGGGATGGGGTAGTGGATCTGCGTGCCGATTCCGCCGGCGCTCAGATGCGCCTGTAGGGCCTCACGCTGCGCGGTGCGCACCACAAAGAGATGCCAGGCCGGCTCCGCCCCCGGGGCCACGAACGGCAGCACCAGATCGCCGACGCCGCGCAATTGCGTGAGATAGCGCGCCGCCAGCGCGGCACGGCGAGCGTTCCACGCCGGCAGATGGGGGAGCTTCGCGCGCAAAAAGGCCGCCTGCAGTTCACTCAGGCGCGAGTTGAGGCCGAGGTATTCGTTATGATACCGCACCTTTGAACCGTAGTTGCGGAGGTGCCGCACTTTTTCCGCGAGTTCGCCCTCGTTGGTCGTGACCGCGCCGGCGTCGGCCAGGGCGCCGAGGTTTTTGCTGGGATAGAAACTCACGCCGGCGGCATGGCCCAACGCCCCGGCGGAACGTCCTTGGACGCGCGCCCCGTGTGACTGGGCGGCATCCTCCAGCACGAAAAGCGCGTGCTGCGCGGCAACGCCGTGAATCGCAGCGTAGTCGGCCGGCTGCCCATAAAGATTGATCGGCAAGACGGCCTTCGTGCGCGCGGTGATGAGCGCAGCGAGGCGGGCCGGATCGAGGTTGTAGGTTTGCGGGTCGGGCTCGCACGGAATCGGCCGCGCACCCGCATGGGTCACGGCGAGCCAGGTGGCGATGTAGCCGTGGGACGGCACGATGACTTCGTCGCCGGCTCCAATGCCCCGCGCCATCAGGATCATTTGCATCGCCTCGAGTCCGTTGGCCACTCCGACGCAGTGCGCGACACCGATGCTCGCGGCATACTCGGCTTCGAAGGCCGCGAGTTCCTGGCCGAGCAAGACCCAGCCGGACGCCATGACGCGATGATAGGCGTCGTCGAGCTCTGCGCGCAGTTCCTCGTAGGCGGGCTTGAGATCGAGGAGGGGGATTTTCATTGCGGCGCTCACACAAATTTCAATTTGCGCGCGGCAAACATCACCATGCGCAGCAGCAGCCAGCCATGTTTCCAACGCTGGATGTTGGTGGTGCCATAGGTGCGCTCGCGGTAGCGAATCGGCACGTCGGCGATCTTGAGGTTTAGTTTCGCCGCGCCGAACAGCAGATCGAAGTCACCGAACGGATCGAAGTCGCCGAAGTAAGCGCGGTTGGCGGCGATTTTTCCGTAGTGGGCCCGCGACAGGACCTTGGTGCCGCAGAGCGTGTCCTTCACGGGCTGACCGAGCAGCCACGTGAAGATCAGGCCGAACGTTTTGTTCGCGCAGAGATTGAGGAACTGCATCGCCTTTTCGTCCATCGGATAGACCAGCCGCACGCCATTCGCGAATTCCGCGCGTCCGCTGGCGAGCACGTCGTAGAACTTCGGCAAATCCTCCGGCGGCATCGTGAGGTCGGCGTCGAGAATCATCAGGATGTCACCGGTCGCGACGGCGAACCCCGCGCGGACGGCGTCGCCTTTGCCGCGGCCGGTCTGCTGGAGGATTTTGATTTTCAGCGTCGGATTTTCGGCCGCTACTTTTTGAATCTGCGCCCACGTGTCATCTTTGGAGTGGCCCTCCACGAAGATGAGCTCGGTGCCGGCGCCCATATGGGGCGTGCGGGTGACCGCGGCGGCGATGTTGCCGGCTTCGTTGCGCGCCGGGATGACCACGGACACGGTGCGCGGGCGCAGGGCGCCGGACCTCACGGGTCGCGCGACAATAAAGACCGTGAGACAGAACCACTGGAGCAGGGGAGCGAGCCACCGGTTGGCGAGCCAGTCGAGGCCGAGCGCGGGAAACGGCACGAGGATGCGGCCGTGGCGGGAAATCGGAGACCAGCCGCCCAAGTCGAGCAGGTTCAGCACATCCGACGAAGCCAGCCAACTATTCTGCGGCTGCGCCGCTTTGAGCCCAAGTCCGCGGGCCAGCGAAAGCAACGGCCGCCACAGGGAATTCTGGAAATTCACCAACAGCCGGGTGTCGTCATGCGAGACGCGGTGGAGTTGCTCAAACAGCCGCTGCACATCGGCCGCCAGATTCAGCGTGTCGGAAATGATGATGACGTCGAAGCGCCGCTCGCCGAGATCGAGCAGTTCGCCGGCGCTCGCAAAAAATTCGCCGTCTTCCACCCGCCGCCGCGCGGCGGCCAATTGCGTCTCCGCCAGATCAATCCCGACTTTTTTTCCGGCGCGCAGTTGCGCGAGCAACTCGCCCGAACCGCACCCGATCTCGAGCACACACGCGCCGGCGGGGATCAGCAGATTGTAGTAGTGGGCGAGGAGCCGGCGATAGGCCCGGGCACCCGCTTGCGGGCCGGTCGGCGCGGCGTCGTAAAACGTGCGGAGGCGATCGAGATGTTCGCGGGCGAAGGCGGAAATTTCAGGCTGCATTGCGATGGAACAGGACGCGGTAGGCGTAGGACAGAAAGGTGGCGCGGACCCGCTATCGGGCTCAAGACTTATGGGTTGCAATCGCACTCGAAATCCCGCGGTTTGACCGTTCTAATTTTGCCTCCCTCATGCTGTTGATGGTTTTGATGACGACTCTCTGCCGCCGGCGTCACG
>JBBRLB010000064.1:0-35214 GCA_038231575.1 Opitutales bacterium | reverse complement strand
CCGATCCCGGTGCCTTCGAAGTCCCGCGAGTTGTGGAGGCGCTGAAACACGCCGAAGAGCTTGCCGAGATACTTGGGGTTGAAACCCGTCCCGTTGTCGCGCACGAAAATTGTGACCATGCGCTCATCGCGCGCCGGCGGTGTGGCGCCAACTTCAATCCGTCCCTCCGGGCACCGCCGGGTAAATTTCACGGCGTTACTCAGTAAGTTGACTATGACTTGGCGAAGCAGCGCGGGATCACCCCGGACTCGCGGGAGCGGAGCGATCTGCCAGTAGATCCGACGATCGCCGATTTCTGAGTTCAGACCTTCCCGCACCTCAGCCACGATGGGATCGAGCGCCACCGGTTGAAGCGTCATCTCCGTGCGACCCACGTGGGCGAAGGTCAGCAGATCGTCGATCATCATTGCTGAATCCGCCCGGCTCCGGTCGCACGCGGTGCCCCTTGAAAGCGAAAATCGAGCGGCGCCGCCATCAGTGGACCCCGAAATCCGTGCACACGGGCATGCACACGGGCGTGCACAAACAGGGGTCTCGCCGAGTCCCGACCTGTCCCAAGCTGGCGCGGATACCGCGAGTTCAGAACTCCGTAACTCCGTGGAGCCTGTCCGTTATGGCATGAAAAAGCGCCTAGTGTCACCACTAGGCGCTTTCATCAAATGGAGCGGGCGCAGAGACTCGAACTAGTCTCTGCGCCCGCTCAACTCCATTGTGTTCAGGTGTTAGATGCACGGTCAACGCGCATCACGCATCAAGAAACACATCGGCACTCGTCTGGGACAATCTTGAGGCAGCCAGGTCTGGAGTGCGCCGGCGATAAACTCGCCGCCGTTGTCGCTGCGCAGATGGCGGGGCGTGCCGTGGCGGCCGCTCGCCGCCTGCAACGCGGCCACCACCGCTGCGGCACCGAGTCGGCGACCGGCTACGACATCGATGCAGTAGTGGCTACCTTCGTCGATGATCGTCAGGAACTTCACCGTCGTGCCCCGCTGTGTCACGTCGAACACCAGATCCACGCACCACACGTCGTTCACGCCTTCGGCCTTCACCTTGGCCTCCGGCCGTGGCGGACACTTCGGACGACGCGCTGGGCCGGTGACACGCAGACCTTCCGCGCGGCGCACCCGTTGCACGGTGCGTCGCGCACAGGCCAGTCCCTCGCGCTGCAACAGCGCATGCACCCGACGATAGCCGTAACGCGGATGACGCCGCGACAGCCGCGCAATACCGTCGGTGATCTGCTGCGCGCGTGGCGTTGGCGGCCGTCGGCGATACGCCCACGTCGAGCGCGCCAGCCCAAGGTAGCGGCACGCCTGACGCTGCGAACACTCGCCCATCGCCACCACGCCTTGGGCGGCGTGGCGTTGTTGCGACGGGCTCACCATTTTTTTGCGTTCACGATCTTCAGCACATGGATGTTCAGCGCTTGGTCGGCCACCACGCGCTTGAGCTGCGCGTTCTCCTCCCGCAACGCCTTGAGTTCCTTGACCTCGTCCAAGTCCAACGCGCCGAATTGCTGCTTCCAGCGATACAACGTCGCCTGACTGATGTTCACCTCGCGGCAGACCGCTTCCGCGGTCTCCCCTTGTTCGATCCGGCGCAAGATTCCAACAATCTGCTCCGGCGTATGTTTCTTTCCTTTTGGCATGTCTGGGGTTCCTTCTTGGGGCCCAGACTCTCATCGGCAATGGCTCAGTTTTTCTGCGTCAGGTCACAACACGCTAGCGAAGTATCGTCACGGGTTGCAAAAGCTCTTCGAGCGGTGCCGGTGGCGGAAGTTGGCTGATGTGACGCCGCGTTCGTTCTGCGAATGGCGCGCCTCGTGCGACCTGAAGCCCAAAACAAAAAACGACGCGATGCTTAATGCGTCGGCGTTTCTCAACTGGTTAAAGAAGCAAAGAATCATTCGCGAAAATCCGCTGCACGGCGTCGAGCGCGTGGACACTCGGCTGACGACGCAATTTCGGCGCGCACTCACCCCGGACGAAGCGCAGAAACTTCTCGCCGCCGCGCCACCTACTCGCGCCGTGGTTTATCTCGTCCTGTTGGAAACGGGTCTGCGACGGAGCGAACTGAATCAGCTTGTCTGGGGTGATTTTGATTTCGACGCCCCCACTCCGTGCGTGCGTGTCCGGGCGTCTATTACGAAAACGAAAAAGGAAGCTACGATTCCGCTGCGCGCGGAAGTTATTCGGGCGATTCGCTCCATCGCGTCCGAAAACGTCACGCCGTTTGAATTCATTTTTAGCGGGATGTTGCCACGAATTCCGACGATGAAAAAAGATTTAGCCAAGGCGGGGATTCCGTTCTTGGACGCAGCGGGCCGGCGTATTGACCTGCACGCGCTACGAGAAACGTTTTGCACGAACCTATCTGCCACGGGTGTCTATCCTCGCGTCGCGATGGAGTTGATGCGGCATCGAGATATCCGACAAACTATGAAAACCTATACAGACGCGGCGCAGTTGCCACTAGCGGCAGCTGTCGCGGGATTGCCGTCTTTCACACTATCCAGCGTGAACGGGAGCAAAGCGGCAGGTGATGCTTCAAAAGCACCGCAGCCGTTCAACCTTGAGACCACGCGGCCAAATGCTATCTGTGCCTAGGATTCATGAAGCGCGCCTTTGTAGTCTTCTCTGTTTTTCTCATCGCTGTGCTCCCCGTTCGCGGTGAGACCACGATGGCGGAGGTCAGGCGACTAAAAGTGGCCGTAGCGCTCCTCGACTATCCTGTGGAGCAAAACAAGGTTCGTGACGCGCTCGGGATACCTGCCGAAGTAACGCACAGTTTTGGTAGCGAAGACTGGAAACGCGGCACGTATTGGATCTGGCCCCTGTATCGCTTGGGGGATGGCAGTAGCTATTACGCACTCAAAGTATTCTACAGCAGTAATACGAAAGAAACTACCGGGCGAACTCCTCTCATCACGGCAATTGAAGTTATTTTCTTCTCCATAGATGGGGGGCACTTTGTAGCGGACATAAATTCAAGTCCGCTACCAGACGTGCCGAGACTAAAAGCGATGATGAAGAAGAGCGGTCAAACTCCAAAGGAGTTCACTGTAAATGGTGCACTCGAAGAGCACCTGCGGGAAGCTGAGCTTGAGGCGCGTCGCGAGCGAATCGCATCTAAGTCGAAAAATGAAGCTAACCCGTCCTCTGAACCGAAGCACTGAAGCGCAGCTCATACCAATCTTTACACCTAATCCATGACACACCGAAACACACACTGCCCTCGGTCGCATGCTGCCTTTTCGAGTCGGCGCATGTCGCTCTGAGTCGCTGCAACTCAACTTATGCATCCCGCTCCCTCTGTCGCGCTTAGTCACAAAAAGACCCCCGGTTTCGCAACCGGAGGTCTTTCTTTAATTGGAGCGGGCGAAGAGACTCGAACTCTCGACGTCCACCTTGGCAAGGTGGTGCTCTACCAACTGAGCTACACCCGCAGAGCAGGGAGCAAGGAGTAGGCTCGAAGCCGTTTCCGTCAACAGCTATTTTTAATTTCACGCGCGACACCGCAACAGCCGCCCACTCAGGGTTTTTCGAGCGCGGCCGACTGCTGCCGGCGCGCCGTCGGCGCCAGCGGAACCACCCCGGCGTGCTCCAACACCAGAACAAACTCGTCGCTGAGCAGAAAATGCAGAAGCGGCCGCAACGTCCGCGCCGATTCACGGCGAAAAACCATCCGGAGCGGCATCGCCAGTGGGTAATCGCCCGAATGCAAATTCTCGGGCGTCGGCGAAAAGGCCGGCTCACCCGTGCGCACGGCGACGCGGACGATTTTCAGGCCCGGCGCGTCGGGCGGGCGCACCGGGGCGAGCGCCATCCCGCGCCGATCGCCTGTCAGCCGGAGGACCAGTTCGGCTGGGTTGGCATAGCGCTCGACCGAAGACTTGAACCGCCGATCCCCGAGGACCGCCTGCCGAAAAAATTCCACCGCAATCCCCTGTCCCACCGACGGCACGTGCAGCGCGATCGCGCTCGCGGCGATCTCGCCCCCGAGGCCCAGATCGCCCCAGCGGCCCAGATTGCTGGAACCGCTCTCGCTAAAAACATCCCGCAACTGCGGAAGCGTGATCTGCTGCAGCGGGATGGATACCGGCACGAGCACGACCACGCAGTGATAAGCCAGCGTGATCGATTGAAGTCCCTCGCCGACCACGGATTCGTCCGGCGCGAGCACGAGCAGCGCGAGATCCGCGCGATGCGCCTTGAGTTGATCGAACCCCGGCCGGCTGCCGTCGAAGGCGAGCACCAGCGGGAAATCCGCCCGGCCGGCCAAGGCGTAGAGCGCTCGCGAGGCTTCCAAGCCGAGCAAATCCGTCCCGACCACGCGCACGTCGGCCCGCGCCGGCTCCGCGGCGCACAGCCCGAGCGCGGCCGCGCCGGCCGCCAGCAAGATTCGTGGGCCGCTTGTCATGGGCGGAGAAGCGCCGCGAAACCGCTAGGATTTTTTCTCTGTCCCCGGTTCGCGCAGGACGAGTTTATCGCCCGCCGAAGCCGAGGCCGCCGCGACCGCCGGCCGCGCCTTGTCGCCCGCATGGTCGTGCTCGCTGTAATAGGCGTAGTTGTTCGTGTAGTAACCGTAGTCTTCGCCGGAATTCAGGGGCACCTGGTTGAGCACCACGCCGATCAGCGGAGTCTTGAGCCCCTCGACGATTTGCTGGGCGCGGAGCACCATGCTCTGGGGATTGCGGCGATGCTGGATGAGCAACACCGCGCCATCCACGGCGCTCGCCAGCACGCTGGCATCGCTCACGCCGATGATCGGGGGCGAGTCGAAGACGACCTTGTCGTAGCGGCCCTTCAGCGTCGCGATGAGATCGCGGAGCCGGTTCGCGTAAAGCAGGCTGAGGGTAAAACCGGATTGGGCGCCGCTCGGGATGAAATCGAGCCCGGGCGCGATGTTCTTCTGCGTGACCTCCTCGAGCGTTTTCTGCCCGAGCAAAAGATCGCTGAGGCCAGGCTCCTTCGGGCGGTGTGCGAGCCGGTGCTGGGTCGGCCGGCGTAAATCGGAATCGATCAGGATGACGCGTTCGCCCGCCGCGGCGATCAGGCCGGCGAGCCGGTGCAGTGTGGTGGATTTACCTTCGCCCGGGCCGGCGGAGAACAGCACGAGGGCGTGCGACTGGCCGGGCTTGAGCGCGAGGTTCAGGTTGGTGTGCAGCACCCGGAACGGCTCGGTGTCGGCCGGATCGTCGGAGTGCGCGCCGCTGGGATCGCGCTGATACGGGATCACGCCGAGGACCGGCAGCTTGAGGCGAGTCTCGACGTCGGAGACGTTACGAAAACTGGTGTCGAAATATTCGAGCAGCAGCGCCACGCCGACGGAAAACACGACGCCGAAGATCACCGAGAAGATGAGGTTGAGCGGCCAGTTCGGGCGGCTGGGCAATTTCGCCGGCTCCGCAATATTCAGAATCTCGATCGTTTTCTTGGGAACCTGGAAATCGATTTCGCGCTGGCGGAGCGTGAGCTTGAGCGTGGTGCTGAGGCGGGTCTCGTCGTCGAGTTTCTGCGCGGCCTCCTCAAACGGCCGCATGCGCTCGCGCGCGGAAAGGATCTGGTCGACCTTGGCCTGGGCAAGCTGGTTCTTGAGCTCGTTGACGCGCGCCTCGGCCTCCTTCCAGGCGATCTCGAGGGAGTTTTCGTAGCCGCGAAGCTGCGTATCGAGCTGCTCCTTGATCTTTGCCTTGTTTTCGACGGCGGAAATCAGATCGGGATGCGCGCTGCCCAGGCGGGCCTGCAGCTTGGTGACATTTTGATCGGCGATGAGATAAGCTTGGAGCAGATTCTGGATATTCGAATCGGGAATGAGCTCGGAGTTGACGAGACTGATCCGATCGTCGGGCGGGATCGACCTGAAGCGCTCCCAGCGAGTCTTGCGGCCGATGGCGTCGACGCTGAGCGCGATGAGCGAATTCTGCATCTGCCGCAGGGTCTCGATCTCCATGTCGGAGTAGCGCGCGTTGAGATCGACGCCGGAGATGTTGAGATCCTTGCGGAGTTTTTCGACGGCGTCGCGCTGCCGGGTGACGACGCCTTCCTGTCCGACGAGTTCCTTGCGGAGATGCGCGAGGCCTTCGCGCTGCTCGGAGGTGGCGAGGTCGATGCGGTCGGCCGAGTAAACCTCCGCGATCTTGTTCGCGATGTCGGCGGCGAGCGTGGGGTCCTGGGCGAAAACGTTGATTTCAATGAGCGACGAACTGCGCTGCGACTCAATCCGAAGCATGTCCCGGACGAGAATCTGGTAGGCGAGCGCATCCGGTAGGGCCGCGGCCGCGCCGCGCGCTGTCGCGAATTTCGCGCCAAGGCTAAGCTGCTTGATGACCGGATAGAGAATTTTTTCCGACTGCATGATCTTGAACTGATCCTGCAGGAAATACGGGTCGTAGCTGTTGCTGCTCTGCGCCTGGAAGAGTTTCACTTCCCCCTCGGGCTTCTCAACGCGGACCTTGGTCGTCGCGAGATACCACTTCGGGAGAAAATACGTGACGGCCACCGTGGTGACGAAAACGAGCGCGACGATGAAGGCGATGAGCACCCACCGCATGCGCACCACTTGGAGGAAGTCGGCGAGCGACGCGCTATCCTTGGAGGCGTGGGCGGTGGCCATGAGGCGGCGGAGGCGCGGGGCCGCCTAGAACGTGTAGGCCGCGTTGAGGGAGACGCGCTGGCGGTCCACATTGCGGGCCGCTTCATCGGACTTCACATGATCGGTGTCGAAGCTGAATGAGAGGGTCCAGTGCTTGGTCGGCAGATAGCTGAGCGCGAAACCGGCCCGCAGCGTGTTCTCGTCCACGTTGGTGACCGTGCGGCGGCCCTGCAGGGTCGACGACTCGTAGGTGAACGAGCCCGAGGCGATCACCAGCGGGGTGATCGCATGCTGCACGTTGACGAAGAAGCGATCGACCTTGGTGTCGGTGAAGCGCGCGGTGTCAGAGGATTCCTCCAGCGTGTAGGTGTAGCCGCCCGTCACGAACGAACCGTCGGCGTAATCGTATTTGGAGGAGAGCTCGACGTAAGGCGACGTCGTGCTGCGTTCCGCGCTGCGATGGCGCCACTCGACGCCGAGGCGGGCGCTGGTGGTGAGTTTTTTAGCGAGGGCGTAATCCGCGCCGGCCATGAGGAAGTCGGAGTTCTTGTTCTTCACCTCGCCGAGCTTGTCGTAATAGACATCCTGGTGACGGTATTCGGCGACGGCCTTGAGCTCGGGCAGCACCGCCAAATCGCCGGCGATTCCGTAGAGATTCTCGATGCGATCGAGGCTGCGGCCGAGGACCGCGTTACGATAGCTGTAGTAAACGGTGCGGGCCTTGACGGAGAGACCCAGCTTCGGCGAAAGCGAAGCGGTGAAGTGGCCATCGAGTTCGTTGCGCTTAAAGGATTGATCGGCATTGAGCGGCAAGCCGTTCAAGAGCGACTCGGGGTTGCGCGCGGCCTGAAAGATGTCGACGAAATCGAGGGTGCTCGACGGCGAAAACGCATGCGCGATGCGGGCCGAGGCCAGGTGGCTGTCGAGCGTTTTGTCGCCCGGCCGATTATCGAAATGATCCAGGATCAACTGGTAGCCGAGCGACATGAAGGTCTGATCGGTGAGTGAGGCGTTGTAGGCGACCTTCGGCGAAAACTCGTAGATGATGCTGCTGATTTCGCTACTCGCGCTGCCAAAGATGTTGGAGTCGTGCGACAGCCCGACCGCGAACGTGAACGTCAGGTCTTTTCCCTGCTCTTGGTCCGGGATCGGGGCATAAACCGCGCGGGCAGGCACGGTCGCAAGCAACACACCCCAGCCAAGGAAAACTCGAAAGTAGTTCATGAGTCGGTCAAAACGCCGGAAAACAGGGCCGGAGCTAGGCGCAAAATGTTGGCCGAAGCAATTATTTTCCCCGTGGAGGAGGAAGCGTCGGATTCAGCAGCACGTAGAGATTCTCCGCGAGCTTCTGCGGGGCCATCAGGGGGAATTCACGCGGGAGCGTGCCCGTGAGCAAACCGGCGTAAACCTCGCCCCATTCCCCGAAGCGATTCGCGACAGACGTGAGCGAGCCAGGCAGCATGGGCTTGGCGTTAAGTTCGCTGAAAAACGGCCGGTCCAGGGTGCGCGGGGTGAGGAGCAACTCGCCCAACGGCTGCTCCAACGTGATCGCGTAGAAGTCGTGCAACCGCGGCGGCTGGGCCCACACCCGCAAGCCGCCATACCAGGCCGTGCCCGCGGGCACGTCGGCCATCACGCCGTAGCGGCCCAGCGCATCGCGTTTGGCGAGTTCGATGCGCATGCCTTGAAACAGGGCAGGGAAATACGGGGGATACTGAAAGTGCAGTCGCCGCGGCTCGAGGGCGTCGTGCGCCAGCGGGAGCGCCTGCAACACCAGCAGCGCGGTCGTCAGCAGTCGCGGCCACCGCCCGAGCACCGCGTGGCTGCCAAGCAGCACGAAGAAAAAACCCGCGCCGAAGATGATCACGAGCGGGGCGAGCCACACCGCGACCAGCCGTTCGCTGTCCCCGGAGTTGAGCGCCGCCTGCGATAGCAGGAGCACCGCGAGCGCCGCCGTCAGCCACCACCGCAGGCGTTCGGCCACGGCCGAGCGAAACGTATAGAGCATGCCCGCCACAAAGAACGCCGCCAGCCACATCGCCCCGCCCGACCAGAGGCGCGACTTCAGGTTTTCCTGGAGTGCCGTGAGTGTCTTGTTGCCGAGTTTGTTGAGATCGACGGCGAGAAAATCGGGCGAGAGGGTCGCGCGCACCGTCGCCGGCTCGGCCGTGGGATCGCCGAATTTGAGCGCGACGTTCTGCGCGGCGAGCGCCACCGGATGGCCGGTGAGCGCGACGTTGCGCACGACCCACGGCCCGGCGATCACGGCGAACCCGAGCGCGACCGACGCGAGCGCAAGCCATCGCGTGCGACCCCCGAAGCGCCACGCGGCGTAAGCGAGCGCGACAATCACCAAAGCGCCGGCGGAATATTCGCAGAGAAACATCGCCCCACACGCCGCGCCGAGCACCGCCAGCCACGTGAACAGGCGCTGCGTGGGCGCGCCGTTCGTCGTGTCCGCCCGCACCTCGACGCGGTGCCACGACAGAAACGCCAGCAAGGCGAGCACCATGAGGAGCGGCGTGCCGTTCACGGCGACAGTTTGTTGCCAAATCGAAACCGAGAGCAGCAGCGCGAACGCCGCGAGCAGTCCCACCCGTGCCTCGAACAGCGCGCGCCCGAGCAGAAAAGTCAGCCACGCGGCCAGCCACAGCAGCACGAGGTTGAGGCCGAGGAGAAAATAATCGGCGGCGAACCCGTCCGGAGGCGTGGGGATCGCGCTAAAAAGGCCCTCGCGCGTCGCGGCGGGCAGCAGCCGCAGCACGCCGGCGATGACGAGCGGATAGAGCGGGGCCTGGTGCAGTTCGGGATAGGGCCGCGCCGCGTCGAATTTCACGCCGCGCGCCCGAAGGAACGCGACGTCCTGCGGATAGTTCACATTGGTCGTGAAGCCGGCGCCGCGAGCGATCTGCCGGCCGGTGTCGGCCTGCACGAGGGTGAGCTCGCTGACCGGCCCGTGAAACTGTTTCCACGCCACGAGCAGCGAAAGCGCCAAGGAGCCAGCGAGCATCGCCGCAAGCCGGATCCAGCGGGCGCCCTCGCCCACTTCGAGCCAGTGGATGAATTCCTGTGCGGTCTTCGGACGGCTCATGACTTGGACGTTTTCATTCTGAGCAACGCGAAGTTACCGCGCGAAGCAACGGGCCCGGACCTCCCCGCCGCGAAAAACCCCAGCGACCCCACGCGGAGATCCTTCGCTCCGCTCAGAGCCGGCGCTGAGCCGGCCGAAGGGATGACAAACGGCGTGGGTCATTTGTCCGTGACATCGAGCTCCGGCCACTGCGCGATCTTGCGGTGGAGCGTGCGTCGGCTCACGCCCATCAGCTTCGCGGCCCGGGTCCGGTTGCCACGCGACTTGATCAACGCCTCGCGCAGCAGGCGCTTCTCGTTCTCCTCGACGGAAAGCGGGTTCGCCGCCGCGGCGGACACCGCCGTTGGCTGGCCGGTGACCGGATTTCCGCCCGCCGACTGGCCGCGAAACTTGGGCTCGAGATCGTATTCGGTAAAACTGCCGCCGCGGCGGAGCACGACGGCGTTTTCGCAAAAATTCCGGAGCTCGCGGATGTTGCCCGGCCACGGATAGGCTTGGAGCGTTTGCAGCGCCCCCGTCTCGATCGTGAGCGGCGGCACGCCATTCTCCTCGGAAAAGATCCGGATGAAGTGCGCGAGCAAAAGCGGGATGTCCTCTGGCCGCTCGCGCAGCGGCGGCATCGTGATACGCACGACGTTGAGCCGGAAAAACAAATCGTCGCGGAATTTCCCCTCGCGCACGAGCTGCTCGAGATTGCGGTTGGTCGCCGCGACCATGCGCACATCGAGCTCCACCGGCTTCGATCCGCCCACCCGTTCCACCGCTTTCGTCTCGAGAAACCGCAGTAGCTTCACCTGCGTGGAAGCGGAGATTTCCCCGATTTCGTCGAGGAAAATCGTGCCGCCGTCGGCGGACTCGAACCGGCCGATCCGCCGCTCGGTCGCACCGGTGAACGATCCTTTTTCGTGACCGAAGAGTTCGCTCTCGAGCAAATTTTCCGAGAGCGCCGCGCAGTGCACCGCGACAAAGGGCGCCCGCGCCCGCGGGCTCGCCTGATGAATCGCCTGCGCGATCAATTCCTTGCCGGTGCCGGACTCGCCCTCGATGAGGACCGTGGCGCGCGAGGGCGCGACGAGTTTCATCTTGTCGAGGACCGCCGTGAGCTTCGGGGACGCGCCGATGATGCCCTCGAGCTTGAATTTTTCGTCGAGCCGCTCGTGGAGCTGCTGCACCTCGACCTCGAGCAGCTTGGTTTTCAGCGCACGCTGAATGAGCACCTCGAGCCGTTCGATGTTCACCGGCTTCGTGAGAAAATCGACGGCACCGCGTTTCATCGCCTCGACCGCGGTGTCGATGTTGCCGTAGGCCGTCATCATCAGCACGGCGGGGCGCTGCGGCAGGGCGAGGGCCTTGTCGATGACCTTGAGCCCGGACTTACCCGGCATGCGGAGATCGGTGAGGACGACGTCGAACGGCTGCGCTTGGAGGAGATTGAAAGCCTCGTCGGCATTCGCGGCGACGGTCACGTCGTAATTTTCCGCCAGGGCCTGTTGGAGACCCTCGCGGGTGTGTTTCTCGTCGTCGACGATGAGAACAGTCGGCACCATCCGCCTATTCACGCGGCGCCGTGCGCAGCGGTCAAGCTCGCCCGCGGCGGGCAAACTCGCAGCAGCGACTCACTTGCCGGACTTTGGCGGCGTCGGCTCCGCGCCGATTTTCTCGGCGTGGCGGGCCAGCTGGCTGAGCGTGATGCTGGGCGGTGGCGTGGCGTCGATGAGATCCAGAAATTTTCCACGGCGGGCCAAAAGCAGGTCGCGCACTTTGGGCTCCTGCTCCGGCGTGAGTTTCAGTTCCTTCTTCAACTGATCGAAACGCATCGACACCGAGACGGAGCTGAGCACGCCATAAAGCGGGCGTTGCTGGAGGCGGAAAATTTGTTCGTCGCTGAGCGGGGCGGTCTCCGCCGCGATCGCCGCTTCGCCCTTCGCGCGGCGATCGGCCCAGCGTTTCTGGAGCGCGACATAGCGCCCGCGCTGGTCCTCGGACAGCAGCGGACGCAGCCCATGATCGAACTCGGCGTCGAGTTCGTCGAGGCGCGACTGGTAGGACTTGATGTTCGAGCTATAGCGCTGGATCTCACCCATCAGCTTCGGCCGGTCGAGGGGCGACGTGCTGGCGGCCTTGCCGTCCGACTTCACACTTTTCGGATTCGTGGCCGCTGGCGTGGCCGCGGGCGTGCCCGGGCCATGCGCAAATTCGCTCCCGATCGCGACCGGTGGCGGCGGCACCGTCGCGTCACCCGCGATCCAAACATGGGCACCATAACCCGCGCCGAAGACGGCCGCGGTAAAGATCACGATGGGCAGCCGTTGCATCACAGGGTCTGATCGAGATCGTCGGCTTCGTTGGCGAGCTGCTGCCAACCGGCGAGGTTGCGCTCGTTTTCCTGATTCGCCTTGCGCGCGTGGAAGAGCACCACGGCCGCGAGGCAGATCGCGGCGGTGGCGGCCCCAAAGGTCAGTTGCTCGCGCAGCGTGATGCCACCGGGCAGCGCGCGGGCGGCGCGCAGCACGCGCACGGCAAACCCGGGCCGCAGGTGCGCGGCGGCGTGCGTGTGGAGTTGCTCCCACTCGGCGGCGGCGGGGCCGCGGGCGAAGCGCAGCGTGCGATCGGCGAAGTCAGCGCGGAGTTGCGCGGCGGCGTGCGCATGGAGGTCGCGCCAAGCGTGGTCTTCAGTCTTCATGGTCAGGTTGGTAATGCTCGCGAAGATGTTCGCGCGCGCGGTGGAGGCGAGCTTTCACCGCGGCGACACTGGTATCGAGAGTTTCGGCAATTTCCGCGTGGCTGCGACCTTCCTGCACGAGGGCGAGGAGCGCGCGATCCTGCGGGCGGAGCTGGGCGAGCGCGTGGCGGAGCGCATCGAGCTCCTCGGTATCGACCGCGCCGGGCGGCTCGGGGATGTTCTCGTGCTCATCACCAAACGGCAGGAAAATCCGGCGCAGTTTCTGGCGGCGGAGTTGATCGATGCAGGTGTTGCGCGCGAGGCGGAACAGCCACGATTCAAACTGTGCCGGCGCCTGTAACCGATCGAGCGCCCGGATCATTTTGATGAAGACCTGCTGCGACAGATCCTCGACGTAATCGCTCCGGTTGGTCATGGCGAAAACGAAGCCGGCCACGCGATGCTGATAGGCGATAATGAGCTCCCGTTGGGCGGTTTCTTCGCCTTTCTGAGCCCGGCGAACAAGGTCGGCCAGCGCGGTCGTTGCAGTTGAATCCATGCGGTGAACATCGGTGTTCGCAGCAAGACGGCGGAAAGGCCAGAAAGATTCGGCGGGGTCGGGCGCCGTCCTTGCAATCGGCACAACCTTGGCGTGAGCTTGGCGTCCCACGCTAAATCCATGAGGACCACCACCCTTTTCACCCGACTCACCGCCCTGACCGCCCTGGCGCTCGCCCTTGCGCTCGGCGCCGGCTGCAAGAGCAGCCCGAAGCAACGCGACATGATGTTCGACGCCCTGACCGCGGGCGAACAGCCGGTGGCCATGCGCGGCGAAAGCACCTTCCTCGACGGCAAGGTCGCCGCCGTCGCCACGGTCAGCCGCGGTTTTGATCGCGGCTCCAAGATCGACCCCAACGAGGGCAAGCCCGGCCGCCACCGCAGCAACGACGTTTTCGGCGAAGTTTATTCCACCGGCTACGGCGACTCCGAGGCCGAGCAAAAGGAAGCGATCGAGGACTACTACCGCATGGCACGGGCTCAACGCGCCGCGGGCAGCCCGATGCCGCCGGTGACGTTGCGCGTGGCGTTTGAAAACAAGACCACGGAGCCGATGGACGTCGAAATCACCGAGGTGAATTCCGAGCTCGGCAACTTCGCGGTGCGCCCACCCAAGCTCACGCTCGCCCCGGGCCAGGCCGGCAAGCTCGACCCGATGATTTCCCAACTCGGCGTGACCAGCGACGAGATTCCGTTGAAGGTCGAGGTGCGGTATGCCGGCAAGAAGGAGTCGAAGATCTTTGTCGTGAAGAATCTGATTCTGCCGTCGCTGAAGAAATAGGTGCACCCTCCCCCGGGACGGTGCGTCAGGCCTTGTGTCGGTGTTGGAATCTGCCTTGTTCGCTACAGCTCTTAGACCCCAAACCCAGAGGAGGCCCCATGAAACGCACTTCGCTACTCGCCACCGCCCTGCTCACGCTCGGCTTGGTTTTCGCCCAGACCGGTTGCTCCACTTTCTCGAAGCCTTCCGCGGCCGTCCATCACACGCCGACTTACGCGCTCATCGCCTCGGTTAGCGGCGGTCAGGCCCCCACCGATGCACAATGGGCCACGATGCAGAAAAAATTCGCGGCGTTGCTGGAGGCGCGCGGCCTCGTGCTCGTGACCGATCCGTCCCATGCTGATAAGTTGATTCAGGTGCTGTTCGTCCCCGACCTCGACGATCCCACGACGGGCGTTTCCTATGTCGTCAGCATCCGTAACAATCCCGGAAACCTGCTCGCCTCGACCTCGCGCGCCAACTCCGCGATGAGCAGCTTTGGCTACGCGACGAACATCGGCTTCCAGCCGCAATACTACGGCTACTATAACGACTACCTCGATTACTCCCAGTCGTCGGCGTCCTCCCCCGTCGGCTCCGGCCCCACCACCCCGCCGGTTGCGCCTCCCGCCCATCACCATATTTCGCGTCCCGTAGAGTGCCCGCCGGATGAGCCGCGCCGCCCGCCGTCCGACTACGCCACCAACCATCCCACCCATTCGTCGAATTCGCCTTCCAGCGGCAACTCGGGGTGGAGTTCCCGCCCCAGCTCTGACTCGGGTTCGTCGAACTATTCATCATCTTCCTCGTATTCCGGCTCCTCGCAGTCGTCGTCGAGTTACGTTGGGCCCACCTCATCTTACTCCGCTTCTGCGTCCAGCTCCTCTCCCTCCATCTCATTCCAGTCTGCGGCGCCGTCCTATTCGCCGCCGGCCGAAAGCTCGTCGTCATCTTCGTCCTCCTCCGACAACCGCTCCTCTCAGCCCGAGAAACCGCTCTGAGGCGCGCCTTGCGCGCGACGGAGAGCCGTGGCGTCGTCCGGCCGTTCAGCAACGGCGCAGAAAAAGGACATCCCATGAAACGCACGCTTTGGTTGCTCGTTGGGGCGCTGGCCACCGTCTCTGTATTGGGCGACGCGGGATGCACGGCGCTGGCTGAAAATCCCGCGCGCGCGCGCGGCGCCACGCGCACCTTCGCGCTCGCCGTCACCGTCAATGGCGGCTCGCCGCCGTCGCCCGAACAGTGGAATGCACTGCGCACGACTTTCACTGCGCTACTCGGCAAGCGCGGCTTCACGCTGGTCGAAAACGCCACGCACGCCGCCCACGTCATCCACGTGAATTTCGTCACTCCGCCCGGCAATCCCCTCGTCGGCACCGCCGTCGTGCTCTCGATCGAGCAATCGCCTTCGCCCTTGTCGACGGGTTATCCGGGCGTCGGAGCGTATGGGCCGCGCCGGGTCACACTTGCCAGTTTCGATCCGGTGCTCGCCGCCGATCGCACCATTTATCTGGCGCCAAAAATCGAGCCCGAGGTCGCCCCGTCCTCGCTGCAACCCGACGCGGGCTAGCTCCCGCGTCAGCTGCTCAGCATTCGCACGCGCCGATCTTTGCGGGGGAACTGCAAGGTGACGACGGTGCCGACGCCTTCCTTGCTCTCGAGTCCGACCTGGCCGCCATGCTCGCGCATGATGCGCTGCACAATCATCAGGCCGAGGCCGTGGCCGCCGGGCTTCGTCGTGTGATACGGTTGGAAGAGGCGCACAATGTCCTCCTGCTTGATCCCGGAACCGCTGTCCCCGAACAGCAGGAACACGTTGTTGTCGTCGGCGCGGGATTTGATTTTGAGTTCTCCGCCCGGCTGCATCGCCTCGAGTGCATTCTTCGTGAGGTTGAAGAAGACCTGCTTGAGTTGGTTGCGATCGGCCATCACGGGCGGAAGCGTCTCGGAGCTTTCGGCCTCCACGGTGATGCCACGCGCGCCAAATTCGCGCTGCTGAAACCGCAGGACCTCGGCGAGCACGTCGGACAAATTCGTTTCCGACAAATCCGGCGGCTGCGGCCGGATCGCCTCGAGGAAATTGGTGATGATGCCGTCGAGCCGGGCCACCTCGTCCCGGCACACGCGGATCGAATCCGCGAGCGACTCGGTCTCCTTCGAGGCCTTCAGTTTTTTGAGTTTCCGCTCGATGAGCTGGAGGTGAATCGTCAGCGAGTTGAGCGGATTGCCGAGCTCGTGGGCGACGCCGGCGGCGAGTAACAACACCGACGACGTCCGCTCCTCCTCGATGCGCTGCTCGGTCGTCTGCTTCTCGCGCGTGATGTCGGTCAGGATGACGACGGAGCGTTTGGGCGCGCCGCGGCCCTCGCCGCGAAACGGGACCATGTAGAGCCGCACGGTGCGCGGCTCGGGATAGGTCAGCTCAAATTCGTGCGCGACGACGGGCTGGGCGGTCTTGGTGTTTTCATCGAGCGACGGGCGCAGGCCGGGCACCAGGCGCCAAAGCGACTGGCCGGTGAACTCATCCTCGCCGAGCCCGATCAAGCGCTGCGCGGCGGCATTGCCGTATTCAATCGTGCCCTCCGGGCCGAGGACGAGCACGCCTTCCTGCAGCGTGTTGAAAATTTCCTCGAAGAGCCCGCGCTCGCGCGCGAGCCGCTGGACGAGGTTGGCGAGATTGACCGAGTCCAGCGTATCGAGCCGCCCGAGCACGCGATCGAGCGAGGTGTTCTTTTTTCCGGCCATCGCGAAAATTTGTGGACGAGCCCGCGCCGCCGGTCAACGGCGCGCGTCAACCCTCGTCCGTCAGAAAGTCCATCTGGGCGGGGTCCGTGCGGCCGGCGAGGAGCTTGCGCAGAAACATTTCCCGATGCTGCACGCAACGCCCGAGCCGCAGGACGGCGTCGCGGTGTTCCTCCGTGCCATAGCCCTTGTGCTGCGCGAAACCGTAGCCGGGAAACTTCCCCTCGAGTTCCACCATGAGCCGGTCGCGCGTGACCTTCGCGATGATCGACGCCATCGCGATGCAGAGCGAGCGGGCGTCGCCGTTCACGATTCCGGTGTGCGGAAAAGGGAAGTTGCGCAACGGAAGTCCGTCGACCAGCACGCGACATGAAACCGTTGGCTGAAAATTCGCCACGATTTCTGCCGGCGCAAACAAGTCCGGCTCCGTCTTCCGCTCGAATGCATCCGGCGCGTAAATCCCCTCGAGCGCACGGCGCATCGCGAGCTTGGTCGCGCCGAGGATGTTGTGCGTCTCGATCTCCGCCACGTCGGCGACGCCGAAGTGCGCATGGATCTGCCCCTGCGCCGCCAGCGTCTCGAAGTCGAACCACAACGTGTCGCGCTCCGTGGCGGTGAGTTGCTTCGAATCATTGATCCGACCGCCGTTCGCCACCGCCCAGCGGCTTTCGAGAAACTCCTTCGTCACGAGCACCGCACCCGCCACCACCGGTCCCGCCAGCGCGCCGCGTCCGGCCTCATCGACCCCGATGAGCTCCGCCACGCCTTCGATCTGCTTGAGATCGAATCCGCGGAGTTGGCGACGCTTGGGCATGGGAGGCTTGTAAGCGCGCCCCCGTGGCGTGCAAGCCGACCTTCGGCCCGAGCCGCGCCCTCCCGCGGTGAAGGCGCGGCTCGGCTGGAATCGCGAACGACTCAGAATCCGACGCCCGCCGTGAAGCGGAACGAGATCGGTTCGAAGTAACGCACCGCGCGCTCGGGCACCGTAATTTTTTGGGCACCGGCGATGGTCGAGGCGACCAGCGCGCCCGTCGTCGGATCGACGAAGAGCGTGCTCGTGCTCGTCGCGACTTTCTTCTGCTCGTTGAGCAGATTGTTGACGTTGAGCCGGAAGTTCCACTTTTGCTCGCCGATCTTGGTGCGATATCCGAGGCCGACGTTGAGCTTATAGTCAGGCTTGAACTTCGGCTTGAACCGGATGTTCTCCACGCCCTCGGTGGTGCGAGCGCCGTTCGTGAGCAGCACTTCGCTCTGGCGCTGGCCGTTGAACTGCGCCCCGAGCCCGAGATCGACGCCTTTCAGCACGCCTGAGGTGAACTCATACTTGTTCCAAATCGAGAGCTGGTTGCGCGGATTGTCCAAGGTGCGCCGGCCCTTCGTCTGGCCGGAGAAATCGTAGGATGACTCGTCGAGGTTCTTCGCCCGATCGACGAGCGGGATACCCATGTAGTTCCACCACGAATCATATTCCGTGCTCTTCGGCTGGTCGGCGACGCTGAAGCCACCCGTCACGCCCTGCGACAGATACTGATAGGTCAGCACCGTCGAAAAATGATCGGTGAGGTTGAAGTAAACCTGCATGTCGATGCCTTGGGTCTTGTCGCTGTAGGACGTGTCGGAATTGCGATTGAGCCCGTAGCCGTTGTTGGCGTTGAGCGCAGCGGCGCCGGCGCCCGTCGTCGCGGTCTGGAGCGCGGTGAAGTTGTTCGCGTCATTCGTCGCGAGGTCCATGGCGCGGCGCAGCGGATCGGTGGCCGCGGCACCGAGCGAGGCGTAGTCGACCAAGATTAAATTGTTCAACTGCGGTGCGCCCGTCACGCGCGCCGAGGTTAAATCGCCGGCCGCCACGTAACTGATCGGGAGCAAGTAGGTCACCGGCTTGTCGGTCTGAAACGACGTGTAGGCGGAGTTCGTGACCGCGTAGGCCGTGGGACCGGTGCCGCTCACCGGCACGTTGCCCGTGAACCCGGCGCGCAGCGTCGCCTGGTTGTTGCTGCGCGACTGCGGCGCCCAGAAGAGATTGTAGATCGCGTTTTCCCGATCGATTTTGAACGAGGCGATGGTCGCGGAGACCCGGGCGCGATCGTTCTTGTCGCGCAGGAGATCGAACTTGAGGCCGATTTCCTTGCTCTTGGTTTTCTCGGCGGCAAACGGATTACCCGCGCCATCGCGCTGGCCGGTGTTGGGGAAGATGCCGCCGGCCGTCACCGCGTAGAGCGAGACGTCACGAGTGATCGCCCAGCTCGCGCCCGCGGTCGGGCTCGTGTCACGCTGCACTTTGCCACCGAAACGATAGCCGTTCACGACGGGCACCGCACCGATCGCGCTGTTGAGGCTCGTCGCGTCGGGCGAGGCGGGCTTGACCCAGTTGGCGAGATTCGTGTCAGGCTGGGTGGCGTCGGCCTTCACAAAGGTGTTGTTGTAGGTTCGCACCATGTAGCGATTCCAGCGGATGCCGCCAATTGTGGTGAGGCGATCGCCCCACCAGCGGCCTTGATAGGTCACATAGTGGCCGGTGTTCCACTCCCAGAACGGTGTCTCCCGAAACACGCGCGTCTGCTCGCCCTGGTAACGGATGACCGCCGAAGGATCGAACGCGACGAACGAGCGGTTGGTGCCGCCCGCGAGATTGGCGGTGACCTGCGCAGTCGACCGGTCGGTCTGGGAGATGGTCTGCTCCTGGCGGCCCAGGAGGAAGAGCTGCTTCTGGCCAAACACTTTGAAATCGTAGGTGAGGTCGGCGCGCACCTGCTTGATGAATTTGTGCGTGGTGCCTTGCGACCATTGGTAGTTGAGCGTCTTCCAATAACTCTGCGCGGGGTTCGTGGGATTCGGCCCGACGTTCGTCCAGAGCCCGAGACCGGTTGGTGCGATGCTCGGACTCGCGGTGTTCGTCGTGGCGATGCCCTGCGAATCGATCGAGCGGCGGCGCGTCATCACATCGGTGTAGTTGACACCGACGACGGCGTTGAGGCCTTCGAAGATTTTTTGGGAAATTTCCGTGGTGCCGCTAAAATAATCGTCCTTGGCAAACGTGTCGCCGCCGCTCCAGCGGAAAAACCGGCTGCGGTTGAACCGATCGCGCGCGACGTTCAAGGCCTCGTTGAATTCGTTGACGTTTTCCGCGACGCGCAGGCCATAGCGGTTAATCACGTTGCCGGCGTTGGCGTCGCTCACGTCCTTAAAGCCGTTGCCGGTCGCACGAAATTTGCCGTATTCGATGTCGACGAAAACGTTCGTGTCCTTGAACACGCGAAAATCCAGCGCCGGCGTCACGAGCATGCGGCGGCGATCGTCGAAATCATCGCGGCTGCTGAGGTTTTGAAAGACCACGCCGACCCCGTAGTTGAGCGAGCGATCCTTGCCGGTGTTCTTGAGAATCGGACCGGAGTGGTAGGCTTCGAAGCGATAAAACTCGTCGCTGCCGAAGCCGACGCGTGCGGTGGTCTTCGGCGTGTTGCCGGGATACTTCGGCGTAATGTTGACGATGCCGCCGAGCGCCGCGACGCCGTAGAGCAGCGCTTGCGGACCGCGCGCAATCTCCTGCCGATCGATGTTCACCACATCGGTGATCGTATCCTGGCGAAAGCCGTTGCGAAGGAAGGAGCGGGTGTTGAAGCCGCGGATGTTGATCTGCACACTGTCGCGGTTAATCGAGTTGGCGTTACCGGAGCCCGAGGGGCTGAACGTGAAACTGTTCGAAGTCTGCACGGTGTCCTGCACGATGCCGGCGCTGTATTTCAGCGACTCCTTGATATCGACCGCACCAATGTCGTCGATGAACTCGCGCGTGACGACCTCGATCGGCAGCGGGATGTTTTTGATCGGCATGTTGAGCCGCGTGCCGGTGGTGGAGTTGGTCGCGAGATAGCCGCGGTCCTTGCTCGTATCGACCCGGAACTCCGCGAGCATGACGGGCTCGTCCGCTTTTTTCTTTTTCGGATCGAGGGAGGTGGCGTCCGTGGGCGGGGTCTGCGCCGGGGCGGAAACAAAGGCGAACAACGCGCCGAGGAGCGCGAGGGGAGTTTTGCGACTCGTGGCTTTGGGACTTACTTTGGTGGGGGGCATGGGTTTGGTTTTTTCTGGCGGGGCCGCCCCCGGCGGCTTGGTCGTCGAGGCGCGGAAAATCATCAGGGCTCCGGTCTGCGCGTCCTCGGCGACGGTCAGCCCGGTGCGTGCGATCAGACGGTCGAGCGCGTCACGGGGGGTGTAGGCTCCCTTGACGGCATTGGTGCGGATGCCCGTGGCCGCCTCCGCGGGAAACAAAATCTCGCGCTTCGCCTGCACGCTGAAACGCTTCAGCGTCTCCGCGGCATCGCCCGCCGCGAGATCGAAGGTGAGCGGAGCGGGCTCCGCGGCCCGCCCCACTTCCACCAAGCCGAGCAGCAAGCATGCGATCACTCTGAAACGGCGCAGCGCCCGCCACGAGGGACGGTGAAAACAAAATGGGGGCATGAGATGAGGGGTTCATCGGGGTCCGGATCGGCGGGCTGTGCCCAGCAAGATGCGGTGACCCCGGTTTTCCGTTAAATAAATTTCACGGCGCGGAGAAAATTTCTTCGTTCACGTCCGGCCGCCCTCGGCGCGGCCTCACCGCGCCTTGCGCAGGAGAATCTCGTGATCGCTTCGGCGCTCAACCCGCGCGATTGAGCCGACCTCCACCAAGCGGACGAAACCGTCGAGGTTGTCCGAGCGAAAGGACGCGCTAATACGCACTGAGGCCAGTTCGGGATCGGCCACGACGATTTGGGTGGTGTTGTGGCGGTTGAACTCGGCCACGACGTCCGCGAGCGGCGCCGCCGTGAAGTCGAGCATCCGGTGCTGCCACGCGAGCACGCGCTCGATCTCGCCCGCGGTGAGCAGCGCGATCTGCGGGGCCTCGGGCTGCGCCGCCAGGGAGACGACCGCACGCTGGCCCGCCTCGAGCATTGGCACGACGGGTGGCCGTGCGGGCGTCGGGGACGCGAACGCGCCGGGGGATGTTTCGCTCTCGCGGCTGACCTGCACGCGCCCCTCGGTAACGAGCACTTCGACCACCGCGGTGTCGAGCCGGACATTGAACGCCGTCCCGACCGCGTGCACATCCATGCCGTGCGCACTAACGACGAACGGGCGCGCAGGATTTTTTGTGACCCTAAAATGCGCCTCCCCCTGCTCGAGCCGCACGCGCCGCTCCGCCGCGGTGAAGCGCACGGTCATAATCGCGCCGCGGTTCAGTTCGACGACGGTGCCATCGTCGAGCACGCGCTGGGTTACCGTCGCGACCGCTGCCGCGCGCTCGGTCGCCACGGGTGCACTCGGCGGTTTGACCCCGACATCGTCCGGCCGGAGAAACGCGATCGCGAACGCCGCAGCGGCGGCGAGGGCCACGATCGCCGGCAGCCAGCGCACCGCCCGCGAACGAGGCGGCGCGAGCAAATCGGGATTCGGCCGTGCGCTATGTTCCGGGCGCCACACGGCGAGCGTTTCAAGGCGATTCCAGTGGCGGCGGTGCCGCGCGAGCTGCTCGCCATGCCGCGGATCGCTCGCGAGCCACTGGGAAAACTCGTCCTGCTCGATCGCCGTCAGCCCGCGATCACAGCGCAGCACCCACGCCGCGGCGGTGTCCGCGATGGCTTCCCGCACCGGATCGATGGGCGATTCTTCACCCATGGCGGGGCAGGCGGCGGCGTTCAAACCGCTCGAAAAATTCCGTCAGCTTGCGCAGGCCGATCGTGCCCTGCGCCTCGACGGTGTGCTCGGCAATGCCGAGCTCCGCTGCGACCTCCTTCTGCGACAAACCATAGATGCGCCGCAGCGTGATGATCTGGCGGCAACGGGCGGGCAGTGACTGGATGGCTTGGGTCAAGAGTTCGAGTTCCTGGGCGCGGGCGACCTCGTCGGCCACGTCGGCGCGCTCATCTGGGATGCTCAGGAGCGCGTTTTCCGCTAAAGGGAAATCGCCCGTCACCTTTAGGTGACGCAACCGGCCGAGCACAAGATTGCGCGCCGTGGCGAAAAGAAACGCCTTCGGCGACCCGATCACCTGCGTCTCGTGCGCCTGCAAGACGCGCACAAACGCCTCCTGCACCACGTCGTCAACATCGCCGACCTGCGGAAACTGTCCTCGTAGCCAGGCGCGGAGAAGCGACTCGTGCGGCTGCACGTGCTCCGCGAACCAGCTGGCTTGCTCGGAATTTTCGGGCGGCATGGGGTTGGGGTCGGGGCGGCGCACGCACCGCCGACGCCCTGAGTTGACGTCGCCGCGAAACAGAATCCAGCAAAAAGTCTCCGGCTCGCGTCAGCGCTTGGCCGCCGGCGCCGGCTTCGTCCACTCGAGCAGTTGCCCGTCGGCGAGCAGGCGCGCGCGCAATTTTGCGTAATCCACCCGCTGCACCGCCACGCCGTCCTCAATCGCCATGACCGCGGCTGTCGCGGCCGACTGGCCCATGATCATGAAGACCGGCTCCATCCGGATCGAGCCGTAGGCGATGTGGGACGCCGACAGGCACACCGGCACGAAAAGATTTTCGCACTCGCCGATCTTCGGCACGATCGCGCGATACGAGATCGGATAGGGACTCATCGGCGGCACCTGCACGTCGCCTTCGTTCTCCACATGACCATCGCGGACGAGGCGGCGCGCGTTGTGTGAATCCATGTTGTAGGCGGCGAGCCCGACCGCGTCTTCGATCACTTCCTGCCGCCGGCAATTTTTTTCCGACATCACGTAGTCCGCAACCATCCGGCGCGCTTCGCGCACGTAAAGCTGGTGCGGCCAGCCGCCATTGTCGATGAACTCATCCTTGGTCAGCCCCCACTCGCTCATCTCCGCACGAATCGCGGCCGGCACGCGCGGGCTCGTCGCAAGGTAAGTGAGAAATCCGCGAATGTAGTCGAGGTGCTCGCGATAAATTTGCTCCCGCTCCGCGTAGCTCGCCTCAGCCCAGGTGAAGCTGCCGCCGATAAAATCGGTGGAGAATCCGCCGTTGTTATTGATGTCAGTCTTCTGCGGCGTGACCATGTCGATCTTGAGCAGGTGTTGCTTTAGGACGACGGGTTTTCCCGCCGCGGCGAGCGCATCAAAGTAACGCCCGAGCAATTCAAACTTCGCCGGGTCGTAGTTCGCCGGCGCGTCGATCGGTTTGCGATTCGCCGCCTTATTCGTGAAACACAATCGGAGATTGTAAGCCTGCACGCTGCGGTCGCCGTCGCCTTCGTGACCGACCTCGGCGGCTTGCACGAACGGCAGCAGCCCGCTCGCCGCCTCGCCCGGCTTCACGTAGGGATCGACGTGGACGAGAAACTGGTGCTTGGGCGTGGTGCCGCGCACGCCGTCCAGCGTTTCGCCGTAGGTCGCGTTCGCCTCGCGCCCGACGAAACTACTCACGCCCGCCTTCGCCATGAGATCGCCCTCGTAGGTCGCGTCGATGAACATCTTTGCCCGGTAAACGTCGCCGCTCTCGCTCGTCAACTCCACGATCCGCGCACCGCTTTTCTTCACGCTGGCGAGACGCTGGCCGAACTGCGCCGGCACCTGCGCCTCCGCGAGCAGCGCCGTGAATTCCCGCTCGGCGACCCCCGGCTCGAAGGTCCAGGCCTCGTCCTTGCCGTAGTGTTTCCCGAGCCGCTTGTAGAAATCGCGCGACAGCCCGCCGATCGCGGCCTTGTTGCCGATGTCGGTGAAGCCCAAGCCGCCCGCGGTCAGGCCGCCGAGGTGCCGGCCGGGTTCGACGACGATCGCCGTGCGGCCCAGCTTCACGGCCTGCACCGCCGCGATCACGCCGGCCGAGGTGCCGCCGAACACGCAGACATCCGTCTCAAAGACTTTCGCACGTGCATCGCCGAACGATGCCGCGAGAAGGAGAACGATCAAGCACGCGCGGGAGTTACGTTTCATGGGATTGTGCATGGGGTTTAAGACGATCGCAGTCACCACTCCATTTTCTCTTTCGGCTCCGGCAGCGGCAACTCGTCGAGTTTGCCCGCATCCTTCACGACTTCGTAGGCCGTGCGGAAATGCAGCTTGGCAAACTCCCCGAGCGCCCGCACCCCGAACTTGTGGATGATCTCGTGCGCCTGCTGCTTCACGAGCGGGCCCGCGCCTTTCTGGAGTTTCGCGCCGAACTTTTTCGAGAGGAGGTGCATCTGCCGCACGAACTCCGCACGGGCGACGACGGATGCCGCGGCGACCACCGGGTCTTCTTCCGCCTTCGTGCGCATCGCCAGATCGAAGTCCTTCACGCCTTTTTTCTTCAGCTCGTTTTGCACGAGCGGCGAGGTGGTGAACTGGTCCAGCAAACCGCGGGGCACGCGCTTCACCGTGAGGGCTTGTTCGAGCGCCGTCGCGTGCTGCCAGGCGAGGAGCCGGTTGAGATTCGCGCCCGGCCGCGACATCAGTTCGTTGTATTTTGTCATTCCGCAGAAACACACGCGCACCGCGACGCCGTGCGTGTCGCGGATCAGCTGGTCGAGTTTCATGATCTGCGTCTCGGCAATTTTCTTCGAATCTTTCACGCCCGCCGCGATCCACGCGTTGATCGCCGACTTGTCGGCAATCACGGTCGCCGCGATCACGGGGCCGAAGAAATCGCCCTTGCCGCTTTCATCGAGACCCGCGTGCGGCTCGAACCAGTCGGGGTGCAGCACCTCGTCGTAGCCGAGCTTGGCCGCTCCAGTGATCTCCGGCTCGAGCACGTCGCGGACAAAATCCTCGGTGCCCTTGCCGGCGACGACGACCTTGCCGCTCGTGTAGGCGCTCACGTTCACCTTGAGATGGTCCGCCTTGAAGGCGAAGTGGGTGTAGCCGACCTCGAAGGGCGTCCAGCCCCGCGCCTCGAGCAGCGCGCCGAGTTTTTTCACCTGGGCGTCGTCGAGTTTCGCGGTGTAAGACGCGAGCTTCTTGGGTTGCTCCTCGTCGGAGGGCTTCTTGGGCATGGAATTAATGGCCACAAAAATCACGAAAACGCACGAAAAAGAAAACGCGGCTTCTGTCCGGGCGCTTTTTGTGCCTTCTCGTGCTTTCGTGGCCCACTCCTCCGCCAAACTCATCTCGGCCCAGCGCGGCTTCCAGCGCGCCCTGCTCGACTGGTATCGGGCGAACGCGCGCGCCCTGCCGTGGCGCGAGGCGCCGTCGCTCTATAAGACGGTGGTCAGCGAGTTCATGTTGCAGCAGACGCAGGTGAAAACGGTGCTGCCCTACTTCGCGCGCTGGCTGGCCGCGCTGCCGGATTTCGCCGCCCTCGCCGCCGCGTCCGAAGCGCAGGTCCTGAAACTCTGGGAAGGTCTCGGCTACTACTCGCGCGCCCGAAATCTCCACCGCCTCGCGCGGCAATTCGTCGCGCTGCCCGCTGAACCGCGCACCCCCGCCGCGTGGCGTGAACTCCCCGGCGTCGGCCCCTACACCGCGGCCGCGATCACAAGCATTTCGTTCGGCGCGCCAGCGGCGTGCGTCGATGGCAACGTGGTGCGCATCCTCGCGCGGCTCTCGGCGGACGCGACGGAGTTCCGGGACAGCGCGAGCGCCGCAAAAATTTTCACGCCGCTCGCCGAAGCCCTCCTGCCGCGCAAGTCGCCCGGAGATCACAATCAGGCGATGATGGAACTCGGAGCGACCGTGTGCTTTCGGCACAACCCCTTGTGTCTCACTTGTCCCGCGCGCGGATTTTGCGCGGGGGCGCACACCGGCGCGCCGGAAAATTTCCCGCGGCTCGCCGCGAAACCGATGGAGCAGCGCGCCGTCACGCGCGTCTGGTGCGAGCGCCGCGGCGCGCTCCTGCTTCACCGCGCCGCCGCCGGGGCGCGCCGCTTTGCCAACATCCACGAGTTGCCCACGCCCGCGCAGGCTGGACTCGACGTCGCGACGGCGACGAGCGGCGCGCTGCTCGTGAAAAAACGCCGCGCCATCACGCGCTTTCAAATCACCGAGTCGATCCACGCCGCCGCCGCGCCGCGTGAAAAGCTTCCCGTCGATGCCGTGTGGATTCCGCTCACCGGCCTCGGAGCGATTACGCTCTCCGGCCCCCATCGGCGCTGGGTCGGCGAAATTCTGGCAGGTCGAAAGTAACACGGCTTCAGCCCGCCCGCTTCACGCACCGAGCATGCGAGGACGGACTGAAGTCCGCCCTACTTCAGCAGCGACTCGACCTTCGCCTTCGACGCCTTCACATCGTCGACCGTCAGTCGCGGACCAAATTCCAGTGTCAGCCGGTGTTCCGGCCGCCAAAATTCGCTCACCATCTTAAAATCAATGTGCCCCGAACCGATCGCTTGGTGATCGTTGCCCTGCGCACTCACGTCGTGCAAATGAAAGCCGATGAGGCGCGGCGCCATTCGCGTGAGGTGCTGGCGATGCTCGAGCAGCCCCATGCCTTCCTTGATGTCGGCATGGCCGGTGTCGTGCCAGTAACCCACCGGCGCCGTCAACGGAAAGCTGGCGAGAAATTCCTCGTAATCCGCGTCAAGCGGCAGCTCCTCGAATTTCTCGCGGTTCTCGAAGCCGAGCTTCACGCCCTTTTCCGCGGCGTAGTCGAGCATCTCGTTGATGCTCGCCTTCACCTGCGCCCAAAACGGCGGCATGCGCTTGCGCAGCTTCACGAGCGATTTCGCGAGGAGTTTTTGGTAGACCGCATCATCCGGCGTCCGGCCCGCGTCGAGATGGTCGCGGAGATAAATCCGCAGATCGCGCGCGGGGTTGAACCAGAAGAACGACACGCTCCCGAGATGGCACACCAGGACCCCCGCCTTCACCTGCGCCGCAAAATCGATCGAGCGCTTCGTGTGACGCAGCCACTGGTCATGTTCCTGGTGCGCAGTGGCGGACGGCTCGAAGAGATTCGGCGCCGCCTGCACCACGCCCGTCGGTAGCGGACAAAAATTGTGCGTGGAAGAAATTTTTACCAGGCCCTCCTCCACCGCCCGCAGAATGCCCGGCACCAGCGTAATCCGGATGCCGTGGCTCAGCTCCGCGTGATCAAAGCCCAAATCCACCATCTCCCGGAGCATCGCGTAGCCGTCCGTGTGTCGGTGCGAACACCAACTCGTGGAGAGGGAAAGGATCGGTTTCACGCAGAAGGAAGCAAAAGAGGACAACGCGTGCGCGCAAGTTGCACGATGAAAAACTACTTAAAAAAACGAAAGCCGCGCACCTGCCTTAACAGGAGCGCGGCAAAAAAGAAACGGCGGAGCAGCGCCGGTCAACCGACTTATTCCGCGTAGCGGCGGCGGAGCATCTGGGTGAAGGCCTGGACCTTGTCCTTGCGGCGGCGCTTCTCGCAGGGCTTCTCGAAGTAGCGCTTGGCGCGCGTGCCCTTGATGATGTTCTCGCGATCGAGCTTCTTCTTCATGCGGCGCAGGGCGCGGTCGATGGGCTCGTTCTTGCGGATTTTGATTTCGATGGACATGTGAACGGACGTGTTGGTGAAAGGAAAAGCCGACAAATAGGCCAAACGCCGCGATGCGCGTCAATGGCTTTTTTCCCGCCTTGCGGTAGCCGCGCGATGGGCTTGTTTGATCCCCGCCCGTGCCGTCTGCCGACAAAAATTTCGTCCACCTCCACGTCCATTCGGACTACAGCCTGCTCGACGGCTGCTGCCGCATCGATCGGCTGATGGACCGTGCCGTCGAACTCGGCATGCCCGCCCTCGCCCTCACCGATCACGGCAACCTCTACGGCGCGATCGAGTTCTACAACCAAGCCAAGGCCAAGGGTATCAAGCCCCTCATCGGCTGCGAGCTCTACCTCGTTGAGACCTCGCGGCTCGAAAAAAAGGGCCGCAACGACGACGAAGGCAAAACCATCTTCCACCTCGGTCTGCTCGCGAAAAACCTTACGGGCTACCAAAACCTGCTGAAACTCGTCTCTGACGCACACCTCAAGGGCTTTTACTACAAGCCGCGGACCGACATCGACACCCTCGCCCAATATTCTTCGGGCCTGATCGGTTTCACCGGCTGTCTCGCCTCACTCGTTCCCCAGCGCCTGCTCACCGGGGACTACGAAGCCGCCCGCAAAGCCTGCGCCCGCTTCGTCGAAATCTTCGGCCGCGAAAACTACTTCGTCGAAATCCAGGACCACGGCATCCCCGAGCAGCGCCAGATCATTCCCGGCCTGCTCAAGCTCGCCGAGGAATTTCGCCTGAACGTAATCTGCACGAATGACGTGCACTACGTCCGCTCGCAGGACTCGGGCCCGCACGACTCGATGCTCTGCATTCAGACGGGCGCGAAGATCGACGATGAGAAACGCATGCGTTTCACCGGCACCCAGTTTTTCCTGAAGTCGCGCGACGAGATGGCGAAGCTCTTCGCCGAGGTCCCCGAATCGATCACGAACACGCAACTCGTCGCCGAGATGTGCGACCTCACGATCCCGTTTCCGAAGGGCAGCGAACGCTACCCGAAATATCCGCTCCCACCGGAAATTAAAACCGATCGCGCCGGTTACCTACTGGATCTCTGCATCGGCGGCCTGAAGAAACGCTACGGCGTCGACTACCGGTCACCGGAAAAATTCTCCGACCCCGCGCTCGGAAAGACGCTCGTCGAGCGCCTCGATTTCGAACTCTCGATCATCGGCAAGACGGGCTTCATCGACTACTTTCTCGTCGTCTGGGATTTCATCGACTGGGCCAAGCAACACGGCATTCCCGTCGGCCCCGGCCGCGGCTCGGGCGCCGGCTGCATCGTCGCCTACCTGCTGGGCATCACGAATCTCGATCCCCTCCGGTTCAAACTCCTCTTCGAGCGCTTTCTGAATCCCGAACGCGTCTCGCCGCCCGACTTCGACATTGATTTCTGCATGCGCCGCCGCGGCGAGGTGATCGACTACGTCCGCCAGAAATACGGCAACGACTGCGTCGCGAACATCATCACCTACGGCACGCTCGGCGCGAAGATGGTCATCCGCGACGTCTCGCGCGTCCACAACCTCCCCTACGCCGACGCCGATCGCCTCGCGAAAATGATCCCGGACGAGCTGAACATCACGCTCGAGTCCGCCCGCGAAAAATCCGCCGAGCTCCGCGACGAGGTTTCGAAAAACCCCATCGCCAAAAAAATCTTTGACCAAGGCCTCGTCCTCGAAGGCATGGTGCGCAACACCGGCAAACACGCCGCCGGCATCATCATCACCGACCGGCCTCTCGAGGAATTCGTCCCGCTTACGCTACAGGAAGGTGACGTCACCGTGCAGTTCGACATGAACGCCGTCGGCAAGCTCGGCCTGCTGAAGATGGACTTCCTCGGCCTGAAGACGCTCACCGTCATCGCCGACGCCGTCGACAACATCCGTCGCACCGCCGATCCGAAATTCGACATCGAGACCATCCCGCTGGAGGACGCGAAGACGTTCGCCCTCCTCAACTCCGGCCGCACCACGGGCGTGTTCCAGTTGGAATCCGGCGGCATGCAAAACCTCTGCCGCCAAATCGGACTTTCCTCGATCGACGAGATCGTCGCGCTCATCGCGCTCTATCGTCCCGGCCCGATGGAGTGGATCCCCGACTACGTGCGCGGGAAAAAGGATCCGAGCACCGTCAAGTTTCCCCACAAGCTCCTCGAGGACGTCTGTCGCGAAACCTACGGCGTGATGGTGTATCAGGAGCAGGTGATGGAAGCCGCGAAGATCATCGCCGGCTACACGCTCGGCGGCGCCGACATGCTCCGCCGCGCCATGGGAAAAAAAGACGAAAAGGCGATGGCCGCCGAGCGCACGAAATTCGTCGAGGGTGCGAAGCGCGTGAACAATATCGACGCGAAAACTGCGGACTCGATCTTCGACATCCTCAACAAATTCGCCGGCTACGGTTTCAACAAATCCCACTCCGCCGCCTACGCGATTCTCAGTTATCAGACCGGTTTCCTGAAGGCGAATTACCCGGTGCAGTTCATGGCCGCCATGCTCAGTTCCGAACTCGGCAATTCGGAAAAGGTTTCCCACTTCGTCGGTGAATGCGAGGCGATGGGGCTGCGAGTTTTGGGACCAGATGTGAATGAGAGCCGGGAAATGTTCACTCCGGTCTTTCACGGCGGGCAGAGCGAAATCCGCTTCGGCCTTGCCGGAGTGAAGGGCGTCGGCGAACTCGCCGCGCAAAAGATTATCGCGGAGCGCGAGGCCCATGGCGCGTTTACCGACTTTGAAAACTTCGCCTCGCGCGTCGATGCGCGCGCGCTCAACAAGCGCGTGCTCGAGCACCTCGTGAAAACGGGCGCGTTTGATTTCAGCGGCGCGCCGCGCAAGCAGCTCTTCGAAGGGATCGACGCGGCGCTCTCCGCCGCCAGCTCGACCGCCCGCGACAAAGCCGCCGGCCAGCACAGCTTCCTCGACATGCTCGCCGAGGAAGCGCCCAAGAAAAACGGCCACGGCAAAAATGGGGGCGCGGTGCCCACACCGCGCATCGCCACGCAGCACGACACCGTCGGCGATTTTTCGTCCAACGAACGCCTCGCCTTCGAAAAGGAACTGCTCGGCTTCTACGTCTCCGGCCATCCGATGAATGCTTACCTCGGTATCACCGACGCGCTCGACACGTTCGCGGTCGATCAGTTGTTGCAGCAACCGGACCGCACCGAGTTTCGCCTCTGCGGCATCGCGAGCAATCTCGTGAAAAAGCTCTCGAAAAAGGATAACCGCCCGTGGGTCGCCTTCACGCTCGCGACGAAAAAAGTTTCGCTCGCGCTCAACATGTTTGCCGACGCCTACGAGAACCACGGCGCCAACCTCGCCGAGGGCGCGATCGTGCTCGTGCAGGGCAACATCATCGTCGGCACCGAGGGCCCGCGCATCAACGTGAAGGAATGCTATCCGCTCGACGGCCAGATCGCGGCCAACGTCCGCAAAGTCATCTGGCTCCTCGACCCCGCGCATCGCGAACTGCCCGCGTTTCTCCATTTGCTCCGCGAAACGCTCAACGCCCAAGTCGGCGACACGCGCGTCGAGTTCGGCTTCGTCTTCGAAAACCGCGTCGCCCCGATGGCCGAGGCCAGCACCGCGCTCGCGTGGAAGCTTAACGCCGCCACTTTCCAAGCACTCCGCGCCCATCCTGCCGTCGCCGGCGTGCAACTGGAAACCAAACGCCTCGAATTGAAACAAGACCGCCGCTGGTCGAAGCGGAATTGATGATTTTCGTAGGGGCGCCGCTTGACGGCGCCCGTTTTGAAACGTCCGTGGGCGTCTACAAGCGACGCCCCTTACTTCTTCGGCCGCGGCTGCGCATCGGCGCGGGCTTCGGCTTCCTTCATCAATTGCTGGAATTTCGCGTCGCCGCGCAGCGGCTCCCATTCGAGTTGGAGCCGCAGCAGGTAGCCGAAGGCGTAGCCCTGCTCGTGCACCGCGCGCAGTTCGGCGATTGCGGCGGCGGTCTCACCGAGCAGGACGAGCGTCTCGGCGTTCGCCCGGCGGACGCCGGCGATGATGGCGGCGTCGTGGGTGCGGGCGGCGAGTTGCGTCGCCTCGGCCATGGCCGCCCGCGCCTCGGATTTTTCCCCACGCAGCGCATGGATGATCGCTCGGCGTTGCGGACCCTCGGGCAAGTCCGGGAAGTCCTGCGCAAAGTGTCGTGAGGCGGCCAGGGCCTCGGTGTAGAGCTCGGCGGCCCGGGCGCCGCGACCGAGCCGTGCCTCCAGTTGCCCGCTGCGGTAGGTGGCTAAGATTTGCGAGTTCCGCGGACCGGAGGTGGTGGCCCGTCCGCTGGCGACAAATGTCCGCACCTGTTCGTAGTCGGCCATGGCGGCCGGGAATCTCCCACCCATCGCCTGCAGCCCGGCGCGGTCCGAATAGAAGAGCGTGGTGTCGCGGAGCTTTTCCGGAATCGTTTCGAGCATCGCCAGTGCGCCGGGCAGGTTGCCCGTCCATGCCAGAGTGTTTGATGCCCGGAGGCGAAGTGAGTTGGAACTCTCCTGGGACAACGCCCAGCCTTGTGCAAAGCGCCGATCCGCTTCCGCAAAGCGGCCGATTGTCCGCAGGTTTATCGCCACGCGCTGAAGGGTGGCAACATTCCGCGGGTCGAGTTCGGCGGCGCGGTGGGCGAGCGCCACCAGCGCATCGCCCCAGTGGCCTCGGGCAAATTCCAGCTCCAGGCGGACGCCGGGTGCCTCGGGATCGTTGGGGCGCAGCCGTTCGGCTTCATCCAGTTCGCGTTGCGCCGCCCCGAGGTCGTAATCGATCGACTGCCGCACCAGCGCGAGCGCCAGATGGGCTTCGGGCAGGTTCGGATCCAGCCGCACGGCCGTGAGCGCCGCAGTCCGGGCCCGCGCCGCACTTTGCTCGCTGCGATCATAGCCGTTGACACGAGATACGTGAATCACCTGGGCAAGCCGCGCCGAGGCGAGCGCGTAGCCCGGATCGAGGCGCAACGCTTCCTCATAGAGCCGCACGGCCTCGAGGCGTGACGCGCTGCCCGTCTCGCTCGTTTGCGCCGCCCGGCCGCGCAGGTAGAGGTCGTAGGCCGCAAGGTTCTGCGTGGGCGCGGCGGCGAGCGGCACGACCGGAGCCGTGGAGGCGGCCGAATCGCCGGACATTTTCTGAACAACTTTGGCGGCGATTTCGCTCTGCACGGCGAAGATGTCGGTCAGCTCCTTGGTGAACGTCTCCGACCACGCGTGGTAGCCGTCGGCGGCGTTGATGAGCTGGACGGTGATGCGCACGGTGTTGCCGGAGCGGCGCACGCTGCCCTCGATCACGTGGGCGACGTGCAGCGCGCGGCCGATTTCCTCCGCGGTCGCATTTTTCCCCTTGAACGAACACGACGAGGTGCGCGCGGCCACGCGGAGCGCGGGGTTATTGGCGAGGGCGTTCAGGATTTCTTCGCTCACGCCGTCGGAGAAATATTCCGTGTCCTTGTCCGCGCTCATGTTGGTAAACGCGAGCACCGCGACGGATTGGTCGGATGCCGCCGGCGCAGTCACGGGCGCGACGGACGCGGGGGATTTTATTTCCGCGACAGGCTTTGCGGGCGGCAGCGGAGGCTCGGATTTTCTCGTGACGAGAAATCCGATGACGCCGATCACCGCAACGGCGGCGATGGCCCACGGCCACCATGACGCACGATGCATTTTTGTGGGAGGGGCTTTATGCCCCGACTCCCGCGGCCGCTCGCTTTCGTCGGGGCGTAAAGCCCCTCCCACCGCAGAACCGCCCAGCAACTTCCTCACGCGCTCGCCAAACGCCACCGGGTTTTCGCCGCCGGGCAATTTCGTCCACTGCACCGCGAGAAACGATTTCGGCACGAGCGCGCCGCGCTCGTTCGTCGCGTCGATCGTCACCGGCAAAATAAACGGCGTGCCTTCGGCCATCTGATGCGTCCGCTCGTCGGCCAGTTTCCACTCCAGCCGAAAATATCCCTCGCGCCGCGCCTGCGTCGCCTCCGAGATCACCGGCACGAAGAGCGCGCACTCGCCAATCTGCTGCCGGATGTTCGTATCCCACGCATCGCCGCCGCGCAGCTCGCTTTGATCGAACCACACCTCGACGCCCGCGGCACGCAGCGCGTCGCAGATACGCGTCGCCGCCTCGGCATCTTGTGAGGCGTAGCTCAAAAATACGGCGCGTTTCGTGGCAGCGGACATCGGTGAGACGTCGGGCATCACGCCCGAAGCGACCCGAAGACGGAAGCTTTTTTTTCGAGCGGCGGAACTCCTGAGACACGGCGCGGTGAAGAAATTGCGGCTTTGAACTCCGCGTGCGCTGTGTCTCAGTGATTCCAAACCGATGCCCGACCAAGCCACGCTTAATCACGCCGCGCAGATTCTCACCGCCGTCGCCACGGGCGAGCGCGCGGACACCGCGTTGCGTTTCTATTTCGAAAATCACCGCTACCTCCAGCCGCCGGCGAGGCGTCACATCAGCCAGACGGTCTTCGTTTATTTTCGCTGGTTCGCGTGGCTCGATCTGAAAATGTCGCCGCAGAAACGACTCGAATCCGCCGTTGAACTCCACGAGCGCTTCACCGCCGATCCGAAAAGCATCAAGCCGGAGACCCTCGCCGTCCGCGCCGTGCCCGCCTGGCTCTGGACCGAACTCGATTTGCCCGACGAAGCGAAGGCCGACTACCTGCGTCAGCTCCAGCGCGATCCGGCGCTGTGGTTGCGCGCGCGGCCGGGCAAAAGTGCCGCGCTCGCGAAATCCCTCTTCGCCTGCGAGCCGACCGATCGCGCGCCCGATGCGCTGCGTTTCACGGGCACGCAGGATTTGTTCAAGACCGAGCAGTTTCGCACCGGCGAATTCGAAATCCAGGATCTCGCCTCGCAGCTCGTCGGCGTGGCGGCGGCGCCGAAGCCCGGCGAAAATTGGTGGGACGCCTGCGCCGGGGAAGGCGGCAAGACGCTCCACCTCGCCGACCTCATGAAGAACAAGGGCGTCGTCTGGGCCACCGATCGCAACGCCCGCCGCATCGACACCCTGAAGCGCCGCGCTGGCCGCGCGCAGCTTTTCAACTACCGCACCGATTTTTGGGATGGCGGCCGCATGCTCCCGACCAAACAAAAATTCGACGGCATCCTCCTCGACGCGCCGTGCAGCGGCGTCGGCACGTGGCAGCGCAATCCCCACGCCCGCTGGACGACGACCATGGACGACGTGCGCGAATTGGCCGCCACCCAGCTCGCGCTCCTCAACAACGTCGTCGGTTCACTGAAGCCCGGCGGCCGGCTGATTTATTCCGTGTGCACCCTCACCCGCAGTGAGACGACCGCGATCGCCGACGCGTTCACCGCCGCGCATCCAGAATTGGAGCCGTCTTCCGTCCTCGGTTCCTCGTCTTCCACTTTCCTCTGGCCGCACGAGCTCAACGCCAACGGCATGTTCCTCGCCGCGCCCTTTCTTTGGGTGCT